>NZ_JAGGRD010000064.1:4819-171850 GCF_018613005.1 Paenibacillus sp. ISL-20
TTACTTCGTGCGATTTGTTGTTGAGTTACATCTTGCTAGGAGCGCTTTCCCTTCGGGAATCGCTGGAAGTTTGGTTCACTACAAGCATCGAACGGCTGCATGCGGGTGTTCCCGCTGAGCAGGAGTGAATATGCTTTCTAATAGAAGACTACAAGGGTAAGGGTATCCAATCGGAAGAGTTTACGTCCGCCTTTGGGAGCCCTTTGCAACCTTAAAAATACATTCAAGCAAAGGGCGGACCACAGCGGCTGGAGATGGATACCCGTCCCGGTGCAGATTCCCTTCCCGGTGCAGATACCCGTCCCGTGAATATGCTGGGAGTTGTCCCTGTCCCTCAGCTTCGCCTCTGCGCGCCCTACTATGATATACAAGGAGAGAAAATCGGCATGCAAATGCAAAAGATATTTAATACCGAAGCACCCAACCGCTCCACTCGCGTCATTGAAGGTGAATGCTCCGGGATCTTGAACTGGAACGACATTCGGATGCCTCATATGTATAAGCTGTACAAAGTCCTGCTGCTGAACCACTGGATCGCGGACGAGATTCCGATGTCCAAGGATGCGCAGCAGTTCCCGCGCCTGGACCCTGAAGAGCAGCGCACCTTCAAGATCAACATCTCCCTGCTCGCTGTTCTGGATTCCATGCAGACGATGTTTGTCAGCGACGTGAAGCGTTACTTCACCGATTCGTCGCTCGAAGCGATCTCGGCCATCATCGGTCAGCAAGAGGTGGTTCACAACCAATCCTATTCCTACGTGCTTTCCTCCATCGTATCGGATCAAGAGCAGAAGGAAATCTTCGAATACTGGAAGCATGACCCGGTTCTCCTGGAGCGCAATCAGTTCATTTCGGATATCTATCAGAACTTCCGTGACAATCCGTCGCCGCAATCCTTCTTCGAAGCGATGGTGGCCGACCTGATCCTGGAAGGCATCTTCTTCTATAGCACGTTTGCCTTCTTCTACAACCTGGCTCGGGACCAGAAGATGATGGCAACCAGCCAGATGATCTCCTATATTCAGCGTGACGAGAACCAGCACTGCTACTTCTTCGCCGAAGTGTTCAAGCAGTTGCTCAAGGATTTCCCTGAGCTGAACTCCAAAGAGAACATCGACTACCTGTACCGCACCATTGACCGTGCTGTCGAGCTCGAAACCAACTGGGCCCACTACACGCTCAGCAATGTGCGCGGCATCGATCTGAACGAATTGGGCGATTACATCAAGTACATCGCGAACCGTCGCATCACCATGATGGGTCTGGAAAAAGCTTACGAAGGTGTGGACGTTAACTGCATGCCATGGATCAAGCCTTTCTCCGATGAAGCCCTTAACGCGACAAAGACCGACTTCTTCGAAGCTAAATCCCGTAACTACGGCAAAGTTGGCGACGACAACGGTTTTGACGATCTATAAGATCCTCTCCATATACAAAAACCTCCGTGATCCCTTAAGGGATCACGGAGGTTTTTTATATCATATGATCGGCTACAATACAATGTAATACAATACTATGTCATCATAGAATTTATGAAGGTGACATTTCGTACGTGACCGGTTCCGTGCCGCTGAAACTGCTGGCCGCGCTGGTTGATTTTCAAATTTCAAACATTGAGGATTATTTCTGCTCCGCTATGTGAACACGCTTCATGAAAAGAGAAAAGACGAAACCTACAATCGCAACAACAACAGCAATATCAAAAACATGTTGTATACCTTCTGTCAAAGCAAGCGCGGCGTTAGCAGGGTCCGCCTGGTCTGCCGTTTGCTTCAGAAAGCTGCTCATGCCCATAGACATGATACTTACCGCAACCGCTATGCCGATCGCACCCGCCACCTGCTGGACCGTATTCATAATTGCGCTACCGTGCGGGTAAAGTGAAGGAGGCAATTGGTTCAGTCCATTCGCCTGCGAAGGCATCCAGACCATAGAGATCCCGATCATCAAAAAGGTGTGAAGCACAATGATTTGGGTTATTGTCGTCGTTGTCGTAATTCCTGAGAGAAACCAGAGAACGACGGATATCAAGGCCATACCAGCGGGAACAACCCATCTCGGCCCAAATTTATCGAATATTCTGCCCATAATCGGTTGCGTGATCGCGTTCACAACCCCCCCGGTCAACAAAACAAGTCCGGCCGAAAAAGCGTTAAGTCCGAGACCTCTGATCAAGTACAAGGGCAACATAATCATGGCTGCCATCATCACCATTACGGCAATCATAAGCATAACAGTGCCAACCGTAAACATAGGCTGTTTGAATGCCCTCAAATCCATCATCGGCTGCTTCATTCGCAATTGCCGTACCGCAAATATCAAAATCGACAATATGCCGACAATCATCGGGATCACGACCTTGGGCGCTCCAAGTCCTCCTTCCCCTTCCCCTGCACTGCTAAAAGCAAATACAATTCCGCCGAAGCCAAGCGTGGATAAGATAAGCGAATAGATATCTATTTTCGGCTTGGTAATCGTCGTTATATTTTGCATATATCGCATTCCAAACAGAAGAGAAAACGCCAAAACGGGAAGAGTCAATCCGAAAATCCAGTTCCAGCTAAGCTGCTCGATCAACAGACCGGAAAGGGTAGGTCCGACAGCAGGAGCAACCACAAGGACAAGCCCGATCAGCCCGTAGGTCGTCCCCCTCCTCTCAGGTGGAACAATGACCAGCACTGTATGAAACATCAGCGGCAGGATGAGCGCTACGCCCGCAGCTTGAATGACCCGTGCAATCATGAGCAACTCAAATCCCGGTGAGACGGTCGCCACCGCTGTGCCGAGTAAAGCCAATAGGAGCGAAGCCGTGAACAATTGTCTGGTTGAAAACCATTGGAGAAACAACCCGGATATCGGAACCAATATGCCGAGGGTCAGTAAGTAACCTGTTGTCAGCCATTGGGCCGTTGCGGCGGTGATATGAAACTGGTTGATTAAATCGCTGAGCACTACGTTTAAAGCCGTCTCGTTAAACATCCCAATAAATCCGCTTAATAGTAAGGAAATCATGATTGGAATAACTTTATATTTTTGCACCGCATTATGCTGTGCTTCTGACGTCACTGCTTGAATATTCTCCACTCTCCCAGCAATAATTTATTATTATAGACTTTAAAGGCATCTGTTGTCTTTAATTAGTTTAAAAAAGAACACCACCTTTTAAATCGGGCATCTTTAAAGTAATATTTTCCTGATTTCGTTTGCCGAAAGTATCTCCATGAAATCACTAAGGTTTAACGAGGTTCATTTTCGGCGGGATATACCCGAGTTGCCTGCCTATTTTTACAATTTGTCCTCTATGATGAAATTCGTGGGTGATGGTGTGTGTAAAAAGCCATAATTCAGTTAACTCTGCGCTGCTACTCTGCCAGGATGCTGGAATGGTAGGATCCCATTTGTTTTTAAATTCATTCAGAAATTCATGAACCAGGGTATCCGTTTTCTTAAAAACTTCACGCATTTCCTGTACATTGTCAACGAATTCTGGTTTTATTTTGGGAAGTGATTGACCAAGGGCACGGCTCCCCAACCATACCCTATAACAATCGGCTACATGAGCATGCAGACTGCGAATAGAAACTCCGCCTAAGGTTTCAACTTCTTTAACATAATCTGTGGGGGACATAGTTTCGCAATAACTAAATAATGATTCCCTTGTGCGTTGGATCAATTCATACTGGCTTTCGAATACATCCATCTTCTCGCTCCCCTTTTGATAATAAGACACGTATGGGTTAAATTGTGGATTTCGCCACCTAGTTAATCGCCATGCGTGGCGCACTAAAAAATTCCGCCTTTAATAGCGGTGCACGTTTTCATAAAATTAGTGTGTCGAATCTCTACTCTACGCTCTCCCGGGCAGCCCACATTCCGCTATTCCGAATCAGCTTACGCACGGATTCTACCTGGAAAGATGGAAGATGATGCCCCGGCATCAGATATACCACGCGGCCAGAGCCATATGTATGTGCCCACGCAGCAGGCCACCGCTGGCCATCATGCACATATTCGGCAAGTATAACCGCCGATTCATGCGGACTTAGCTCAAACCGAAACGGTTCTTCATCTATCGTAAAATCGCTTAAGTTCTCTACAATAGGGTGACTCCCTTGATTATATCGAACTGGCAGTGACGTATATTCCGGATGTCCCGTAACCCTGCCGCCGATTAACTTTTCCAGCTCTTTGCTTTGCTGCAGCGAAATACCATTGTGGATAACTAGCAGCCCTCCGCCGTTTCTCACATAGGATATGAGCGCTTGCACCTGATCTTCGGGTATCTCCAGATCCGAAAAATCCGCGTACGATATGAACAGATCATAGCCCTCCAGCTTATCCTTCTGAAGCACGGCGTAATCATCCGTACATTCAACGTCCATATGTTCAAATATGGTTTGTAATTCGTGATCAATATGCGTAAAAGGATGATATTTCGCTCCCTCGTATTGTCCAAGCGCAATTGCTTTCATATTCATGGTCTCCTCTCCTTCCCGTTTGCCAGGGTCACTCTTGTCCTTCATGCTGTTCGCCAAGGTATGCCTTTGGGTCCATCACAAGTTTCATGATGCGATCGGCAGACACATCCGGCGGCACGGCCGCTTCTTGATCCAAATCGCGGCTCATGTAGGACTGCAGCCACCCCGGTTAGTTATAAATCGGATATTATAGATTTTAAAGACACTTATTGTCGCTAATTGACTTAAAAAAAAGAAGTGTTATATGACTATATTATGTTCCCGCACAAGATCCGACATTTTCTGATTTCTCAACTGTTCTTCCATCTTCTCTTCTGCCGATAACACCACCTTTTGAATCGGGCATCCTGGTCCATGATCGAAACTGCAATCGAACAAGGAAGCCGAACCTTCAATCGCATGAATAATATCTAGGAACGAAATATTTTCCCAATTTCGTTTGAGTCGATAGCCGCCATTCACCCCCGTTATCGATTCAATCATGCCCGCCTTCACCAACTTGGTCAGTATTTTGGACAAATAGGTTGGAGACACACTTTGTCGCTCCGCCAACTGCTGTACACCTATTGGTTTTTGGGGCGTCGCCGCAGTAAGAAAGAGCATCGTATGGAGGGCATAATCGGTAGCCTTGGAGTACTTCATTCAACATCACCTCAATTAAGGACTTTACAGATATATAATAACTATTATGTTTCATTACGTCAAGCATAAGACATGCGCTTTTCTTGGAATCTCACGAAGTTTCATCAGGAGAAAAAGGAGCGGGCAATTAAAGGAGCGGTTTAGAAACAGCCACGTCATTGAAGACACCACTCTGGATGAATTCGCCAGGCAGAGCCGAAGGCTGCTAAAAAAGCTGTACCCGGATCGATGGGGGAAGTGCCTAGTAGATCGCCTGGGTAAAGAAAGCCTACGATGCACATCTATCGACCATCGATTGTCCGAGCAATGAATATTTTTCAGCAAGTGTGTTCTCTTTTTTCAGTTGGGATCATCAATCGATATTCCCTTTAAAAGCAGCTTGATTGCATTGACATGCAGGGCTGCATATTCATCCCCGCTTAATTTTGGCATCGTTAGGCAGAGCTGCGTTGCTCCAGCTAATGTGGACATCACACCAAAACTCAACGTTTCGATATCTTCATTAATAAAAACGCCTTGCTCGATCCCTTTTTGCAGCACTTGTCTAATCGCACGATAGGCTGCTTCTGTGATCTCTCTCAATGTAGCCAATGCTTCGGATTCGCTTGAAAGTGTTTTAGCATACTCTTCGAGTGCTTGGATTAAGGGACTTTCACAATCTCTTCCGAATAAATCAGCCATTTCAAGCAACTGTTCGCTGGGAGACGTGGATTGCTCGGCCGAACGAAGCCACTTTTGTGACATTTGTTCGGTATGCTGGGTAAGCAATTGGAGAAAGAGTACCTCTTTATTTTTAAAATGATGATACAAATTGCCCTTACTCATCTGTGTCGATACACATAAATCGTCCATTGTAGCTCGATCATAACCTTTTTCAATAAATAATAACTTGGCATGGTTCAATATAATCGTTTTTGCTTCTTCTGCTGGCAAGCGCCTTCTGGTCATAAGCTCCTCCCGGAACCTTATGAACGGTTCCTTTTATGCTTGAAAAATTGAAAAGCACCATATGAGATAACAATAGCAAAAACCATAGAAAATGCAAACGGCATATCTAGCGTGTGGCGGTATACAATATTTTGCAGCCCCATGTTTTCCAGCGTCGATGATCCATATCCCCAAATGGATGTATTAAAAATGTTCGTGGCAAAATGGATCCCGATGGGAGCAGCCAGACCATTGGTGTGGTAGGCAACGATTCCTAGAAAGAATGCCCCCAGCAGGTAATACAACGGTCCAAAAATCCCGTAGTTTAGCATTTCGGGGTTAAAACCATGGATCAGGGCAAAGGTTAAGGAAGTGACGAAGACGGACCAGAATACACCGCCTCTTAATGATCTAAACATACGGTACATATAACCTCTGAACAAAATCTCTTCCGCAGCACTTTGAACTAAAATCAAAGGAGCGGTAACAATGAGTACACCTAGCCACGGAAGCGGATCAAAATGAAGCGTAAAAGCTTGAGGATGAACGACGATATCGACAAGCAAATACAAGATAAGCGCCATAAAATACCACAAGAAATAAATCGCAAACTTTCGGAAATCGGGCCTTTTACCTTCAAACAAAAATGTTCTAAAACGAATTTTGAAGAAATATTTGGTGACAAGGAAGATGCCGAGAATAAGGAATAAAAAAGACAAATAAAGCGTGATTAAACTAGGTAATCCTGAGCGAGTAGCGGGAATCAAAGCATTAACAAGATTTAACCATAATAAAGTGCCGCCTTGCCAAATAATAAAAATAACGATGAACCCTGCTACAGATTTGAAGCTGAATGGTATCGGCGGTTGAAGGCCATATTTTTTTTCCATGACATGCACTCATCTCTCATTGTAATTACCGACTAAATAGTCGGTAATTACAATATACATATCCAATATATGTCTGTCAACAATGAACAAAGATTTTGACGCTTGTCGAATAAACCAAGGAGCTGAAGATTCGATCTATCCTCCTGGTCGTTTTACCCCTTCGCTGCCCATACCTCGATCTCTACCTGAATGGACGGCATCGCCAGTGCCGGTACGTAGGCCATCGTCATGGCTGGCGCCTTCCCCCCGTGGAATTTCTCCCATACCTGGTGGAAGTGATCCCAGTCGACCTCCTGAGCCGCCCAAATGTTAATTTTGACGATATGATCCGCCGACATCGCTTCCGCAGCCAATAACCTCTCAATGTTCGCCAAGGTATTCTCCACCTGCTGCTTCATATCTTCTGGCAAGTTCCCCTCCCTGTCGGTTCCCACCTGACCGGAGAAGACCAACATCTCAGCCCCTCTCGGAACCTTGGTTACATGGGTATAAGGCCCGATCGGCGGGGCAATGACAGGCGGATTGTACCGCTGAATTGGAGACGGCTGTTTCTCATCGGCTTCATTCAAAATAGCCAGCGTCTGATGGTCTTCCCATGTCCCGTTGATTTTCACGTTTTTCCGGGCAATGCCTTCTTTATGGAATCCAGCTTTCAAAAGCACTTGGATCGAGCCCAGGTTGTGCGGCATCACGCCGGCCTCAATCCGGTGAAGCTTCAATTCCTGAAAGGCAAACTTCACTACCAATTGAACCGCTTCGGTCATATAACCCTTTCCGTTATGGTTTTGGTCCAGAAAATAACCGATCCAGCAGCCCTGCAGATTCCCCCGCACCACTTCGGTCAGCATAATCTCGCCGATAATATCTCCGGAGTCCCGCAGTCCAATCACATAAACATACCCTTGATCTGCCTTACTGGCTTCCAGGGCCTTTCGGATCTGCTCAAGTTGTCCCTGATGGGTGTAGAAACTCTCTTCCCTTAAGCCCGTGAACCTCTGAAAAAAGTCCCGGTTATCCTTCTCAAGCTTCAGCAGTGCCTCTACATCCGACTCCTCTACCGACTTGACATAAACCTGTTTCCCTTGCATGAACATAGTATCCTCTCCTCTGTTTGAAGCATTAGAAACACAAAAAAAACACCACAGCGCACCTGTGGTGTACATGCCGATCTATGCAACCACAAGCAAGCGACCTGTGGTGTTCAATTCCACTGTATCCTCATCCGGTTACCGAATGGAAGGATCCTTGATCGCTGAATATCCGATTTTGGACACACTTCTCCCATGATCGGACGGATCAAAGAAAACAGCGGTGGAGTATCCCATGCCTTTTGCCAAAGACGCCAATGATCTTTTTTTCATGTGAATACTCCTCCCTTCTGCTTCGCGCGGTTCATCTGTTCCAAACATCTATGTTCATAAAAAATCTCTCGCCTTACAGCTCGAGTCGCAACGTTAGTCTTCCATACCTTAATTAGCCATAGGATACATGATTTCGCATGAATGGTCAAATCCGCTAAACTGGATTCACATGACCGTTCCCTTCGGATTGTCTTTGGCAGGTCCTCTGCCCTGTTTCAGATGCTTCAGCTGAGCCACAATAATGACACTGATCACCACCAGCAGAAACCACGAGCTGATTTTGCCGATATGCACAAGGCTCCATGTCCGCTCCTGACCCGGATAGGTCCAGGCCCCAAGAAACGTAGAAATATTCTCAGCGATCCAGATGAAAAAGCCAATCAGCAGAAACGACAGCACCAGCGGCATCCGCAGGGTTTTTCCGTCCACATCAAAATACACCATGGTTCTGCCAAAAACCACGAACAACAATGCCATGAGAAGCCAGCGTGCATCCCACACGTAGTGATGGGTAAAGAAGTTGGCATAGATCGCTGCGCTGATCAGCACGGTCAGCACAGGCAGCGGCCAGCCGGTGATGCGCAAATTCATTCGGCGCCATGCCTGGCATATATAACTGGCTACGCTGGCGTACATAAAGCCGCTGTACAGCGGGACGCCGCCGATTTTGCTCCAGCCCTCCTCCGGGTAAGACCATGAGCCCATATGCACTTTATACAGCTCCAGCATCAAACCGATGATGTGAAAGACACAGATGACCTTCAGCTCATCCCATGTCTCCAGCTTGCTCACCAACATCCCGATTTGTGCCAGTACACATATGAGAAGGATGAGATCATACCGCGCCAAACCGGGAATTTCAATCACCTTGGTCAGTCCCAGCGCGCCGAAGATAATCACTGGAAATATGCAGGACAAGGCCTGCTGATAACCGAAAATCCACAGCTTCCGTATAAATTCCATAAGCTCCTCCTACCACCTGCACATTCGTATACTTCACCCTACCACAGACCGCGAATTCAATAAAAGAACAGCGTTGTCATAATTCGTCCAATCCATTGACGGGTGATAGCAAAAAAGAGAGCAGCCCTTCAGCTGCCCTCTCATCGGATAACGTCCTATTTGACTATAACTTGAGGTTGTGCATGACGCCAATGATGCAGTTCAACCAACCCCGTTCAATCGCTTGATACCTTTCGAGTTACCCAGTCTTGCGCTAAGCTTCAACAGCCCGAAGGATCATCTTCTCAACATGGCCGATGAACGCTGGGTCAGAGCGCGACAGGGTGAACCGATTTTTTCTTTTTGACCCGTAACAAAAATGTAAGAGGTATGGCAATAACAGCCACCATCGTTCCGATCATAAACACATCATCAATACCCATTGTTGTTGCGGCACGCTGGGTCGAAGCCCCCGCGCCCATGTAATAGGATGTTCTGGATACCACCAATGCGCTGAATATGCCGATCGATAACGAAGCAAGCCCTTGACGTGCCCAGTTCGTGATGGACGATGCGTGACCTGAATATTCGCTGGACACCGCGCTCATCGCTGCGTTCGTTAACGGCATATTGCATAAAGCAATGCCGAGGCAGCGAACCAGCTGCAGCAAGGAAATATACAGAACCGAGGTATGGGTGCCGATTCCGCTGAAAGCGAGCGTGGCTGCCACAATGATGAGAACTCCCGTGATCACCAGCCGGAATGGACCGATCCGATCATAAAATTTACCGATAAGCGGCGACGCTGCTGCCATGACAATCGCGCCCGGCAGCATGATCAGGCCGGTATCCATCGGGGACAGCTTCAGCACGGTCTGCAAATAGAGCGGCACCAGCAAGGTTCCCGTATACAGGGATATCGTCACGATGCAGTTCAGAATCAAGCTGTACCGGAAACGGGGGAATTTGAATACTTTAAGCTGCAATAACGGGGATGAAATCCGCAGCTCCCACTTAATAAAGAACAGCAGCAGTAAGACTCCGGAGATGAGCAGGGACAGGGTCTTCCAGGATCCCCAACCCCAGTCGTTACCATGGCTGAAGGAGAGGAGCAAAAGAGAACTGCCCGCCACCACCGTCAAGAATCCGAGGAAATCGAACTTTTTCTTCCCAGTCAGTCGGTAAAATGGAATGAATTTGCTTACGATGACAATCGAGATCAGACCGATCGGAACATTTAGAATGAAAATCGATTTCCAGCCAAAATATTGCACCAGCCATCCGCCAAGTGTCGGCCCAATCACCGGTGCCAGCATGGAGGCCAGGCTCCATAGCCCCATGGCATAGGCTTGCCGTTCCCGAGGGAATACCTGGTAGATGATGGTCATCGTAATCGGGATAATCATCCCGCCGAACACACCTTGCGTAATCCGGAACGCAATCAAGGTCTCAATATTCCAGGCCACGACGCATAATATCGACGAGAGCGTAAAACCCATCAATGCCAGGACAAACAGCCTCTTATAACTGAGCTGGTCCCCCATGTAGCCTACGATGGGAGCCACAATTCCCGTTGCCAGCAGGTACCCGGCCATCAGCCATTGGGTGGTGCTCAGCGTGGCATCGAACTGCTCCATCACAACCGGAAAGGCCACGTTGATGGTGGTGATGCTGAGCACCGCCAGAAAATTACCGAAAAAAATAGCGCTCATAATAAGCCAAAATGAAGATTTATCTTGTGTATTCACATGAAGCCTCCTAAAAAAAATAACCCCGCCCGGATCTGGTTAACAGAGCTGGAGGCGGGATTCGAAGAGTACAGTCCTAGGGTTATGGAAATAATTTTTTGCCAAGCAATCGCAGTAAAATGTACAGGTTATCCGCCTCATCCTCATCCAACTGCTTGAAGGATTCCATGACGGCATAATCCCCCTCGCTGCGCGCATCGAGCACAAGCTGCCGGCCTTCTGCCGTAAGATTGACATAATGGCTTCGTCCATCACTGGGATTGGGCGTTCGAACCACCAATCCCCGCTGTCCCAGAGCGTCCACCAAATACGTGATCGTTGCAGCCTTAAGTTCCATATGCTCAGCCAACCGGTTGGGAAGCAGCGGACCCTGCTGCTCGATCAAACTTAAGATCTTATATTGATTCATCGTTAAATCGTTCTTTCTCAAGTGATTCAAAAAAGATACGACGCGATGCCTCGTCATTTTATCCGATAACTCACGGTACATATCCATGAGTCTCTCCACGCTTGCTTCTCTTCCGTTCTCCAGAGCATTTCACCTCGATTTTATTTTAGTTCAATGATTCTAACTTGTAAACACCATTTTCATGTTTTCATTTCCGTATCTCCCTTTTAATGCATGATTTATTACTAAACTACTTAGATCATTCGAAGTTCATTGCAGGGATCTGAGCCGCCATAATCTCTATAGAAGACACCCTTCCAGAAAAACTCCCCCATGGTATGCCCTTCATAACGATTCGCCTAGTCTAAATCCCCTCTGTTATACAAAAAAGGGCCCCGGTAAGGCCAACTAACGCCTTCGGAACCCTTCACACTTGATATATGGCTATTCTTCATCGTCTGCAAACAATTCATGAAGCATCGCTTCCCGGCGATTCACAAATTCCTTCGTAATCATATAATGATCCGTTTCCTCCAAGCTCGACTCTTCCACCCCTTCGGAAGTCAGCTTATAGATAACGGAATCCGGATAGGCCATAACAATCGGCGAATGCGTGGAAATAATAAACTGCGAATCTTCCTGGACCAGGTCATGGATGCGTCTGAGCAGCGCCATTTGGCGAAATGGGGACAACGCCGCTTCCGGCTCGTCCATAATATACAGGCCATTCCCCCAAAACCGGTTCAAAAAAGTGGCAAAAAACGATTCTCCATGCGATTGCTGGTGAAGCGATTTGCCGCCGTAGGAATCTTTGATGGGAGGACGGCCGAGGCACTCTTCAGCATCCAACTGGTCGATATTCGTCGCGACGTTATAATAGCTCTCTGCCCGAAAGAAAAACCCGTCACGCGGTTTGCGTACGCCTCGAACGGTTCGTATATATTCATGAAGCTTGGAATGCGTCTCCTCGGTTGAGAACGAGAAGTTCATCGTCCCTCCTTCCGGATTAAACCCGAGGGCCGTGGCGATCGCCTCCAGCAGCGTGGATTTGCCCATACCATTCTCGCCCACGATATAAGTGACCTTCGGATGAAAATGGAGTCCGTCCAAAGCCGCAACAGCCGGCAAATTAAAAGGATATTCATGAAATGACGGGACACGATCCCTCATTAACACAACGCTTCGCAGATAGGCAAGCATAGCAGCGTTATCCAAGCGCTTTCCCTCCTTGATTGTGAAGCCTATAATTACTAGTCTACTATATAACATTCCAGCAATGGTTCCAATTCAGATCCATCGCTCGATATCGATATTTCCAAGCATAAGCATGGGAACTTTTCCTGAAGAATGGACACGAGCAGCACCTCTTTTTTTGCCATAACAGCAAGGCATTCCTTAGAGCTGTTGATGCCTCGTCGATATTCAAAAAAATGCGCCATCACAGGGCTCACCGGCACCTGGGATGACGCACTTTTTTATATTACATCGAATGCTGTTGTTCCGATATGCTATTCGCTTACGATAAATTGATAGAGCTCCTCGACCTTCTCTTCCGTCAGATCGCCGCTGTTATCGAATACCTTAATGGACGTCTGCGGAATGTCCCAGTTCACTTCCGGAACGAAATCGACGCGCTTCTTGAAGTCGTCCCAATGATCCAGCTTCCACTGATCCCGCTCGGTCTGTCTGTCAACGATCCGTTCCTTCTGCAAATCCATGTCTTTGAGCGCGACCACAATGACCTTCACGTCAACGTCGCTCTTCGTTAACCCTGCCGATGCGATGACTTCTTCAATCCATTCGCGGCTCTTGAGCTCCGCGGTAAACGGAGAAATCATAAAGACATTTTGTCCGGCACCCAGGTTCTCGATGCAAATGTCCTTGGTCGTATCATATTCCAGATCGCGCAGGTTCTCTTTATAGAAGGAAGAGTCGCGATCGTTCGGATCCAGTCCGTTACTTTCCAGGAACTTCTCAACAAAGCGTCCCCCCACCGTATCACGGTCGAGAAAGGCGGCCGGTATACGGACTGCAAGCTTCTTGGCTACAGTTGTCTTGCCTGTACCGGCCACGCCGACAAAAAACACTAGCTTTTGCAAATGGTATCCCCCCATATGATCTCTATCGCTTTCATATCCCCTGCCGCTCACTCATGCCATCCTTAAACACGTTCTGTCCGGTAACGGGTTTCCTCAATCAATTCCTCCATGGCAGAGGTCAAGCGTTCCTGAAGCACTTCTGCTACATCAAATCCGCCGTCCTCAGTACGTGCCACTTGGGCATCCACCGCGTACACACCGCCTAGAATATGACGGGCTCCGATCGAAGAAAGCACGGGCTTAAGCGAATAATCAATCGCCAGCAGATGCGCGAGACTGCCGCCGATGAACATCGGAAGCACGATTTTGCCGGCCAATCCTTTTTGCGGAATCAGGTCTAAAAATGTTTTCAGAACGCCCGTATACGAAGCTTTATAAACCGGACTTGCCACAATCACGGCATCCGCCTCGGCCACAAGCCCGTTCGCTTTGACAATATGCTCACTCTCAAACTTGGTATGAATCAAATCCTCAGGCGGCAGCCCGGCCACGTCGATCCGGCTCACCTCGAAATTCGCAGCAGTCAATGCCTGCTCCGCATACTCCATAATCGCATTCAATCGGGATCCGGCTGTGGGACTCCCGTTAATAATAACAGCTTTCGCCATAATCATTCACCTCGGCTTATCTTATAGTGTCGCCATCTCATCCATTCATAAGATCGCTATGTAAG
Organism: Paenibacillus sp. ISL-20; assembly: GCF_018613005.1. NCBI lineage: Bacteria > Bacillati > Bacillota > Bacilli > Caryophanales > Paenibacillaceae > Paenibacillus > Paenibacillus sp. ISL-20. The sequence continues at coordinate 18,968 of NZ_JAGGRD010000064.1, forward strand.
ATCCTCTCGACTTAGAGTCAGACGGCCTTAGCCAACATCTTTTAGAAAAGGAGGACTTTACAAAGAACCACAAAGTCCTTCCATAAGCAGTCACTCTTAAATCCGACGTTTACCAACATAAATCAGAGCAAACTTGTCAGAATTAATATCATCGTATCAATGTGTCCGCGCTTTTGTCAATGCAGCAGCACCGTTGAACCTTGGCATTTCGCAAATCACTACGCTCATTTCATAAAGCGGATATCAGATCGCCTTCCCTGTTGAATACTTTGCGGCCTTTGACATTATGCCTCGCATATCCTCCCCAAACTTCCGGGGTAATGTGATGATCCCGTTCATATACTTCATAGCGATGCAGCGGAACGGCGCTGGAGCGCCATTCCGCGATCAATTCCTCCCCTGACACGGATACCATTTCCAATAACGCCGATACGTAAAATACCGCTTGCCTGCCCACAGGCGGAATTTTGAACGCTTGACGGGTTTCATCAGGTGACCGACCTCCTTTGCCCACTTGGATCGAATTGGACATATTTCACCACAATAGCCCGAAAGGCATCGTAATAAATCTGTAACCCGAGCTTTTACGCACGACCTTTCACCTATTCTGTTCACAAACGGCACCCCGGACTGGGCGAATGCATAGAGATAAAGCATCGACGTTCAACGATAACAACCTAAAAGGAGGAATGAAATGAAGCCCCAACAGCCCATTCCCTACGTTGGCTCCAAAACCGAATGCAAGGAACAGCCCATCGCTTTCCCTCCCCAGCATCAAAATTGCCAGCCGGGCCTCGAGAGTCTAATGTCTCCGCGTCCGATCAGCGAAGATCCCGCGTACCGGGGCAGCGGTAAACTGGATGGCAAAATCGCCATTGTGACCGGGGGGGACAGCGGTATCGGCAAAGCGGCCGCCATTGCCTTCGCCAAGGAAGGGGCCGACCTGGTCATCCCATACTTATATGAGACTTCGGATGCGGAGGTGACGAAACAACGGATTGAATCGTTCGGCAGACGATGCATCTTAATGAAGATTGATCTGCGGTACAAAAAAAACTGCGAAGCCGTAGTTAACGAAACGATAGCCTGCTTCGGCAAGCTGGATGTTCTCGTGAACAACCATGGCGTCCAGTATGTGCAGCGCAGCATCTTGGACATCACGGAAGAACAGCTCCATCACACCTATCAAACGAATATCTTTCCCTTCTTCTTCATGATCCAGGCCGCGCTGCCCCACATGAAATCCGGGGCGTCGATCATCAACACGGCCTCCATCACCGCCTATGACGGTTTAAAGGAGCTCATCGACTATTCCTCAACCAAAGGCGCCATTGTTTCCCTTACCCGATCCCTGGCCCTTTCGCTGGTCGATCAAGGCATCCGCGTCAATTCCGTTGCTCCCGGCTCAGTCTGGACGCCGCTCATCCCATCCAGCTTCTCCGCTGAAGAGGTCGCCGTATTCGGAACGAATTCACCGATGAAGCGGGCTGCACAGCCCTATGAGCTGGCACCCGCCTATGTTTACCTGGCGTCATCCATCTGCTCCTCTTTTGTCACGGGTCAGGCTATTCACGTCAACGGAGGGCAGATGGTAACCAGCTAGCATGGATGACGCAAGCATCCGAGGATTCTATGAATAACGAGCAGAGGATGTGTACAATGAACACCGGAATTCCCAAACGGTCTGCCCGGATGGACATGGGGTTTTATGCATTAAACAAGCTCGCCAGTGCCGGCATCGTTGTGCTGCTGCTGAGCCTGCTTGATTGGGTGTGGCCTTCCAGCGCTGATCAAGCTTCGGAATGGTTAGGCCTCTATATGCCGCAAGAGCACTGGGTATACGGTTACGCGCTGACCGCGTCTCTTGCAGCGGATGCCATTCTCTCGTTCCTGCCTTCCCTGCATAAGGGTAAACAAGCCGCCGTGTACGGAGCGGTCGGTTTTCTGTTCTTCGCCTTATTCACAGGCGGGAATCCGGAGCAGCTCTGGCTGCGCGCAGCAGCGGGAGCCTTGACACTGCTGCTCTTCTTGTGGGGGAAGCGTACGTTCTCCAGCAATTCTCTGGCCACCCCGTTCTTTGCCTTGGCCGTTCCCCTCTTATGCTGGGTGATCTGATTCAAGTGCCCATAGCTTCCTTCCATGCAAAAAGGGCCCTCCGAGGGCCCTTCCCTTGCTCTTCGCTTCAAAGTGCTGCGATGACATCCCCGGCGATGACCGAGGCGGGATGTCCCCGGTGCCGCGCGGCCCGCTCGCCGGCACGGCCATGCAGCCACACGCCAAGCGCGGCTGCAGACGGACCGGCATATCCTTGCGCCAGCAGGCTGGCAATGATGCCGGTCAGCACGTCCCCGGCACCTCCGGTCGCCATGCCGGAGGTGCCGGTTGGGTTGATGTAGGCTTGTCCGTCCGGCGAAGCCACGACGGTATGCGCCCCCTTGAGCACGAGGGTAACCCCGTGCTCGGTCGCGAACCCTGCGGCGGCACCGATCCGGTCCCGCTGCAGCTCGGCGGTGGGGATATCCAGCATCCGGGACATCTCCCCCGGATGCGGGGTCAGCACGGTTGCCGCACCGCGCTGCTTCCAGGTGCCGAAATCACCGGCTGCGGACAGCATATTCAGCGCATCGGCATCCACTACCAGCGGCCCTTCCCATTCTTCCCACAAACGGCGGAGCCACCTGGCATCTCTGTCAAAGCGGCCAAGCCCCGGACCTACGGCCAGCACATCACGGGTTTTGGCGAGTTCCAGCACCTGTTCCGCAGAGGCCTCATTCCAGTAGCCACCGCTCTCTTCGCCTGTGGCGGGTGCGAGCATCACCTCGGGTGCGGCTCCGTTCAGCGGCAGCACCAGGCTTGCAGGGAGCGCCCAGGTCACCAGGCCGCAGCCCGCGCGAAGCGCTGCCCGGGAAGCGAGCAGACCTGCGCCGCTCATCGTGCGGCTGCCCCCTACGGTCAGGACGTGACCGTAGGTGCCCTTGTGTCCGTCCGGCGAGCGGTAGCGGGACACGTCCGCATCCAGCTCGGTCCGAAGGACGTGCGGGGTGAGCAGATACGTGCCGACGCCCTGCTCCCGGCACAGCGATGCCGGGATGCCGATGGAGCGGACCACCACCCGGCCTGCCGCTTCGGCGCCGGGGTACTGCACCAGGCCTCGCTTCAAAAAGGCGAGGCATACCGTCACCGCGGCCGAGATGCACGGCTCGTGCCGCGCGCCGGAATCGGCGTCCAGTCCGCTCGGAATATCCGCGGACACAATTGGCAGGCCGCTGTCATTGGCGGCCTGGATCAGCGCGGCGTAAGCGCCGCGGGGCGCGCCGGTCGCGCCCGTGCCGAGCAGCGCGTCCACGATGCCGGTGTACGCGCCGTAGTCCACGGCTCCACGGCCGTGGACCAGAGCCGGGATGCCGAGCGCTGCCGCGGCATCCCGCTGCACCGCCGCCTCGCCGGCAAGCGCGGACGGCTCGGTGGCGTAGAGCAGCGTGACGCGTATGCCGGCGTCACGCAAATGCCGGGCGGCGACCACCCCGTCGCCGCCGTTATTACCTTTGCCCACCAGAATGAGCCAGTGCTGCTGGGCCGTGAGCGCGGTAGGCAATCGAGCCTCTCCGTCGATGACAGGCGACGGGCGGCTCATCGCCAGAGCCAAGTCATTCCCGGCGGTAGGAGCCTCCGCCGCTGCCAAGTGCTCCGATAAAGAGAGCCGCTCTTCTTGCCCCCCATCATCCCGTATGAATGACGGAGACTTTCCTGCGGTCACAGCACCTGCAGTGTAAAGGGAACAGCTCACTCTATCACGCTCTAGGCACAGCTTCAGAACTTCCTCGGCAATCGCTTTACCCGCATTCTCCATTAGCGCAATCGCCGGAATACCGATTCGAAGAATCGTATGGTTGTCGAGTGCCCTCATCTGTTCAGACGTTACAACATACATCCAAGCTCTCCCCTTTGCTTCGATATATCCTACACAAACGTTCTGTCGACTCAGGATGTCCCTCTATTAATAAGCAACGGTAAACCGGGACTGAATAAACTGCGGATCATCCAGCTCATCGATCACGGCTACCGCGAAATCTTCAACCGAAATTCGGCTGCTTCCGCTCTCGTCGGTCACCAGGCGATCCATGCCGATTCGGAACTGTCCGGTGCGTTTCCCCGGCTCGATGATCGCCGCCGGACTGACATACGTCCATTCCAGATCGCTTTCCTTATACAGATCGTAAGCATCCGCATGCGCGCGGGCAAGGGGCCGGATCTCCTCCGGAAATTCGGGGGTATCCATAAGCGGTACGCCGCTGTCAGCGATCAAGCTGCCAGCGCCGCCAACGATCAACAGACGGGTTACGCCGCCGCGTCTCGTTCCCTCTACAATCGTGCGTGCGGCTGCAACGAGTTCCTCTTCCTGGCCGAACTTCGGACCAAAAGCGCTAATGACAGCATCATGCCCTTGAATCGCCTTTTCTAATGATGAAGGATCCATTACATCCGCTTTGACTTTCTTTAATCGTTCATGCTCTGAATCCAATCGATCCGGATTACGCAATACCGCCGTGACTTCGTGCCCCCGGCGCAGCGCTTCCTCCGTAATTCGTCTCCCGATCGTTCCGCTTGCACCAATTAATGCTACCTTCATGTTCATCGCTCCTTCGCTTAGAAATTATACTATATCACCCCTGGTGATGAATGGCTCTTTACTGAATCTTAAGTAGTATTATAAACACCTAGTGCCGTCTATAGCCGTTCCGGGCTGTCGCACCTCCTATTTACTTATCCCCATACAGACCTCTTCAAACTCCACTCGTTCATTTTTCCTCAAAACAATAGATCTTTAGACCTATGTATCACAATATTATTTTCACCGATAGAATACATAGATGCATTTTTACGAATGTATATATCTTGCATAACGACTTAATTCGCATTACTAAGGTTGTGTGTTTGCTGGAATTTGTCGTTTTTCTATGACGTAATCGCAATGTAAAGGAGATTATCCATACAATGAAAAAAAAATACGTCCGCTTGCTGGCCCTCTGTCTCGCAGGCAGTCTGCTGCTGCTAAGCAGCTTCTCCCTTCAGCCTGATGCGGCTACAGCCGAATCCCGCCAGAAGGCAACCTGGTTCTGGGATACCCCGCAGATTCAAGATTCGGCTGACGACATTCTGAATTTTGCCACCAGTCAAGGCGTCAATGTGCTCTATCTACAGATGAACCGTGATGTTCGGCCCGAATATTATCGCAGCTTTATCCGCCAAGCAGGTGAACAGGGGATCGAGGTTCATGTCCTTGGCGGTGCGCCTAACTGGGCGCTGGAAACGGAGCGTCATCGATTAGAAACTTTCATTCAATGGACCGCTGAATATCAGGCTTCCGCTGCTCCGAATGAGCGCTTCACCGGCATTCATGTCGATATCGAGCCACATGTGCTGACCGAGTGGAAAACAAACCAGGCCTCCGTGATAAAGCAATGGCAAGCTAGCGTCCGCTATCTGGTCCATGAAGCGCACACACTGAATCTGCCCATCGGTTCCGACATGACATTCTGGCTGCACAGCTACCAACTGCCGGACCAGTCGATGTCGATCAGTCGGTGGATGATCCAGCAGTTCGACCAGGTCGTCATTATGGCCTATCGTGATCAAGCAGATAACATTTACAGCGTCGCTGCCGCCGAGCTTAAGGAAGCCGATGAACTCGGCAAGGAAGCCCTGATAGCCGTAGAGACCAAATCGAGCAATGAGGGAGCTTACATTACCTTTTTTGAGGAAGGCACGTCCTATATGGAGGAACAGCTGTCCAAGGTATGTACCAAAGCGGAGAAGCACCCTTCATTCTCCGGGTTCGCCATTCATGACTACCGATACTGGAAGGCATTATACGACTTTAAGCGTTGATTCAACTTTTGAGCTTCATTTTCCTTATCACAACAAGGCTGCCTAGGGCAGCCTTGTTGTTTTTTATGTTTCCTTCCTTTCCCTTTCCTATAGAAAGGGGCCGCCTTTCCCCCTGTCTTCCTTCACAGATATAATGTTTACCGGGGAATAGCATCTTTTAGGATCATGTTTCCTGTATACTTGCTACGTTCACGACTGAAATCACCTTCCGTTATGCATCATTTGTATATGATCAAGCCGTTAAGACGAGGAGCAGTACATATCCGAGTGTGATTTTTACCCGTCGGAAAGGTGCCTTGGTTATCTGTACTTCCGTCATGCGGCTTCTCCCCTTTCATCTAAGGATGTATTATCTTGTTTCTATATGATATGTACTTCCCTTCGGAATGTTATCCACATACAAAAATGTTTCCGTGATGCAAATGAGAGCTTGAAACTTGATGAATTCTCTCTTCCCTGTCATTCATTCCCTTGAAATCCCTCCCTTGTTGTGCAATAGTGAAAGGTAGAATATTGAAGGAGGGATCCGCTTGTCCCTTACGGAATGGATGGTTGATATCTTTGGCTCACTGGACACGCTCGTGGCCGTGCTTCTTGCCACTGCGGTATTTTCGGGCCTGTACATATACAGTGCATCCCGGCTATTGGGTGCACGGAAGGATTCACTCGCTCGCATTCGTCAGTCCTTGACGATTTATACCAGACTAGCCGGACCTCTGGGAACCCTTATCAATCGACCGACCCGAACGGCTGTCCCCGACGACCTGTTGACCCGGCTTCTGCAGGAATGCAAATCCGCTGACCTGTTGACGCGGGAGCTCCACGAACAGATTGATACCTTTCTTAGCGATCGTGATGAATCCAGACTAACAACACTTCACAAGCTGCTGGACCGCGAGATCAACAGACTTATGAAGGAGCGCGACGAACTGGTTGGGCGGCTCGAGAAACCGGGTTGGGGTATGGGATTTTGGCTGCTCTTGAAACCTGCCGTACCTGCCATTTCACTGGGTGCCGCGATCCTATGGACGACGATTCTCGTCCAAGAACTAAGGCAATCTTCTGCCTGGACAAACCCCGAGGTATGGTGTCTATGGCTCTCCAACATAATTGCCACGATCTCTTTTTACCGACTATTGATGGATTCCAGAAGAAGAACGCATGGTGTGATCTATACCGTACTGCATCTGCTGATTGTAGCTTCAGCCCTGTTTAATCCGATCTGGAGCGAGGCCTCGCCTTATGTTTTGGCTACCCAATGCTTGCTGTATCTGGCGGGTTTCCGGGTTACAGCCACCCGCAAGCGCCGTGAACGGCCCTATGCCGGACACCCGGATCTAATGGAACAATTCCTTCATCCTACGGGCGAGAATGACCCTCTTAGTGAGACGGGAGGTTCCAGCGACCCGGAGATCACTAACAGCCCTCTGCGATCCAGATAAGATAGCAACGACATGAATATTACGAGATACAACCCGTGCCGAATTCAACGGCCGGGCTGTTTTTATATCTCCGCAATCCTGAATCCCTATGTTCATATAAAAAAAAAAGAACTCCCGCATGATTACCAAAACGCACTCCTGTAGTCTACGTCGGTTAACACTCAGTGTGTTTCTCCAAAGTCTACTGGGTAAGGTGTACTTATGGCATCTAAGGAAATTCTTTTCTTGGTACTCGATAACCCTTGGGGATCATCTTGCATTCGTTCTTCGCTGTTGGCCGGATGCCCGGGACGGTCCTGACGTCTTGACCGTTCCGGAGGCCGTATTCTCGAAACGCTTGCGCTCCGTTCGTTCCATCTGAACGATCTGACCCTCATGCACTACAATTTGCAGCGAACCGAATTCCATGTCGTTCAGCAGGCTGGCTATGCGTTCGAGCCACATTTCATCCACTTTTAAAGGTTTAGCCATGGATACGCCTCCTCACCGGGCAAAGCCCAAATCTATTTACTCATCCCCACAAATCGAAGTGACATTCTACCTGCACGTTTCCATTATTCATTCTTTTCCAACCTACATAGTATGAATTAACATTAGCATGGGTTGGAAACGACTGTCAATGGGCATTTTTTCGCGTAAACCAATTTTTGAGCAGCAGGGTTACGACGGCTAATAACAGCAATATTGAGGCCACCGCGAACGATGCTGAAAACTGATACTCATTATACAAAATTTCGACATGAAGGGGCAGCGTATTGGTCTCGCCGCGGATATGACCGGATACGACGGACACGGCCCCAAACTCACCCATGGCTCTGGCGTTGCACAGAATGATGCCATACAATAGCCCCCACTTGATATTGGGCAGGGTAACCCTCCAGAATATTTGCCAGCCCTTGGCGCCCAGCGTTACAGCTGCCTCCTCTTCCTTCGTCCCTTGGTCTTCCATCAGCGGGATCAGTTCCTTTGCCACAAAGGGAAACGTGACAAATAATGTAGCCAGAACAATGCCGGGCACGGCAAAAATAATCTTGATATCATGGCTTTCAAGCCAAGGGCCAAACCATCCCTGCCGACCGAAGATCAGCACGAAGATTAAACCTCCGATTACCGGTGATACCGCAAACGGCAGATCCAGCAGTGTAATCAATAGATTTTTGCCTTTAAAACGAAACTTCGTTATGGTCCATGCTGCAATAACGCCGAATATCGAATTCAGCGGTACCGCAATAGCCGCCACCAGTAAAGTCAGCTGAAGCGCAGATAGAGCATCAGGATCGGATAAGGCGGCTACATAGACCTCCCAGCCCTTCTTAAGCGCCTCGGACATCACCGTAATCAGAGGCAGCACAATAAGCCACAACAGCACAAGCCCAGCCAAACTTATGAATGTCCATTTCACCCACTGCTTCTCCGCTGCCGCCGGAGAGGACGACGTATTTCGTTTCGCTGCAGGAACGGCAGCGGGTACAGTTCCAGCCATATGTATCCCCTCCTTAACGCGCGGTTTTCCGCGTCCAATGTTGTAACATATTGATGCCGAGCAGCAGTGCGAAAGAGATGAGCAGCAAAATTAAGGCAACCGCCGTCGCGCCGGCATAATCAAACTGCTCCAGCTTCGTCATGATTAGTAGCGGTGCAATCTCCGTCTTCATCGGCATATTCCCCGATATGAAAACCACGGAGCCATATTCACCGATGCCCCTGGCAAAAGCGAGCGCAAATCCGGTCAGCAGCGGCGGAATCAAGGTCGGCAGAATGATGGTGCAAAACGTGCGCCATCGGCCAGCCCCGAGCGTGGCAGCAGCCTCTTCCGTATCCCGCTCCGCGTCCTCCAGCACCGGCTGTACCGTCCGCACAACGAACGGTATGCCGATGAACATGAGGGCCAGCGTGATGCCTAGAGGAGAGAATGCCGCCTTGATCCCCAGCGGCTCCAGCAGCGATCCGATCCAGCCGTTAGCGGAATAGATCGCGGTTAAAGCCACCCCCGCTACTGCCGTTGGCAGGGCGAAGGGCAAATCGATCAGAGCATCCCACAATTTTTTGCCGGGGAAATCATACCGCACCAGCACCCAAGCCAGCAGCAGCCCCAGTATCGTATCCGCAAATGCGGCCAGCGCCGCTGTCGTCAGACTAACCCGGTAGGAGGCCAGCACCCTCGGATCGGTTGCAACCGACCAGAACTTCTCCCAGGTTAGTCCGGTTTGATTGAGAAGCAGCGCCGACAGCGGCACAAGCACAACCAAGCTCATATAAAGGACGGTCAGTCCCATGCCGATTCCAAAACCCGGGAGCACGCTGCGATTGTTTCTGCTTTGCTTCTGTACGGGGAGTACTGCCATATCCATTCATCCTTTCCTGCCTTCGGCGGTTATGCCGATCAGCTGCCTGGCACGTAAATCTGATTAAAGATGCCGCCGTCATTGAAATGCTTCGTTTGTGTCTCTTCCCATGTTCCAAACACGTCCTTGAGTGTAAACAATTCGATAGCCGGGAATTTCTCCTTGTACTTGTCAGCCACGCTGGCAAGCGTTGGACGGTAGTAGTTCTCCGCCGCAATCGTCTGCCCCTCTTCACTGTATAGATATTGCAGGTAGGCTTCCGCTACCTCGCGGGTCCCCCGCTTGTCGACGTTCTTATCCACGACAGTAACCGGAGGTTCAGCCAAAATGCTGACGGACGGATTCACGATCTCGAATTTGTCCGGTCCCAGCTCGTTAATCGAGAGATATGCTTCATTTTCCCAAGCCAGCAGCACATCCCCGATTCCACGTTCTACAAAAGTGGTTGTCGCACCGCGGGCTCCGCTGTCCAGCACCGGTACGTGGGTGAATAGCTCTTTCACGAATTCCTGTGCCTTCGCTTCATCGTTATTGTTAACCTTGAGTGCGTACCCCCATGCCGCCAGGTAGTTCCACCGAGCACCACCGGAGGTCTGCGGGTTCGGCGTGATCACCTCCACACCCTCCTTGATCAGGTCCGGCCAATCCTTGATGCCTTTCGGGTTGCCTTTGCGGACGAGGAAAACGATGGTTGAGGTGTAAGGCGCACTGTTATGTTCAAACTTGCTTTCCCAGCCTTCATTGATCAATCCGGCCTGATGGATCGCATCGATATCGTATCCAAGGGCCAGAGTCACCACATCCGCCTCCAAACCGTCGATAACCGAACGGCTTTGCTTGCCTGAACCCCCGTGCGATTGCTTAAATGTTACCTTCTGGCCTTGTTCCTTCTCCCAATGCGCCGCGAATGCTTTATTGTATTGGTCATATAACTCTCGGGTCGGATCGTAAGAAACATTGAGCAGTTCCACGCTCGGCTTGCTTGAACCCGAAGCAGGAGCGTCTCCATTGGCGGTTGCGACTGTCTCTGTTTTCTCTGCACCGCAAGCTGTAAGTGCCGCCGTCAGCATCACTGTTAATCCGATGAGAAGACCTTGCTTCAACACCTTTTTCATATGGATCACTCCCCCTATTATTCTCTACTAAACAGGCCGTATGGCAAAAAAAGACGGAGGAAGGCTCATCAGAACAGAGTCAAGCCGGTTTGTAACCGTGCCTGCTCATGGTCCTCGAGCGTTCCTCCGTCGATACGGTGAGAACAATACATTATAATTCCTACCTGTTTAGTATGTTATGTTGCTATTGTAATAAGTCCCTCTCCTGCTGTCAAACCTTTTTTCAAAAAATTTCAAGTTTAGGACCACACGGACCATAGAACCATTTTTGGTGCAACGAACGCAGTCACGACGCGGATTTCCATTTACTGATGGTTGTATGAACCCGCTTCCAACCTTATAATTCTACCCCAAAGGGAGTTGATCACCATAAGAAAGCCAAATCGAAAAATAATTTCTGCTCTTTTCCTTAGTATTCTTCTGTTCATGCCTGCATTTGCCCAAACGACGGAGGCAGCTCCGGTGTTAAAGCCTGGCAATGAAAACGGGGATGTCTGGGAGCTTCAATATCGCCTGAAAACGCTGGACTTCTACACGCAGCCGCTGGATGGCAAATATGGCGCAAACACGAAAACAGCCGTTACCCGTTTCCAAAAAGAATACGGTGTGCCAGCCGATGGAGTTACCGGCGCACAAACCTGGAGACAGCTGAAAAAATATACGTTAAATCAATCCGAAATGGATGTCATGGCCAGAGTCATTTATAGCGAAGCCCGCGGTGAGCCTTACAAAGGACAAGTTGCCGTCGGGGCTGTTGTCATGAACCGCATTCAATCCAGCGAATTTCCGAATGATATTCGGGGCGTCGTCTTTCAAAAAGGGGCCTTTACAGCCGTAGATGACGGACAATACTGGCTGCCCCCAAACCGGGCCGCCTATCTTGCCGCATTGGATGCCGTTCGCGGCTGGGATCCGACTTATGAATCCCTTTATTATTTCAATCCGAAAACAGCAACCAGCCAATGGATCTGGTCCAGACCGCAAGTGCTGCAGATCGGCAATCATATCTTTGCACATTAATGATTCATGGAATGAATCTTTAAACCAATGAATTCCTATAACCTTGCTAGCCAGTTTCCTCGCTAGTTGGAGGTTGAACACCGCGTTCTTGTCCATTGCTACTGGCAGGGGACGCTTAACAAAAGAAGCAGCTCAAGTCCCATTTTCGGGTCTTCGAGCTGCTTCTTCTTTATATAGGTTAACGTTTATTAGCCTTTGCCTTCTCCGCGGGACAGATGCATACCGGGCGCGTAACTTCTAGTGTATAACCCGTAGAAACCAGATTGCCCGTGTCCGGATCGATCCGATAACTTGCGATCAAACCATTGTCCTGATTCGCCGTCACTAGGAAGCCGTCCGGCATGATATTGAAATGGCGCGGCGTTTTACCGCCGGAAGACACCCAATTGACGGCACGGAGCGTACCGGTCTCCTGGTCGATTACATATTGAACGATGCTGTCATGGCCCCGGTTGGAGGCGTACAGATAACGGCCGCATGGAGATACCAGCAGATGGGCCGATGTGTTGTTATCCATCACTACGTCTTCTGGCAAGGTCGATATATGCTGCAATATTTTCAAATCCCCAAATGTTCCATCGTTTGCGTAAGCCGTTACCGTGCTGTTCAGCTCGTTCGTGCCATACACCCACTTGCCTGATGGATGAAAAGACACATGCCTCGGGCCCGAGCCTGGCGGCAGACTGATCTCACGGTGGGTCACAAGTTTGCCTTCCTCCAGCCGATACAGGTTCACATCATCCATGCCCAGGTCACTGACCACGATATACTTGCTGACGGGGTCTTCAAATATCGAATGCGGATGTGCTTCCGATTGACGGTCATCGTGAAGACCGCGTCCGCTGTGCTTGATCTTGGAGGCCAGCTCTCCAACCCGGCCGTCTTCTTCTAATGACAGCACTGATATATGTCCATCGCTGTACCCTGTCGTAAACAGATACTTACCGTCCGATGTACGGGATACATGACATGCACCGGACGAGCCGGTAGACTGAACGTTCAGCAGCGTTAATTCACCGGTGACCAGATTGGCTGAATAAGCCGATACATCGCTTTCGCCCTTCTCGCTCGCTGCATACAATACAGAGATCGAATCATCGAAATCCAGATAGGTAGGGTTTTCTATACCAGCCGTACCACCTAAGAGACGCAGCTCGCCCGTACCCCGATCCATCGCCCCCCAATGAATTCGATTCTCTTCCTCCGAACCATAGGTTCCTATGTAAAATATCAGTTCCTGTCCTGCTGTCATGTGATCCACTCCTTTGTCTCATGAATGATCCGGTGAACCGGTCTGATTCTTATTATGTATTACCCATCAGGGCTCTGCGCTTACCGCCTTTTTTCAATTCGATCCGGCAAGCCGTCCCGCGTTGCTCTACCAATTATTACTCATAAAGAAATGTATTGCTAGCACTGGTTTTATCATGTACGATTACCACAATTACCACTCTATTCTATCATTCGTTGAAGGAGATGACAGCCAATTGAAGAAAAAAATCAGCCTACTGACGATCGCTTTCCTGTTCCTGCTCGCTACTGCGGCGCAAGCAGCTCCGGCAAATAATCAAGGGAATATCCGGGTCTACCTCGATAACCAGGAAATCAAATTTCAGACAGCGCCTATTATGAAGAATGGAGTCACCTTCGTACAATTCCGCCCTCTGTTCCAGGCCTTGGATTATAAAGTCAATTGGAACAGCACGAATAAACAGGTGACGGGTACATACCTCGATCAGAAGCTGCAGATGACCATCGGACAGAAAACCGCTTATGTCAATGGTGCAAAAACCACGCTTCAGATTGCCCCATTCACCGATGGCGGCAACACGCTGGTTCCCCTTCGTTTTGTAGCTGAAGCCACCGGACTGCCCGTGAAGTGGGATTCCAAGGCACGCACCATCAAGATCGACCGAGAGGGTGCAATCGATAAAGCCACCGATGAGGTGAAGAAGCTTTACCATACGATTGAAGAAGCTGGAAGTGCCAAGAAACTGGATGCTGTCATGAGCGCCTTCCATCCGAAATCTCCTGTTTTTGCGGAAATTCAGGAAAATTATCAGAACCAATTTAAGAACGATCTGCACGTATCTGCTGATGTATGGGAAGTAACGGTAGCCGGAACGTCGATCCATGCCTACACCAGCGTGACCCTCGACCGCACCGGCGGACCTTTTGCTTGGGATGCTACACTCCATTATGAGAATCTCTTGAAGAAAGATGCTTCGGGAGCATGGAAAATCTATGATCTGGTCCATTACGAGACGGAATATCTGGTCGGAGATGAACTGCTGGAAGCTCGTCCGGAAGTGCCAGCAACGGAACAAACAGCCATCGTGGCAACTATTGACACCCAGTCCAAGGGTTTCAATGAGGAGGATGGTCCGCTGCTTATGTCGGTTATTCATCCGGAATCGGCCTTCCACGAGATATTCCGCACCAGCATTGCGGAAGGCATCTTCGATGAGGTGAATTTCAACATCAAGTCCGATGAGCTCCGGACGGTCTTTTTCCAAGGGGAAGACGCCGTTGTCTATGCCAAAGAAAGCGATGATGCAGATGGTGAAATCATCCGTTCAACCTCTCTTTACTGGCTCAAGAAAGCCGAAGGCAAATGGCTGATCTATGATGTGCTGGAGCTCGAATAGGTCATCGGAATAACGAGTGTGTAAAACACGATTCACCGTGAATCCCCGGCAAGGGAGTTCACGGTTTCTTTTTTTGCTGGCTATAAAACATCGGTCTTCATTAAATCTTCCTCCCTCTTGGTCTACTTCACCATAGCTGACATATATCATAGTAGTAATCCATAAGAGGAGGGGTTATATGGGTGTTAAATTAATCAAGATCGCCGCTGTATACTTCGTACTGGGGATATTGCTCGGCATGTACATGTCGATCTCCCACAGCTACGATTACGTCTCAGTTCACACACACGTCAACCTTCTGGGCTGGGCATCCCTGGCTCTTGCAGGTGTTATTTATGTTCTGTTCCCCGCAGCCGGAGAATCCACCGCAGGCAAAGTGCATTTCTGGCTGCACAATATCGGTCTACCTATCATGATGATCGGCCTCGCACTGCTGGTAAGCGGCATGGAATCGGTAGAGCCGGTCATTGCCGTTGGAGGCGTTCTGGTAACGTTGGGCATTCTGGCTTTCCTCTATAATGTGCTAACCCATGTTAAAAGTACGCATAGAAGGAAACGCTGATTTCTGGCTTTGGATCCTCAAGGAATCGCCTCTATTTGGCGGTTCCTTCTTCATGTTCCATGCGCCTCTTTCATCGGAAGATGGGTCATAGTTACCGACTAATGGGTATAAGTAGATACCTTTCTCTTCGAAGGAGGCATCGTAGACATGGAAACAAACTCAGCAATTGAAGTCCAATTTCACTGCCGTCAGTGCCAAGCGGATATCGGGGTTACGTTCAAATCAGAACAGTTCACCACGGTACTCTGCCCGCAGTGCGATTACAGCTATTCACTCATGAGACCAACCATTGGGGAAGAGATCCTGCTGGATTGGGAGAAAGAAGCCGTATTCCAAAAAATCCGCGCGGATCAAACCGAGCATGACAAAATGGAGCTGATGCTCCTCGTCATTAAGGTCGTCGAGCTGCTGACCTGGCGGGATGAAGGAAATGGCCATATCCGCGCCATCGAAACGCTTCGTCAATGGCTGCTGCTTAACGGGGTACCCAAAGCTCTAATTGAACTCCTGGATGCCAAAGGATCCGAAGGCAGCTCCCCTACTGTGCATAAGGAATAGCGAAATCAAGCCCATGATTCAAGATACCATAAATAAAAAAAGGAACCGTCCTCCGGCCAACATGGTCGGGGGCGGTTCCTTATTCGTGTCGGTAAAATAACTTTAACATTCGGCGTTGTGATTATCCTGATGAGCTTTCAGCATCTCTAAATTTATTGAATCGGCACCTCGAATGCCTGCTCCATGACTCCGGGGTAGCTGCTAAACGTAAATGTGAGCGGCTGTGGATAATCCCCAGGTTTAAGGTGGATATACTGCGTGATAAGACTTACGTCGGTATCCGAAGAGGATCGGGACGAGGAACTGAGCCCCCCTGCATCTTCATTGATCCTATGCTTTTTCCCCTCTCCATCCACAAACTCCGGCTCAATCGATACACTGCCCATATGCCGGTCAGTCTGTTCTTCGTATTCAAATGTCAGGGTATGCCCCGTGTACTCTCCGAACCGAAGGTCGCCGTCCGGTGAACGGATGATCTCTTTCTTATCCGTATCCACCACGAGTTTCATCTTCGAGGGGTCCACCGCCTGGAATCCGCTTGCTTTCAGCGTGATTGATTCTGGCTTCTCCAATATATTGCTGTCGAAGAAGTAAGTCATATCCCCTCCCCCGGCACCGGGTAAGAATGCGGAATCACTGTTCAATCTGATCTTCTCACCGTTAACCACAGCTTCCAAGTACACATCCCATAAACCGGATACCTTCATCGTATTACTGGATGGGACGTTCGCTTTCAAGACAATTCCGGCAGGAGACAACACAGCTTCTTTCAAATAGAACCTCTGGCTCTCAATCTGCAGCATTTTATTGAGCGGAACGGTGCTGGTATACTTCTGAACTGTCTCCATATCAACGGATACGTTAATATCGAGCACCTGCTCGTTCTCTGTAGCGGATTCATAAACCGTATTCGTCGAATAGGGGGCGATCCTAAAAGATAACGTCAATTCCTCAGGTATAGGGTGGTTCTCACCCATCTGAATGTCCGATCGGGAATGGAACAGCTTGCCGGCACCAGGCTTAATCTCGGTTCCACCCGACGACCCGATACTGTAAGGCAACGATTCGCTGGATCCCCGGCGCTTCATCTCCACCCTCTTTAAGTCTGCGGGATTCTCCGCATGGTTCTGGACCGTATAGAACACCTCCATCTGCTGGGAGCCTACAAGTATCCCGTTCACCGTTACCGTAAAATCCCCCTTGGTCACCGATTGATTAACCTGCTGAATCATGCCATGTTTATTAGCCGAATTTAAAGTGATATCTTCTCCGAAATCAAACCCGGTCAAAGGCGGATACGGCCCTTGAGCCGCCATTTGCTTTTGGGGATTCACCAGCCCTTCGTTCCCGCTCCATACCACGAACAGCAGCGCAGCCGCTACGGTTACAACCACGGCAGAGACGGTGGCCATCCGTGCCCGGCCCCGCTGCGTGCGCCGTCCTCTTCGCATCCCGCTTCGCACCGCCGCGTCCAATGCTTCATCGGATACAACAGCGGAAATGATCTCCGCGTCCCTATTCATCTCCTTCAGCATTCGCTCTTCCTTCTCAAACATGGAATATGGCACCTCCTGGCTCGATTTTTTGCCGCAGCAGCTTTAATCCTTGATACAGCCTGGTTTTGACCGTCCCCTCTGGAACATCGAGAATATTCGCGATATCGCTGATCGTCATGTCCTGATAATATTTCAAAATCAGCACATGGCGGTATTTGGGCTTCAACCGGCTGAGCGCACGCTCCAGATCCAGCTTGCTATCACTGACCATCTCGGCAGCCGTCTCCTGGCTGCGAATTTCTTCAACCGGAACCATACGCTTTTTTCGTTTCTGCTCATCCACGCAGCAGTTAATCAGGATCCGAATGAGCCAAGGAACAAATGCCTCCGGATGTTTCAGCTTCCGGCACTTCATCCACGCCCGGCATACCGTCTCCTGCAATACCTCCAGTGCGTCACTCTCGTTATGCAAATAACTGTATGCAATTCCGTATAGGCGCCTTCGGTGCTCCGTAACAAGTGCATAGAACGCTTCCTCGTCCCCTCTGCAGGCAGCAGCCGCAAGCTCTTTATCTTCCATCATCCGATTACCCTTCCCCTCCGACCTACCTCGTTTGTTTTTATCTCTGTATATAAGACTGCGAAGCGATTCAAACGGTTTTTTTATTATCCACACAAAAAAAGTCCGCCCGGGCAGGCAGACTTGAACGTATCTCTCGATTAACTTCGTTTTCTGCGTCCTTTAAAGAAATAATGGTATCCCAGATATCCGATGCCGCATAACAGCAGCATAAGCGCAGAGAGCCAGATGACAGGAAGCAGATATGGCGTGTGCTGACTGGCTACATACAGAAGTACCGCGGAGAAGGCATACATCACCATCAGAAGTACGATGCGTTTGAAAATATCCATGTCGTCCGCCCCTCACCCTTTATCTCAATAATCCACAATTTTTTCCGTATATCTATCTTTATGGTAACTCAAAATGATGAAAATTGCACTCAAAATTTGGTAAATTTATAAAAATTTTAGGGGTTAAACGGACCTATTCATGAAAATGTTAAAATTAAGGCTTGATAAAACTAATCATATTAGTTATTATGCTAATATGATTAGTTTTGAGTGAAAGGGGAATTGTATTATGTTAACAACAACGATTGAACACGTGACTCAAATTTCTTTTCTTCCTCGCCTTTTCCCGGTAAATGTCTATCTTGTAGAAGAAAGCGACGGGGTTACGCTGATTGATACAGGTATGTCATTTTCCCAAAAGGGAATTCTTCAAGCGGCAGCCGCTATAGGAAAGCCCATCACCCGGATCGTGCTGACCCATGCTCACGGCGACCATGTCGGGGCGCTCGACGGGTTAAAGAAAGAGCTTCCGAATGCTTCGGTTTACATCTCGCGGCGTGATGCGCTGCTGCTAAAAGGAAATGCCGAGCTCCAGCCTGGAGAGCTGCAAACCCCGATTCGCGGAGATATTCCTAAGAACATAACCACCGTTCCGGATGTGCTTCTGAGTGACGGGGATTCCGTTGGCTCGCTCAAGGCCATCGCCACTCCCGGACATACGCCGGGACATATGGCATTCCTTGATGAGCGCAGCGGTATCCTGATAGCCGGCGATGCTTGGCAGACACGGGGCGGATTAGCCGTATCCGGTGTGCTCAAGCCCTGGTTTCCCTTCCCTGCCATGGCGACCTGGAGCAAGGAGCTTGCTCTGGAAAGCGCCAAAATGCTAACCGCACAGAAACCCGCCGTTCTGGCTGTCGGCCATGGACGGATGCTAAAGAATCCGGTGGCTGCCATGCAGCAGGCCGTTGCGCATGCGGAGTCTACTATGAGGAGGAATGCAAAATGAGTCCGAGACCCGGAATCGACCGGCTTCAACTGCTTCAAACCGCTGCCGAACTAGCAGATCAGGATGGGCTTCATACCGTGACCTTGGCCGCACTTGCCGGTAAGCTGGGCGTTCGGTCGCCTTCCCTGTATAACCACGTGGACGGACTGCCCGGTCTGCATGCCGCCCTGATGCTGTATGGCCTCCAGACATTGCATGATCGGCTGCTGAAGGCTGTCGCCGGCCGGTCAGGCGAGGATGCCCTGCGTTATGTATGCCTTACCTATGTCGACTTTGCCAGATCTCACCCCGGATTATACGAAGCCGCATTGCAGCCTCTCCGTCCGGAACAGCAGGAGGCGCAGCAAGTAGGCAATCAGATTGTCGAGCTTCTGCTCCAAATCTTAGCTCCTTATCAGCTCAGTGAGCCGGAGGCGCTGCATGCCGTGCGGACACTTCGCAGCCTGTGCCACGGCTTCTCATCTCTGGAACGTGGGGGTCAATTCGCCATGGATTTGAATGTAGATGAAAGCTTGGATTTTATGATCCGGATTTTCATCGATGGACTCCAGCCTTAAAGACAGCTGGTGCTAATAGCGTTGCTCCTCCCGCACCTGCCTGATTTTGCCTGGCATCAGAATGTGCTATAATCAGAAGGCAGCACATTGTCATGTCATTTTATTTATGGAAAGAGGTTCTGAATTGTGGTTAATTTCGATTCCCCAATTCTTCAGATAGGCTCTACGATTGTGATGCTGGTTATGGCATTGACCGTTATTTTCATTCGAATGAAAGCGAGTCACCGACCCGTCACCGTCAAGAAGATCATCATCCCTCCCGTTGCCATGAGCACCGGGTTTCTAATGTTCGTTGAGCCGCAAGTACGCATCCCGATATGGTGGGCGGGAATTGCCTTTCTGGTAGGCTGGTTCATCTTCTCCTATCCTCTGATTCGCAGCACCAAATTCGAGAAGGTTGATGGCCAGATTTTCATGCAGAAATCGAAAAGCTTTATTTACATTCTGCTCGGCCTGCTGGCTATCCGGCTTCTGCTCCATGGATATATCGAGCAGCATATTTCCATCCCGCAGACCGCGGCGTTGTTCTTCATGCTGGCTTATGGCATGATTGTCCACTGGCGCATTTCGATGTATCGCCAGTATCAGCAATTTACGACACCGGAAGCGGCTATATAGCGACATGTTCCATCGTTAACTATATAAGTTGAACTAAAGATTCTTAGCCTAAGCATCACTACGAATGCGGGTATTCTTCCGATCGCTGTTGCCCCCAGATTTCTTCGATACATTCATATCATGGTTAAAATCCGGGGGCAAAGGCGACCACTTCGTTTCTACATAATAATTCAGCCTTCTCCGTTGAAGTTCTTCTTTTCTTTAGTTCAATCTATATAGTCATTAAACTTAATAAGCGCAAAAAAAGAGTGCCGATGATCACGCAAGCCGGAAGGCTATGACCCTTCCGCTCGCAAAGCTCCCGTATGAGGAGGCTTGCGAAGTGCGTAAATTCGACACTCTTTTATTTTTTGTCTGTCAAAAGACTAACTTTGCCCTTCGCTTACCTTCACCAGCTGTTTCCCAAGATTCTCCCCGGAGAAGAGCCCCAGAAACGCCTCAATGGTCTTCTCGAAACCGTCGACGATATGTTCGGCGTACTGAATTTTACCATCCCTCAGCCATTCGGCCAGTTCATGCAATGCCTCATTGTACCGACTGGCGTAGTCGCCGACCAGGAAGCCCTTCATCAGTGCCGTATTGGTCAGCAGCAGACTCTGGATTCTCGGACCCGTATCGGGTTTCTCCAGGTTATAGAGTGCGATTTGGCCGCAAATCGGAATCCGTGCATTTTTGTTGATAAGATGCAGCACCGCATCGGAAACCTCACCGCCGACATTGTCAAAATAGACGTCCACCCCATTGGGGCAAGCTTCCGCTAAAGCCGATGCCAGATCTTCGGTCTGGTAATTGATCGCTGCATCATACCCCAGCTTCTCCGTCAGGTACTTGGTTTTCTCTTCAGAACCGGCAATACCGATCACCCGGGTCCCTTTGATCTTGGCAATCTGCCCGACAATCATGCCTACGGCGCCTGCGGCACCCGATATCACCACCGTCTCGCCTTCCTTCGGCTGACCGATATCCAGCAGTCCGAAATAAGCAGTCAAACCGGTCATCCCCAGCACACCCAAGGCGGTCGATACGGGTGCCAAATCCGGGTTGACCTTACGCAGCGTTCCGGTCCGCACGGCGGCAAAGCGCTGCCAGCCCCATGTTCCCGCAACAAAATCGCCTTCCCGATAGGTCGGATCTGTCGATTCCATCACCTGCCCTACTGCGCCTCCAGCGATAACCTGTCCTACCTCGTAGGGCTTCGCGTAACTTTTGGCATCACTCATTCTGCCCCGCATATACGGATCCACCGACAAATATACGGTCCGTACCAGGACTTCTCCAGCTTGCGGAACGGGCAAAGGCTGCTCCTCGAATGTAAAATCCGACTCATCCGGCATGCCTTGCGGCCTTTTGGCTAGTATAATTTGTTCGTTCACAGACATCTGAGTACCCTCCTTTAAAAAAACCGTCATCTTATCTTTACCCATTTTGTCCGTTTACAAATTTCCTAGCCCTAGCGCCAGACCCGTTAACGACCAGTGATCCTTTTGCGTTCGGGTACTTTTTAATTCGAGGGTTCCGCTAAAATTGAAGTGGTTCCATCATGAGTCGGATACCTGAGGGGAGCGGTTCATCCAGGCCTTCACCCTGCCTGCTATTCAAACCTTTACCTGCTCTTCACGAGCAGATTAACGGCAT
This sequence comes from Paenibacillus sp. ISL-20, assembly GCF_018613005.1. NCBI lineage: Bacteria > Bacillati > Bacillota > Bacilli > Caryophanales > Paenibacillaceae > Paenibacillus > Paenibacillus sp. ISL-20. Next base: position 40,714 of record NZ_JAGGRD010000064.1, read on the forward strand.
CCTGCACAAGCTTCTCCGTATCCTCACCGTTCGCTTCGGCCTGCCGTACACAATCCACCAGGTTGGAGCTGACAACAACGCCAATGGTCCGGTCGATTGCCGTACGCGAAGCGGATAATTGCGTGATGACCTCCCTGCAGTCCTTGTTCTCCTCCATCATCTTCAAGATGCCGCGAAGCTGTCCTTCAATCCGTTTGATCCGGTTTTTCATCTGATCGTCGTATTGCATGTGACTGTCCTCCTATAATACGTATCTGCACTGTCAGGCTTATCCTTGTCCCTATATTATACAACAAACTTCCGCTCTTTCCTTACGACCTGCCCCGCCAGCAGAATCCCGCTTAAGAATCTGCATCCTGCTGCTCGCTGCTGCATAGGATTAGCAACTTCGATATAGGGCTTGTATACGCCAAGAGCACATGGTATATTTTTAAATAACGAATGAAATCATAGTCATCCAGATCCAAACCTCATAATTTAAAGGCAATGTTATCTTACAAAGGTACAACCTCGGCTATTCATAGTCCTGGCTGTGCCTTTTTTTAATTTCACTTACTTAAGGAGGAATTATCGATGTTCTTGGAAGCCATCTATCACCGTCCGCGCAAAAACTGGTCCTACGCCTATAACGGTACGACCATCCATCTCAGAATCCGCACCAAAAAAGACGACATTACCGAAGTGTACGCCCTCGCAGGCGACAAGTACCTGTGGGATCAGACGATGGAATACATTCCGATGACCAAGCTGTCCTCGGATGAAATGTTCGATTATTGGGAGTGCGAGGCAACCCCTCCGTACCGCCGCTTGAAATACGGCTTCCTGCTTCAGCAGGGCGACGAGAAACGCTGGATGACCGAATATGACTTCCTGACGGAGCCGCCGGCCAATCCGGACCGCCTGTTCGAATACCCGTTCATCAATCCGGATGACGTTTTCCACCCGCCTGCATGGGTCAAAGACGCGATCTTCTATCAAATCTTCCCGGAACGCTTCGCGAATGGGGATACAAGCAATGACCCGGAAGGCGCCTTGCCTTGGGGCAGTGCCGAACCGACGCCGAAAAACTTCTTCGGCGGTGATCTTCAGGGGGTTATCGACCATCTCGATTATCTTAGCGAGCTCGGCGTTAACGCGATTTATTTCACGCCGCTGTTCACGGCAACAACAAACCATAAATACGATACGGAAGACTATATGGAAATCGATCCGCAGTTCGGCGACAAGGACACGCTGAAGAAACTCGTCGATCTATGCCATGCGCGCGGAATCCGCGTCTTGCTGGATGCAGTCTTCAATCATTCCGGCAGAACGTTTGCACCGTTCGTTGACGTGCAGAAGAACGGTATGAACTCCAAATATAAAGATTGGTTCTACGTTCGCTCCCTGCCCCTGGAAGTGGTGGATGGCGTTCCAACTTACGATACCTTTGCATTCGAGCCGCTGATGCCGAAACTGAACACGGAGAACCCGGAGGTTCGGGCTTACTTGCTCAAGGCTGCCGAGTACTGGATCAAGGAGACGGGCATCGACGGTTGGCGCCTGGATGTAGCCAACGAGGTAGGGCACAGCTTCTGGCGCGAATTCCGTCAAGTCGTGAAAAAAGCCAACCCGGATGCTTACATCCTTGGCGAGGTGTGGCATGAATCCTCCATCTGGCTGGAAGGCGACCAGTTTGACGCCGTCATGAACTACCCGTTCACGAATGCCGTACTGGACTTCTTCATCAATCGTACCGCCGATGCCGAGAAATTCTCCTTCATGCTTGGCAAACAGCTTGCCGGTTACCCAAGACAGGCCAGTGAAGTGATGTTCAACCTGCTGGACAGCCATGACACCGCAAGACTGTTAACGCAGGCGAACGGCGACAAACGCTTGATGAAACTTGCCGCGATGTTCCAGTTCACGTATTTCGGCACGCCTTGCATCTATTACGGCGACGAAATCGGCATGGACGGCGGGCACGATCCAGGCTGCCGCAAATGCATGGAATGGGATGAGTCCAAGCATGACAAGGACCTGTTCCATTTCTATCAAACGCTGATTAAGCTCCGCAAAGAGCATTCCGCTCTCCGTACGGGAACCTTCAAATTCTTGAAGGCCGAGAAGAACGGCGGTAAAATCGCATACCTGCGCGAGGACGACAACGAAACGATCCTTATTGCCGTCAACAACGACAAGGCGGGCAACACGATGACCGTCCCTGTGCTGGATCATCAGTGGACGAACCTGTGGAACGGCGAAAGCCTTAGCGCGAAGCAAGGCCAGCTGACCGTGAAGCTGCCGGCCTATGGCTTTGCCATCTTAAAGGCCGGTCAATAAAAATCAAACTCCCTTTGAATGCCATATGGCCCGTGTATGCGGGCTGGCAGTCGAAGGGAGTTTTTTTATCCGAGCAAAAATTGGTCGGCCAAGGTAAAGAGCAGAATCGTCAAACTAATCACCTGATTCAGGTTGTAGGATGCCAGATGCATCCGCCTGCGGCTGGAAGGCTTGATGATGCGATGCTCCACGGCAAGCAGTATCACCGAGACGGCAATTCCCGTCAAGTAGAGCCAGCCCAAGCCTTGGATAAAGTATAGGGAAACCAGCAGGATGACCATAATCCCGTGCAGCATTCTGGAAATGAGTAGTCCGCCCTCTAACCCAAACGCGCGGGGAATGCTCCACAAGCCGGTGCTGCGATCGAATTCGATATCCTGCGTTGCATAAATGATATCAAAGCCCGCGATCCACAGCATCACAACGGTACCGATGATAAACGGAATGAAGGCAAATTGGCCCGTTACGGCAAACCAAGCCCCGATCGGAGCCGAAGCAATCGTGAAGCCCAGGTACAGATGGCACAGCCAGGTGAAGCGCTTCGTGTACGAGTACGAGCAGATCAGTATAATCGCTGCCGGTGAGAGCCACAAGCAGAGCTGGTTCAGCATCCCTGCCGAGAGAATGAAGACGGCAAAGTTAACGATGACAAACACGTACACTTCGCGAGGCAGCAGAAGCTTCCTCGGCATATGGCGGTTCGCCGTTCGCGGGTTCGCGGCGTCGAACTTCAAATCGGCGATGCGGTTGAAGGCATTGGCCCCATTGCGTGCAGCAACCAGCGCAATCAACGACCACAGCATGACATGCCATGACGGTACGCCGCCCGCGGCCCAGATCATGGAAATGATCGCAAAGGGCAGCGAGAACAGCGTGTGGGAGAACATCACCAGTTCTCCGAACATTTTGGTCTTATGAACGACTTTATTGATCATTTGCATCCGGATCCAACCTCATTCGTTTACGAATTGGGATAACCCAGCCAGCACCTTGTCCAAGGCGCTGAGCATGGCCTCGATATCTTCCTCCGGAATCATCATGGCCGGCTGGAACGCCAGCACGTTTCGGCCGATGCCATTTTTGCCGATAATGAATCCTTCTTCCTTCATGCGCTCCAGAATGATATCCGTCCATACTGCGCTCTCCTCGTCTGTCGCTCCCCGGATTTCGGCCCCGGCCATAAAGCCCTTGCCTCGGACATCGGCGATCAGCTCGTATCGGCCCTGCAGCTCCGTCAGACCTTCGATGAGCCGTCCGCCGACACGCAGAGAACGTTCGACCAAGCCTTCCTGCTCGATGTAATCCAATACAGCAAGCGCCGTGGTCGATGACACCGGGTTGCCGCCGAAAGTGGAGGCGGATGGTCGGTTTAGACTGGCTGCAATCTCATCCGTCGTGGAGAAAGCGCCGATGGGCACGCCATTGCCTAGTGCCTTCGCCATGGTCAGAATGTCGGGCACGATGCCGTAATGCTCGATCGCAAACATGCGTCCTGTACGGCCGCAGCCTGTCTGGATTTCATCGGCAATCAGAAGAATCCCGTGCTCCTCCAGCATCGTCTTCAGCTCATGGAAATACCAATCCGGCGGTACGATCATTCCCCCGTTGCCTTGGATCGGCTCTACGATCATTGCGGCGAAGGTGTCTCCCTTATCCGCCAACACACTCGCTAAGGCATCCAGGGAGCGGCGAGCGGCAGCATCCTGATCCATGGCAGGATCATAGGGACGCGGAATAAATGTAGTCACCTCCTGGTCCAGGAAATCATCGGTACGCCACATCGGGATGCCGGTCACGTTCATGGTCAGGAAAGTGCGGCCATGAAGGCCGTATTCCAGCGCCAGGAAGTTGCGGCGTTTCGTGTGCAAACGTGCAACAAGCAGGGCGCCCTCATTCGCTTCGGAGCCGCTGTTCACAAAGAACGTTCGCTTTAGGTTGCCAGGCAAAACGCCGTTTGCCAACCGCTCCGCCAGATCCGTCATCGGCTGGGTAAGGTAAATGGTTGACGTATGCTGCAGCGTCTGCAGCTGTTCGATCGTTCTTGCAGTAATGGCTTCATTACAGTGGCCACAGGCGACAACCGACACCCCTGTGAAGAAGTCGACATACGCTTTACCATCATGGCCGTAAAGTTTATGCATCTTGCCGCTGACGATCTGAGGCGGCTCTTTGTAGAAATTAGCCGTGCAGGGGTAGCCGTACTCCCGACGCTTTGCCACGATAGCTTCGGGACCGATATACGTCGGATCTGCATGCGTCATGGATATTCACCTCTTTGAATTGATCTCGTTTCTCCCATGTTCCATGAAAATATATCAAAAATGATAGCCATATCGGGCTCATCTTCATCTCTGTTTCGAAGCTCATCTCATACTTCTGTCAGCTCAAGCTGCAGGGTATGGCCGAATTGGAGCGAGCCCAGTGTATAACCGGCATAGATCGGTGTCATGTCTGCATACAGCCTGCTGCATGAATCCAGATTCAGGGCAGCTTGGCGATATATCCGCACCAGGCCGCGAAGCTGCTCCGTTGTATACGTCTTCCCTTCAATGCGGAAATAATTCACGCCAGCTTCGTGCAGCTCCTTCAAGAACGGCATATTGCACAGCTCCTTCGACAGTGCCAAGTGGTTACGTCCCGCGGCATCCCGGTATACAGGGTTCTCCCCTTTATCCGTAAGCAGTACGAGATGACGGTTATCCACGAACCGGTTATCCTCTTCAGCTATGGGCTCAAACTCTGCCGCATTGGTGTATAAGTCATGCTCCAGATACATCACGATGGGCGATCCGTGAACGATGATCTCAACGGGAATCTCCGGATGACGCAGCAATTTCGTCAAATCATGGAGCTGAAGCTCAAGCGACGGATTGATTCTGGTTATGCCAAAATGGTTCTGGTAGAACGAAGCTGCCATATGGTTGTATATATTCAAGCTGAAATCGGCAATCATCGGCAGCCCTAGGGATTGAAACTTGTGCATGGCACCGATGTTGGATGCAAGCACGCCGTCCAGACCATAATGGTTATGCTCCTTGCCTGCACTGAGGAATTGATAATACTGCTCCATATGAAGCTCATTCATCATGCGGGGCATGCCAAGAATAATTTCGGCGTTCCCTTTATCCGCTGTCAAAGCTTCGATATCTTCACGGCCGAATGGAAGATCCGGTTGGAACACGTCACCTGTCAGGTAGATAACGTTCGCCCCTTCTTCGATTGCCGCACGGGCCTGCTCTACCGTGTTGACATGCACCGTGATTTGCGGAATCGACGTACCCGGCTGCTCACGCTTCGCATGACGAAGCGATTCCTTCACCTGAAGCACCCGTTCCTCCTTCATCTCGCGTTCCGCGGTAGGCGTGCTGAACACCTTCCCCGTACTGTAAAACTTGCCTGTTCCTTCATAACGGCGATTGATGAAATCCAGTCCCGGCTTGCCAAAAGCATAAGCTGTCGTGAAATCACGTTTCCGGTTTTTATGCAGCGTATCTGCCCCGTCTTCGCGGTTAAAACCTATCGGATCCGCAATGTAACGATCGATGGCATCTCCGTAAGCATTAACGACCATCAGCAAAAATTCGGTATCTCTCATGCGTCCTTCAATTTTGAAGCTGGTAATGCCGGACTTGACCAGCTCCGGAATATGCTCGTACATATACATATCTTTTGCAGCAAGTGGGTACTCGGTAGGATAGAGGTATCCGTCTTTTTTCACCCGATAATCCCAACGACAAGGCTTCATGCACCGTCCCCGGTTGGAGCTGTTGCCAAACAGCATGGAGCTGTACAGGCAGTTCGCACCGTGAACGGTGCACATATCGCCGTGCACGAAGTACTCGAACTCCATTCCGCTCTTAGCGTGCAGCACCTCCGCCGTCTTCAGGTCCATCTCGCGGGAAGCTACGATACGGGAAACGCCCAATGCTTTGACGGCTTCAATCATCTCCAGATTGTGCACGTTCATCATGACCGAGGAGTGAACCGGAATATTCGTATAGTTCATCTCTTGAATCAGGGGGAACACGGCCAGATCCTGCGCGATAATAGCATCCGGGCCAACCTCGTTCAAAAAGGCGAAGTAACGTTTCGCTTCCTCCAGGTCCTCTTCATCCATCAGGTTGTTCACTGTAATGTAGGCGCGTTTACCGCGCTCATGGGCCAATTGAACGGCTTCTCTGACTTCCTCATAACTTAAGTTATAGCCCTTGCGCATCATGCGCATATTCAGGGATGGCCCCCCGAAATATACGGCATCGCAGTTTGCGTCAATGACGGTTTTGAATATCTCGAATGTTCCGGCAGGAGCCAACAGTTCCACTTCTTTACCGTTAAAATAACGAGCCATCGTCCGTTCCTCCTAATCCGCTAAGTTTATTTTTTTCGATTGTAACATAATTCACAATTAACATTAGTGAATTATTTCACAGCGAAATTCGCAGTACGATCCCTGCTCCGAAAAGCATCTCAAGATTCGACCTTGCTTCTTTTATTGACCGATTGTTCATTCAATATTAAAATGAACTCATCAACCCGCCCGGCTGAATTCAAGATTCGATGCCGAGCTGCTTCCTGATTCGCTTCGTGATCAAAAGTGGACTTTTTGAACAACCTCTGAAAGAGTATCGGAACTGATTGTCATTGCACCAGCTCTGTCCGGTTTTCCTTATTCTGAGGAAATGCAAGCTTACATGCTCGGGGTAAGCGCTGCTGCCCCTGATATCGAGAAAATGATCGAACTGTGCATAGAGCCGCCGGCGATAGAGCGATTACAGGAAATCTCGGCCAAAACACTGTTTATCATAGGAGATCATGAACCGCCTGATAACCAGCAGGTAGGAGAACAATTTCGGAGGGCCGAACGTCCGCCTTGCCACCATTACAGGAGCGGATCACATGGTCACATTAACGCATCCGGAGGAGTTATCCCACCATATTACCAAATTTGTGAAGGAATGAAGATTTCATGCCACGCACACCCAGCGAGAACGAACGCATACGCCAGATAGCAAAAGACAAAATTTTAGAAGCCGCTATGGATTTGTTTATCCATCAGGGCTACCATGCCACTTCCATTAGTGATGTAGCCAAGCAAGCCGGAATATCCAAAGGGCTGCTTTATAACTATTTTTCAGGCAAGGAAGGACTGCTGGCCGCCATGGTCGAGGAGCGAATCGCAGGCGTGGCCGAAGTCATAGAGAATGCCGCTTCACTCCAAGCACCTGCAGAGCAGCTGAAATTTATTCTGGAGCAAGCCATCGACAACGTCTATCGGCAGCCGGAAGTATTCCGTTTTTACTTGCATCTTCAAACTCAGCCTGAAGCGGATCAGGAGCTGTTTCCCTACAGCAAGCGTCTTGTGGAAGAGGCTGCACGGCAGTTTGAGATTCAATGCCGCATATTCGAAGGCCTCGGAGTTCCCGAGCCGCGCAAGCGCTCCTTGTACTTCTCTTCTACCCTGCAGGGCATCATGCTGATGATATCCACGTATCCCCAGCACTTCCCCATTGAAGAAGTGAAGGAGCAGATGCTGAAGGAGTTTTGTCCTTAACAAAAAAAGAACCGAGGTTTCACCTGTGTTTCAGGACGCCTCGGCTCTTTGCAACACGAAACTTTATATTCGCACACGAAACTTTATATTCGCACACGAAAGGGGATTTGATCTTCAGTTATTTTGAATAGTACGATTAAAGGGAAACAGCACATAGAAAGTCTCACTCTCTTGAGTATACCCCTCACCGCAGCCGTTCAGACGATATTCGACCCCCTGTTCCGTCTGCGCCGCTACCAGCTCCTTGCATAATTCAACGGATTTCAAAGGCATGCCCATCGGGTCATGTGTCGTATCGAACCGATGCCGGATGAGCTCACCCTGGTAACCATACTCCAAATTATTAAAAATGGGGCTGCCCTCTTTCGTATAGGTCGTCAGCTGAACCGAAGCGGCATTTTTCTTCTTAACCTCCGTCACGAACTTGTCCCATATTTCCCGGTTGGCGATCCCGCCCAAGCTAAATACAACATCCCCATTGTCCATGGCCTGCTCAGGTGTGTATCGCAATTGACCAATCGATTCTTTAAGCTGGGCTGTCGACTTTTCGGTCAGCTGATATCCTGTGCCGGTATCCGTTATATAGGTAAACATTCCACGTTTACTGTCGGGTTCCAGCCATAGATGAATTGATGTGCTCTCCCTGCCAAGGTGAATCACCGCATCATAATCCGGTTCCCTTACATCCATGTCGCCCGGCATCTTGCTCGCGGTACAGAGGGCCTGGCCGAATACCTCAACTTCCTTCGCGCTGTCGAACGTTCCGAAAATACTTGGATTCACTTGGCCGAATGTTTGACCGCGGTGAATCGTCACATGATCTTGGGATTGGCTATCCTCCTCCATAGCGGAAGTTGTGCCTCGTCCCCCTGTCACGGAAGATTCCTTCACGTCACCAGCCTTCCCGGAGACGCAGCTAGCCAGCAGCAGTACCATCATCATTAGTCCTAGCAGAACAAGTCCCTTATTGGTCAGCTTGAATGCCCTCAAGGTCTTCATCTCATCATCACCTCTAACTTACAGACGTTTGCTGATGTCTATTTGTTACCAGGTCTCGTTATTTTTTCAATCTTGTTTCATAGCTTGCATTCGATTAACTTTTTCAACTTTTTCTCTTCCTTCATGTCCTTAATCAGTTATGCTGTTAATAAAGGATCGACATGCACGTGAGGAGGTAAAGAACGATGGCTATTCACTGGCTGGCACCAGATATCGCCGAATGTACCCGAAGAGGAATCGCCTACTTTACATCAGAGCTGGAAATGACGAATGGCCTGCCCTGCAAAATGTACCGGATTACTGAAAAGTTCGGGAGTTTATCCGACCATATGCACGATTATCTTCAGATTTGGTATGTCAGCAAAGGCGAATTCATCCATACGCTCTATGGTCAAAAATACCGGATGGTCCAAGGCAATATATTCGTGCTTCCTCCCTATAGCGTCCATCGCATAGAGATGATACCGGGCAAAGAGCTGGAGGTGCTGGGGTGCGAATTCATGCCCGCTTTCATTAATGAACAACTGAATGAAACGCCGACCGAGCCGCAGCTGTTCGACCTCTCCTTCATCAAGTCTTTTGTTACGACCGAGGACAACGTCCCGCTCAAAATTACCTTGACCGGCAGCAGCGACCTGGCCGTGAAAGAGCTCCTCACCGAAATGCTGGCCGAGTACGGAACCCGGGGTCCATTCTTTGATATTTTGCTGAAAGCCAATCTGCTGAAGCTGCTAGCGATCGTGAATCGCGAGCATGCCGAGCAGGGCAAGCATACATCGATCACCGCGGGTAGCGACCAGTACCGTGAGCCCATCCTGGAATCAGTTCAGTATATTCATGACCATTTCGACCAGCCCCTATGGCTGGAGGATCTGTGTGCCCGGACGATGATGTCCCGGACTAATTTTTGCCGCCGATTCAAGGAGGTTACAGGCCGGACCTTCAGCCAATACTTGGCCAACTACCGGATACGGATGGCCATGCGGCTGCTCACGGAGCTTGAACTCACGGTAACCGATGTGTGCTTCAAGGTCGGGTTTAACGAGCTCCCCTACTTCTGCCGCATTTTTAAGAAATATACGGGGACAACTCCCGCATACTATAAAAAGAATGCTTTTAAAACCGTGGACTAACACCCCGGTACGATAATCCAATAAATAAACACGATAGTGAAATCGAAGCGAGCGTTCCCATGCTATACTCGGGGCAAGCAAGAACGAAGAATCAAGTGTCAGGCTCATGTAATCCCTGCATCATCAATCCACGATTTTGGAGGAGAACCGATGAACAAAATTACAATTGCCGTGATTGGCTGCGGCACGATTGCGAACAGTGCCCATATTCCCGCCTATATGGCCAACGAAGACGCCGAGATCAAATACTTTTGCGATATCGTGAAGGACCGGGCCGAAACCGCCGTCGCCAAATACGAATGCGGTCAAGCCATTGAGGATTACCAACAAATTCTGAATGATCCTGAGGTCGATGCGGTATCCATCTGTACGCCGAATGACGTCCATGCCTCCATCGCCATCGATTGTTTACGCGCAGGCAAGCATGTATTATGCGAAAAGCCGGCAGCCCGCACCTACGCGGAAGCGCTGGAAATGCAGAAGGTTCAGCACGAAACGGGCAAGACGCTTAATATCGGGGTGGTCAACCGCTACAATGAAAGCGTAAACAGAATCAGAAAAATGATCCAAAACGGCGATCTTGGCGAGCTGTACCACGTATATGCCAGCTTCCGTTCCCATCGCTCGATCCCGGGTCTCGGCGGCGCCTTCACGACCAAAGCCATCGCTGGCGGCGGCGCGCTGATCGATTGGGGCGTTCACTTCCTCGATGTCGTGATGTACTGTACGGGCGATCCGAAACCGAAGACCGTTTCCGGCCAGGCTTACTGCAAGCTGGGCAAAGACATGGAGAATTACACCTTCCTCAAAATGTGGGCAGGTCCGCCGAAATATGATGGCACGTATGACGTCGACGATTTTGTCACGGCTCTCGTCCGCACCGAAGGCCCAACCATTTCCCTGAACGGTGCATGGGCGCAAAATATCGGCGCCGAAGAAATGTTCATCGACTTCCTCGGCGACAAAGGCGGCATCCGGCTGAAGTACGGTGCGGACTTCACCTTCTATACCACGGAGGATGGCGCATTGATCGAGACTACGCCGAAATTCAATCTCGGCAGCATGTTCCAGAATGAAATCGACGGATTCATCCGCTGCATTCAAACCGGGGAGAAGCAGCCTTCGCATATCGATACGGTCATCCTCTCCTCCCAGATCATCCAGGCGATTTACGACTCGTCCGACCAAGGCGCAGAAGTTTCGCTGCAGCCCGTTGCCCAGAACAGCCTTTAACCTATAGTTCGAACGCCAGGGAGGACCTTTTATCATGAAAAAAATCGGATTTATCGACCTGCATCTGGACCAATTCCATGCGAATAAATATCCCGGCTGGATTGAACAGGCTACGGAAAGTGCCATGAAGGTCGTGTACGCCTATGGCAAAAGAGACAAAGAGAACGGGCTCACTAACGAAGCCTGGAGCAAGGAGAATGGAATTGAACTGCTGCCCACGATCGAAGACGTGGTGGAGCGCAGCGATTACCTGATCGTGCTGTCCCCGGATAACCCGGAATTCCATGAAGAGCTGTCCCAGCTTCCGTTGCAATCCGGCAAGCCAACCTATATTGATAAAACGTTCGCGCCTGACCGGGACACGGCTATCCGCCTGTTTGATCTGGCGGCAAAACACGCAACGCCGATGTATTCAACGTCCGCCCTTCGTTTTGCGAGCGAATATACGGAGCTGGACCGGAGCGACATCCAAACCATCAGCAGCTGGGGCCCCGGTGGATTCGCCAATTACTCGATCCATCAGATCGAGCCGATCGTCAGCCTGATGGGGGCCAGCCCGAAGAGGGTGATGTACATCGGAACACCTGACTCCCCCGCCCTGCTAATCGATTTTGGTGATGGACGTCAAGCCACCGTGAATCATCTTGGGGAGAACTGCCCGTTTACCCTAGGCATAAAGAATGACGCCGGGGGGTTCAAGCAGGTCACCGCCAATTCGAATTTCTTCGCCTTGTTCATTGAGAATCTGGTGAACTTCTTCGAATCGGGCAAGCCCGCCGTCAACTCAGCGGAAACTATTGCTGTCATCACGATTATCGAGTACGGATTAAAGGCAGCTGACACGCCATACACGTGGGTAGAATTGCCTCAATAGCGAAACCAAGGGTTCGTTACACATAGGAATATAAAAAAGGAGCTGCTCCAGCAGGCCGTAAGGGCCCGGGGCAGCTCTTTTTGCATGGAATAGCCGAATTTTCTCGTTCTGGATTACACTTCTTTCCGCTGAAAATAAATGAAGCCCGCGAGAAAGAACAGGAGAAACCCGCCAACCACGACGGTCATGAGGCTCTCAAACGGCAGGTTGAATGCGCCGAAATCGGCTTGCCCCGCAGGCATCATCGCAAGAAACGGCTGTGTCCATGGATAGTAAGGGGCATAAGTCTGCGAGTTGGCCACCAGTATGTTCGGTATGGTAAAAACCACATTCAATGCCAGCGGAGCGGCAAAGCTGCTCCAGGCTGTGGAGACTCCAAGCTGCAGCGCGGCCAGTGGCAAACAGGCAACCCATCCGCCCAGCACGCAGCGCAGCAGCATTTCCCACGGAATCGGAGCCTCCACCTTATGGATCAAACCGGCTCCCAGGACGGATCCCAGGAACAGTAACTGCACCACGGCGAGCAGCATGGCTACCACCGAGAATTTCGCAAAATAGACGGCGCCGCGTGAAACCGGCAGGACGAGCAGCTGCTTCCAACCCCCGCCCGTATGCTCATATCGGCACACCATGGCACTAAAAATCCCCGTCAGAATCGGGAGCAGCAGCATCGCATGCAGGATGATCATAATGCTGATTAAATGCTCCCATGGTGCCAGCTCCTCAGGCTTTCCATTTAATATGCCCACCAGCATGACCAGGATCGCGCACAGGAAAATCTGCGGCCACAATTTGGATTTTGACAGCTTAAGCCACTCTGCGGACACCGCTCTTATACAGGATGCCATCTTAGTCCACATCCTTTCGGTTAAAATGAATCAGGCCGGCACACGTGATCACCGCACCCAGCAGCAAACCCGCTCCGATGACCTTGACTTCTCCCGGGCCCATGTAAGCCAGCAGCGGCCACTTTAGCGGCATCCAATCGGGAAACTGCAGGGCAAACATCGATACAACGGAGGCGGTAATCCCGATTCCGACCGCGATCCCCTGGTTCTTGAGCGTCAATGATAGCCACAGCTGAAAGGCCAGCATGGGAAGCGCAGCAATCAATTGCACAAAACCGATGCGCAGCAGATCTAGATACGGCATTTGATCTGCGCCCATCCCCAGTATGATGCCGAGCACGGCCGTACTGATCGACAGAAGGAGACAGGATACGCATAGAATCAGGAAGGCCTGAACGAACTTGGCACTGAATACCGCCGTTCTGGAAATAGGCAATGCGAGCAGCTGTTTCCACGAGCTCAGCTGATGCTCCACGTTGGCCATCAACGAGCAGACCAGTGTAATCCCAAGAAAGAGGGCAATCGGCACAAAAAACAGTACGTTCTCCAGCAGTCCGCCCCATGGATCGGCCGCGTAGGATTTCATCAGGTAATCATATCGAAGTCCGAAGTTCAGCCCTTGCATCGCTGCCAGCCCGATGGGACCGAGCGCAGCGAGAAACCAAATGCCTTTGCCCCGGATTTTCAGCCAATCGGCGGAAAGCGCACGGAACATCATACCCGGCTTCCCTCCCCTACGATCTGCATGAAGATATCCTCGAGCGACTTTCGCTGTTCTTCCACTCGGTACACCGCATGCTGATTCTCAACGAGCCGCTTCACGAGCAGCGCGATCTTGGCGTCCTGCATGCTTTCCAGCTCCAGCATCTGATTACGCAGAACTCCTTCACAGCCCAGGTCCAGCGCCAACCCGAGCGCTAACTCCGGCTCGGACACCGATAGTCGGAAGCCGCTGGACGCCGTGGATACCAGGTTGCTGATCGTATCCTGGAACACCATGCGCCCCTCACGGATGATGCCGACTTTATCGGCCATCTGCTCAACCTCACCCAGCAGGTGACTGGATACCAGCACGGTTATCCCGTATTGGCGCGGCATATTCTTGATCAGCTCCCGGATTTCATGAATACCGGATGGATCCAGGCCGTTGGTCGGCTCGTCCAGAATGAGCAGCTCCGGATTGTTCAGCAAAGCGGCTGCAATACCAAGACGCTGCTTCATCCCAAGGGAGTATCCCTTGACCGGGCGCTTGGCTTCCTTCGTCAAGGAGACGATCTCCAGCACTTCCGAGATGCGGGACTTCGGCCCGCCGGTAATCCGGCGAATGGCTTCCAGATTCTCTACGGCTGTTAGATGACCGTAATAGGATGGGTATTCCACGAGCGATCCGGTCCGGCGCAAAATATTCATTTTTTCGCTTTTCAAATCCTTGCCGAACAAATGAATCGCACCACGCGTTGGTTGAATGAGTCCGAGCAGCATGCGGATGGTCGTTGTTTTCCCGGCACCATTCGGTCCGAGGAAGCCATAAATGTCGCCGCGGGCGATCTCCAGGTTCAAATCCACGACTGCTGCGCGTTTTTTGTATATTTTATATAAACCTTTTGTTTGAATGACGAGTTCCGTCACGTTCATCACCTCAGGTATAAATCCTACATGTCCAAGGTTAAATGCCGGTCGACCTGAAGTTTAAATTTTCTTTAAAAAAGCTATGCGACTCTCGAAGTTCTTCGAAACGTCTGTTTCATTGGGGGAGATCTACAAATCATGCAGCTAGGAGTGAGTTCGTGCAGCTAAGGCGCTGCGTGGCCGGATCGTTCTTCCGATCGCTGTTAAAACCGGGAAACTGGAATTTGCCCAGCGGTTGTTTCCCGGTTTTAAAGGCGAACGCTTCGCTTCTCCAGCAACGATTCCGTCCCCTCCGCTGGTGTATACGTGGAACTTCACGTTTAAACTTGATCGTAAAATCAACGTGCCCTAAACCACAAATGGCCTTACCCCGTCACTTTTAAATCACATACGGTCGACAGCCATTTCAAGATGTCCCGGAACACGCACGCTTGAGTATATTCCGCCACCAAAAAAGGAACCGGCAAATTCCGGTTCCTTGTCGTATACCTAATGATTCAAATTGCAATGACTCCCGCTAGAAACGGACTCACTCTTCGCCCGCATATGCAATCCTGGCTGCCTCACCGCTTCCAGATGCGGATCCTCGTCCCCTCATCTGAGCTTTCCACATGGCATCCAAGTCCCATTTCCCTTGTCAGGTGATCCACGATGGCCAGGCCGATGCCTGTTCCTTTGTTGCCGGAGTCGCTTTCGATTCCCGGTCCGTGATCCGAAATGACAAGCACACCCTCAAGCCCTTCTCTCTCCTCGGTGTGTATTCCGATGTACTTCCCAGATTTGGCATGGCGGACGACATTTTGGAACAGATTATCGAGAAGTCTTCGGAACCACAGCACGTCCACGTTCCAGCTTAGCGGCTCGTCACGCACCTGGATATCGGGTTCGATCCCCGCCTTCTCCCATACGGGGTACCAGGCTGCTGCGCTTTCCTTGACGATTCGCAGAACGTCGGTCGGCTCCATGTTCAGCTGCACTCTGCCGCTGGTGAGCAGGTTGTAGGATAGCAGGTTGTCGATCAGGCCGCCTAAATCCGCGATTTTCGATTCGATGAGTGACAACGATGCTTTCCCCTTCTCGCTCAGCGGCTCTCGCTCCATGGAGAAAATATGGCTTCGAATCACCGTCAAGGGGGTTCTCAGATCATGAGACAGATTGGCAATCAGCGACTTGCGCAGCTCCTCTTCCTCGCGCTGGCGGCGCTGACCCTCCTCTAATTGGATGACCATATCGTTATAGCCCGCCTCCAGCTGCCCAATCTCGTCATGCTTGGTTAAGGTAACCGGCTGCGGTATGCCTGTCACCATATGAGGAGACGTCATGGCAAAGCGAAGTCGCAGCAGCCGCTTGCGGATTCGCACAAAGAACAGCCAGGAGACCAGGATGAACAGTCCGGACATCAAGGCCATGAACAGGCCGTACAGCGCCGTTTCGCTGGCAATGGGCTGCTGGACGCTAATATATTTTCTCGGCAGCTGCATGACCATAAAGCCTTCTCCCGATCCCTCTCCCCCAATAAAAGCAACGGATGTGAACGGGTCGCCATCCAGGGAGTTCTTCATAAACTGCACGGTATAGAGCGCGCTCCATACCTCGGGAATGTTAGACTGTGCAGGCAGCTGCAGCCTGGTCTCATTACTGCCGTCCACCCAGAACATGGAGATTTCCGGATACTCCTGCCGTATCGAGTTCAGCTTCTGCTCAATAATCTTCGGCGAGGCTCCGCTTAATCCGGCTGCTTCCGCATGCCACATTTTCTCTAACACGGCACCGCTGGTATACTTCCCGACAGGGGCCGGCGGCCGATCCGAGAACGTATCATTCACGAACCAGTAAAAAATCGACGCTAACGGAAACATGATCGGCATAAAGATCATCGCCATCGAGATTAGCAGCAGATAGCGGTTGGTCAGCGAATTGCGGAACCTGCCCTGCTTCCTTCTCCATCTCATGCTCTCACCCGATAACCAAGCCCGCGAACCGTCTCAATAATCTCCGGGCTGGCGGGATCCCGCTCCAGTTTTTCGCGCAGATACCGGATATGGACCATGAGCGTCTTGTCCCCCTCGATATAAGACTCTCCCCAAACCGATTCGTAAATTTGCTCCTTGGTCATGACACGCCCCTGGTGCTGGAGCAGGTACATAAAGATTTGATACTGCTTGCCGGTCAGCAGCGTCTCCTCGCCGGTATCTTCGTTCACGATCCGATTCTCGGCTTCATATACGGATAAGTGCTTTACTCTCATAGGCTCCGCCGATTTCACAACAGACCGGCGCAGAAGCACCTCCAGACGGGCAGCCAACTCGTCCGGGTGAAAAGGCTTCGTTAAGTAATCATCGGCAAACTCAAGCCCCTGCAGCTTATCGTCAATAGAGGTTCGGGCCGACAGCATCAGGATAGGCAGTCCGGGATAGGCCTTCTTGAGACGCTGCCCGATTGTAAAGCCGTCAAGACCCGGCAGCATGACATCCAGAACAACGACCGCACACGGGGCTGCTTCCTCTACGGCCTTCTCTCCAGTCAGCAGCCACCGAACCTCATAGCCTTTATCCCTGAGAAATTCACTGACCCACCCGCCGATCTCCCGGTCGTCCTCGATATATAGAATGCATGCGCTCATGATCATCTTCCTTTCTCGTGCCAAAATTCATCTCCCCTGTGAAGAGGTTCCCTAGATCTTTTAAGAGAAATAAACTCCAGTATCTATTTATGTATTCATTAATCCATCATTTGTCATTGTATCATGGGATACCAAGCGTGCAGGCATCTAGTTCGCTGACCAACCTTGATCCTTCATCAACCTTCTCTGAATCTCACTCCAAACGCTTTACGCCACTTGATCTTACGGCCCTTAGGGGATTCGGACACTATGTATCTGCCACTCCGTAATGCAGGCTCAGCTGCCTTGCCTTCTCCCTCAGCATATCAACGATCTCCGGAGGTTCAATGACTTTCGCCTCCATACCCAAACGCAGGAAAACCTGAGCGACATATTCAAAATCATTGCGATCTACGATGGTGTCCACAATGCCCTGATGCTCATCTTGCATGACCACCTCGTTCTCCAGCCACGCAATGCTCTCGCACTGTCTCGCCCCTTCTCTTGTCAGCTCGACATATAGTCGAACCGGCTCCCGAATGGGATAGTCCTCGAGCCATTCTTGCATGCTAAAGTCCACCTCATAGGTGTTATCGGTCAGGGCTAAGGATTCCATCCGGTCCATGCGGAACACACGCACACCCTCCTTCTCGTGCTCCACCGCGGGCATATACCATAAACCATCCTGGGCATAAACGCCAATCGGCAGCACTTCCCGGTCGCTCGTGCCCGATTTGGAACGATAGCTGATCCGTATAACTTGCTGATGAAGAGCGGCTTCAATGACATCTTTTAGATAAGGGGACCCTGCGGTTCTGTTTGGACTCCAAAATGTCAGCACCGATTCCAGTCGGCTGATCATCATTTTGGTATCCTCCGGAAATCCGGCCAGCAGCTTGCGGGAGGCGGAGTCGATATTCAGCTCAAACGGTAACGAGGTATACCGCTTCAAGGCTTGAAAGGCAAAAAATATAGCAAACACTTCATCTTCATCGAATAAGATCGGCGGAAGAACGCGACTCTTCAATGTACGGTATCCCCCGTGCCGACCTTGCTCCGTATATAAGGGAACGCCCATATCGCTGATTTCGGTAAGATACCGGTGCGCCGTGCGAACAGAAACGTCGAATTCATCGGCCACTTCCTGGGCGGTAAAACTCCTTTTGGCATTGACATACATGATGACATCCATAAGCTGTTTCGCTTTTGACATAATACACACCTCACGTTCAATAACTAGACAAGAACTGTCATGTTTATAAGATATGCTATTGCTGTGTCCAGGTCAAAACGATACAAGAAAGGAGCCCTCATGATGTGCAACCACATGGAACAGGCCATCAAGGTAAACGGTGCCCGAAACAAAAACCTGCGTAACGTGAGCCTAACCATTCCCAAAAAACAAATCACGGTGTTCACCGGTGTGTCCGGTTCCGGCAAATCCGCCCTGGTCTTTGATACGATTGCCGCGGAATCCCAGCGTCAACTGAATGAGACGTATTCCAGTTTTATCCGTCATCGCCTCCCACATTACGGGCAGCCGGAGGTCGATTCGGTTGAGAACCTGTCGGTGGCAATCGTCGTCAATCAGAAAAGAATCGGCGGCAATGCCCGTTCAACCGTGGGAACCATCACCGATATCCATTCCTTGCTGCGCTTGTTATTCTCCCGGATAGGCCGGCCCTTCGTCGGATATGCGAACGTCTTTTCCTTTAACAATCCTCAAGGCATGTGCCCCCACTGCGAGGGACTGGGCAAAGTGAACAGCTTTCGGATCGATAACTTGATCGACAAGGAGAAATCGCTGAATGAAGGCCCCATCCGGTTCCCTACATTCCGTCCGGGGGAGTTTCGCTGGAAGCGTTATGTCGCCGCAGGCCTGTTTGATAATGATAAGAAGCTGAAGGATTACAGCGAGGAAGAATGGGATATGTTGCTGTACAAAACCGGCTTTAAACCGCCGAACCCTACGGAGGAATGGCCGCCCACCTCGTATTATGAAGGCATTATTCCCCGATTGGAGCGAACATTCCTAAGCAAGGATTCACGGGATGTGAGGACCTACAGGGAAGCCATCGAACAAGTGGTGGCCGAGACCGCCTGCTCGTTATGCCATGGCGGGAGACTGAATCAGGAGGTGCTCTCCTGCAAAATCAACGGAACATCCATCGCCGACTGTGCACGGATGCAGGTCAATGAGCTGATCGCTTTTTTGCGGACGATCGAGAATCCGGCGGCAGCAACCATCTTGGAAACCTGCATAACTCGGTTAGAGCAGTTGCTTCTGGTCGGGATCGGTTACCTGACGATGGACCGGGAAACCGCAACCCTGTCCGGCGGCGAGTCCCAGCGCATCAAGATGGTACGCCAACTGGGGAGCAGCCTGACGGATTTAACGTATATTTTTGACGAACCCAGCATTGGCCTGCATCCGCACGATGTGCACAACATGAACCGCTTGCTGCAACAGCTTCGGGATAAGGGAAACACGGTCATCATCGTGGAGCATGATCCGGACGTCATCCGGATTGCAGATCATATTGTAGATATGGGGCCACGAGCCGGAACCGCCGGTGGTACGATTGTGTATGAGGGGGATCCGGAAGGGTTGCAGCACGCCAACACACTGACAGGTAAATATTTGAGTCAACGCGCCCGATTAAAGTCCTCGGTCCGGGAGCCGGCCGGATGGCTGCACATAAAGGACACCTCCCTTCACAATCTGAAGCAGGTGTCTGTGAGCATTCCAGCTGGGGTGCTAACGGTGGTAACAGGCGTTGCCGGGTCAGGCAAAAGCACGCTCATTAACCAGGTGCTGCCGAACGTTTATCCGGAGGCTATCATTATTAATCAGGACATGATTCAAGCGTCCAACCGCTCCAATATCGCGACGTTTACCGGCATTTTTGATGCCATCCGCAAGCTGTTCGCCGACGAGAATCGGGTAAGTCCATCCCTGTTCAGCTTTAATGCCAAGGGGGCTTGTCCGGTGTGCAGCGGCTCCGGCACGATTACGATGGATCTGGCTTTTATGGACAGCCTGGTTACCGTTTGCGAAGCCTGCCGGGGCCGCCGCTTTCATGATGACGTTCTGCGCTATCAACTTCGCGGTAAAAACATCAGTGACGTGCTCGCCATGACCACCGACGAAGCGATGGATTATTTCACGGAACAAGGGATCGTGGCCGCGCTTCAGCGCATTCAGCATGTTGGACTCGGTTACTTGACGCTCGGTCAGCCCTTAAGCACGCTATCGGGAGGGGAACGGCAGCGGGTGAAGCTGGCGGCCGAGCTTGATAAGCAAGGTGAAATTTATGTGCTGGACGAACCCTCGACCGGGCTCCATCTGTCCGATTGTGAGCGGCTAATGTCTATCATCAACCGCCTTGTCCGTCAGAACAGCACGGTCATTGTGATCGAGCATAATCTGGATATCATCAGCCAGGCTGATTGGATCATCGACATGGGACCCGGCGCGGGGCAAGACGGCGGGAATATCCTGTTCTCTGGCAAACCGGCCGATCTGCTGAAGAACCAGCATTCCCTAACAGCCAGATATTTACGGCAGTTTCAATCCTAGACGTTTACGCCTTCCAGGCTCATACGGAGGGCATCTAACGGTCAAAAAGACCCCGAGCACACCTCCTTCCAAGGGGGCTCGGGGTCTTTTGGTGTTCCACTGCAATAGACAAGCTGCGACCTACTCCAATATGACGGTCGTATAAGGCGGCAGCGTTAAGCTGCTGCCGTTTAATGTCGCCCTATCATCCGTTGTTTTCGACAAGGATTGGAATGGCGATTCCCCGCTCTTTGCCGCCAAATCGACCGTCTGCTTTTCGCCTGACAGGTTATGGACCACAAGGGCTTTGTTGTCTTGGGTACGGCGGATATAAGCCATCACCTGCCCATTGCCGGAAGCATAGGATTCAATCGTTCCGCTGTTCAGGGCAGGCATATCATTCCGCCAGCGGATCAGCGTACGATAACGGGACAGCAGGGAACCCGGGTCTCCCGTCTGCTGTTCCACGCCCTGCACCTGGTCGCCCAGGTTATACTTAAGCGGCTCCCAGGTCGTCTGCCCCTTATCGCTGCCCGTATTGGACCAAATCATCGGCTCGCGGATTTGTTCGTCCGGCTTCGCTCCCTTCATCCCGATCTCTTCTCCGTAATAAATAAACGGATTGCCCGGCATGGTCAGCAGAATGCCAGCGGCCATCTTGGCGTGATTCCCATCGTCTTTCAACTGCGACATGACACGGTTCATGTCATGATTCGTCAAGAATGCGGCATCCGTAAACTTGCCGCCTGATACCTGGCTGAACAAACCATAAGTCCGCTCCAGGGTGAAGGCCAGATTGTTATCCTTCTCGTTCATCGCAGCACCGATGATGCTCTCGCCCAGGCTAAAGTTGAATCCGGAATCAAACGTGTTATCCAGATACGGCGCAATGACCGCAGCGGAATTATCCCAAATTTCCCCGACAATATAAGCGTCCGGATTCACCTCATTCATGCTGGCTCGGAATTCCTGCCACCATGCTGTATTTTTAGCCGTTGTCGCCTCTCCCTTATCGGACATCAGATCCTCATAAATATGTTTGGCTGCATCGATCCGGAATCCATCGACACCGAGCTCCAGCCAGAACTTCCCGATATCCTTCATCTCCTCGCGGACCTGGGGATGATCGAAGTTCAGGTCCGGCATTCCGCCCCAGAACGTGCCCATGTAATGGGCCCCGTTCATCTCATGCCAAGGCGAGCCGCTGCCTGCCGCGCTGGCTCCCGAAGGAGTCCTCCCTTGATCCTCGGCCCAGATGTACCAATCGCGCGTAGCCGAAGCCTTGTCTTTCGCAGCCTGCTGAAACCAGGCATGCTCTGTGCTGGTGTGATTGACTACCAAATCCATAATAATTTTGATTCCGCGCTTATCGGCTTCAGCAAGCAGCGTTTTGAAGTCATCAAGCGTCCCGTACTCCGGATGTATGGAGCGATAGTCGGTTACATCATAGCCATGATAGCTTGGCGAAGGATTGATCGGCATCAGCCAAATCCCCGTCACGCCCAGATCGTCAGTAGTGTCCGGATTTCCGTCATTCAGATAATCCAGCTTCTCAATGACGCCTTGTAAATCACCGATCCCATCCCCATCGGAATCATAGAATGAGCGTACAAAAATTTCATAATAGACATCGGAGGGCTGCTCGTCCACCTCCGCTGTTTCCATTGTTGCGGGCGCTTTCGGATCCGGCTGTTTCGTTTCCGGTGCCGCTGGCGGCTTAGCCTCCTCATGCGGTGGAGCCGCTGTGTCGCTGCAGCCTGCCAGCAGACTTCCCGTAAGCGCAATGGCGGCGAGCCATATAGGCAGAACCCTGCGTCTTCCCCATTGATTACATATCACACTGTTACCCCCTATTCGCTCACAGCTAATCTTCACCGAGCCACCACTTCCATGCACTACATTAAATCTGCAGTCCACCACGACATGCAGACTAAAATGAAATGCAGGATAGGTATTCTGGTCAGACTATTATATTATGGGTTGTGTACAAGTGTCAGCAACTTAGAGAGCAATTGCAGAAAGAGAGTGATGAAATACCATGCAGGAAGAAACGTTAAAGCGGGGTTGAAAAACAGGCATGTTCAGCTGATGGCCATTGGAGGCGCGATTGGTACGGGCCTGTTTCTGGGGGCAGGCAAAACGATTCAATTGACAGGACCATCCATTCTGCTTGCCTACATTATTACAGGCATTGTGCTGTTCCTGATTATGCGTGCATTAGGGGAGCTGTTATTAAGTAATTTGCAGTACCATTCCTTTGTTGATTTTGTGCGTGATTATCTGGGGAATATGGCAGCTTTTATTACCGGCTGGACCTACTGGTTTTGCTGGATCTCCATCGCCATGGCGGATATCACGGCTGTCGGGTTGTACACCCAATTCTGGTTTCCGCACGTACCGCAGTGGATGCCGGGGTTAATCGCTCTGGTGATTCTGTTGATCATGAATCTGGCGACGGTTAAGCTGTTTGGTGAAATGGAGTTTTGGTTTGCCTTGATCAAGGTGTTGGCGATTCTGGCCCTGATCCTCGTCGGACTTTTTATGATCGTCAAGGGTTTCTCGACGGATAAAGGACCCGCCAGCTTTGCAAACTTATGGAATCATGGAGGCATGTTTCCGCATGGAATTCATGGTTTTCTGTTATCTTTTCAGATGGTCGTATTCGCTTTCGTAGGCATGGAGCTTGTTGGTCTAACGGCCGGTGAAACGGAGAACCCCGAGAAGGTCATTCCTAAGGCGATTAACCAGATTCCGATTCGGATTCTGATCTTCTATGTTGGGGCACTGCTGATCATTATGAGTATTTACCCGTGGGACGCGATTGTACCAAGCGAAAGCCCGTTCGTACAGGTATTTGCAGCAGTGGGGATTGCGACAGCAGCCGGAATTGTCAATTTCGTTGTGCTGACATCTGCGGCTTCCGCGTGCAATAGTGCCATTTTTAGTACAAGCCGCATGATCTTCTCGATGGCCAAGGACCGTAACGCTCCTGATTCGTTGGGACGTCTGAATGGCAGGAAGGTGCCTTCCAATGCCTTGTTCTTCTCTACCACGGTCATCCTGATCGCGATTATTCTGAACTATGTCATGCCGGAGGGCGTATTCACCCTGATTACAAGTGTGTCGACCGTTTGCTTTATCTTTGTTTGGGGAATTACCGTGATCAGCCATCTGAGATACCGCCGTATCCGGCCAGAACTGGCTAGCCGCAATACGTTCAAGCTGCCGTTATATCCGTTCTCGAACTACTTTATCCTGGCATTTCTGGTCTTTGTCCTTGTGGTATTGGGGCTGGCAGAAGATACACGTGTGGCGCTGTTTGTAACACCGGTATGGTTTATCCTGGTTGCCGGGATCTACCTTCTCCAAAAGAGAAGCTGGAGCGGAAACAGACAGTAGGATATAGCTTCGTTGCAAAATAAAACCGCCCCATGATATTGGGCGGTTATTCGTATTATGTTCTTGCAGCCTCTTTGCTTTCACGAATGCCTGCGTAGACGGCCTCACAGATATCGGTGGTATATTGGCCTGACATCCCTTCAAGTGCCGTATTGGTGAATGCAGCAACACTAAGTTCTTCCCTTGGATCAACAAACCATGAATGGCCGTAGGTTCCACCCATTCGCCACGTACCCGGTGATTCCGGTGTACCAGCTGCCATAGGGTCTTTAAGTACCGTAAAACCAAGGCCAAACCCCCTTCCCGGCCAATACGGCATCACGAGTTCACCGATTTGATTGGTGGACATCTCAGCGGCAACGGCTTCGGTAAGAACTGGCTTTCCTCCTTGCCGCAGTGTCTCAAGTAAAGTAAGAAAATCTCCGGTACTTCCAACCATACCCGCTCCACCCGATGAATAAGCAGAAGTATCATTCGCGCGGTTGGGTGCAAGCCGGAAACCGGCTGTACCTTCCATAAACGGGACCTGCTCCAACTCATCATGGAGAAGGCGCGGTTCTTCAGGACCATCTGCGTATGCGGCGGTCAACCGATTCGGATCCACGGCAACAAAATCAGTGTCAGTCATGTGAAGTGGATGAGTAACGAGCATTTGAACAGCCTCTTTTAATGACATTCCGGTGACCTTTTCGATAACAGCTCCGAGTACATCCGTTGCAATGGAATACCTCCACATGTTCCCTGGCTCATACAGAAGAGGAGCAGAAGCGAGCCTTTGGAGATTCTCTTCCAAACTAATTCCAGCCAAATCCATCCCGTCCGATATCCCTGCAAGTTCATAGGTTCCTTGGTCTTCTTGGAAGAAACGGTATGTCAAACCAGCGGTGTGCGTCATCAACTGATGAACCGTTATTAAAGCGTACTGACCATTGGAAAGCTTGGGCCGGAATGCAGGCAGCCAGCGGGTCACCGGATCATTCAGACTCAGCTTTCCTTGCGAGATCAATGCCAGAGCTGCTGTCGATACAATGGGTTTGGTTACGGAAGCAAGCCGAAACAGCGCGTTTTCCGACATGGTGCGCTTATGTTCCCTGTCCGCGAAACCGGCAGCCCGGCTGTACACCAGCTCCCCTCCTAATGCAACCTGTACAACAGTTCCCACGATTCTTTTTTCGCTCAGAGCGCGGTCGACTGCTTGATCCACATAAGAATGCAATGTCGTCATGTTTTCTTTCCCCATTCCTATCTTCCTCTCTTAAGGTGATGTGCTTGATTAATTATGATGACTATGTTAATTATATAAATGATTTATCTGATATCACATAAGACATTAAAGATATTAGTATCGATTAGCGAATATACTTAAGGTAATTCCTAATCATATCTTATAGATTAAAGGAGTGGGTTTCATGGACGAAATTGATCAGCATATTCTGTTTCACTTGGAGAACCAGGCGAGATTATCCATGACCGAATTAGGCAAGCTGGTGGGATTATCTCAGCCCGCTGTTACTGAACGAGTTAAGCGAATGGAAGAAAAGGGGGTCATCGAAGAATATCGTACCGTGATCTCTCCATCCAAAGTGGGTAAGCAGAGTACGGCATATGTTCTTTTTCGGACACGGGATTGTTATCCTTTCCTGGATTTCTGCCGCTCGTCACCTGAAGTTGTGGAATGTTATCGGATCAGTGGGGAGTATAATTATTTGTTGAAAATCCTGACAGACTCCATCCAGGGACTGGAGGAGTTTGAGAACAAGTGCGATCCGTACGGCACCTATATGACCTTAATTACCATGTCTTCTCCTATTGCATATAAGAATCTTATGGAAGGACCGAATTTGCTGGCTCAGGCAGAATAAGATTGCAGTCTTCAAAATGACAAGTAAAAGAGGAGTCCACATCATGTGAACTCCTCTTTCTTCTCATGCATAACTGCCTTCCTGTCAATTTCCTCTGGAAAATCCATATTTATGAGCAAGTATGGCTACGAGCAAAGCGGGAATCAGCAGGATAAACAGCGAGCCGGGAAGGTATCCAGCCCCAAACAGCTCAAGAAGGATGCCGCCGACGATGCCTCCTCCGCCAATCGCCAGATTCCATGCTGTAACCAGCATGGACTGGGCTACATCTGCGCTCTTGCCCCCGGCTTGAGCAACGGCAGTTTGCAGCAGTGTGGCTGCCCCGCCAAACGTAAGTCCCCATATCATGATTCCAAGGATAATAATTGCAGGTTGATGAATCCCCATTCCCATTCCTACAGACGCCAGGGCGAATGCCGCCATGCTGATTAGAACCAATCCCCTCAAAAACCGGTCGATGAGCATTCCCGTTACCCAAATCCCCACAATGGAGGTGATGCCGAAAATGAGCAAAATCAGGTCTACTCTGTTAGCAAGCACGGTCTGGGCAAGGTAGGGAGAAATATAAGTGTATAGAATATTATGCGCCAGGATCCAGGCCAGAACAACAAACAGAATAGGCCTAACCCCTGGGATTAAAAACACCTTATGCAGCGGAAGACGTTCACCTGCCGGCTCTCCGGCAAAATCCGGCACTTTCCAGAGAACCCAGACGATTAAAGCTGCTGTTAGCAGAGATACAGTACCGAAGATGAAGCGCCAGCCGACATAAGAACTGAGAAAACTGCCGATGGGGACACCAAGGGCTAATGCCAACGGTGTGCCAACCATAGCCACGGCCATTGCTTTGCCTTTTAACGAATCCGAAACCATCCGACGTGCATAACCTGCCGTCATTCCCCATAACACGCCTGCAGATACTCCGGCCAGGAAACGGGCGGCAAGTGTCAGTATATAATCTGAGGATAAAGCGGTAACGGTGTTAAAAACCAGAAAGCCGCTGATGCATACCAGCAGGAGAGGCCGACGTCTCCATCCACGTGTAGCAGCAGTCAAGGGAATGGCAGCAACAAGGGATCCAATGGCATAAAGAGTGACCAATTGTCCGGTAAGGGCCTCTGTGATCCCCAGGTCTTTTGCAATTTGGGGCAGCAGACCCGCAGGCAGGCTCTCAGTGAGGATACAAATAAATCCAGCCATGGCTAATGCAAGCAGCCCGGCCCAAGGAAGGCGTTCTGAAGAGATGGAATGTAACTCCCGTTTGATTGGGAGGGATGTGTTAGCGCCCATTCATAAAACCCCATTTCTTATATTTTTAATCCTTTCCAGAACTATGCATATAAGCTTATATAAAAAAAGCTTCATTTTGCATGCCAGATTAAAGGAAAGAAAGGAGTTTTATCATGATATTCCTTTTATTTTGTTAGTTTTTCCGTTAATTTAAAGACCTGCCGTGTATGTAACCACTCCATGATTCTCAGGGCGGCTTCCATGTATCGCTGCTAGTGATTTGATTTGATATCAAACTATTTAATCAAAAAAAACTTTCAGCATATTTTTGGAGATATCCTCAAAAACGGATAGCGCAAACGTTTGAATTTAAATCTGCTAGGGTTTTCCAGTAAAACGGTTACATATTAGGGTTTAACTTTAGTTCCATCTTCTTTTTGTCAGTACGGCCACTTTTTCGCCTAACTATATCACAAACACCTCCTCTGTTTTGTTAAATCGTTTGCACAATGCCGTTTTAAGTTGTTTTTCGGGCTTTTTTGGTGATAATGTGGACCTTTCTCCCGTTTTCTAACCCTTGCTTCCTTTTTGATGCATTTGTGAAATAATTGCGCTGGACTGACTTGGATACGTATTTACAAGCCTATCGATTAACGTTAATATAGCAGTGTGAAACCGTTTAACATACCGGATCAATATGGCTTTAGATCAATAGGTATCATGTATACTCAGGGCCTGACAGACCCACAATTAAATAAAGAAGAACGGTCCGCGATTAGCGGAAGTTACTCTTCTGAATTAAGAGAGAACTCCAGTAGTCGCTTTCTTATTTTCAAAAAAACGCAAACGGTTCCACTGGAGGTCCTATTATGTCTGTAACGATTAAAGATGTTGCAAAACGAGCGGGCGTATCCCCCTCCACCGTCTCACGGGTGCTTTCCAATCATCCTAGAATCAGCCGCGAAACCTCGCGTAAGGTGAAAGAGATCATGGAGGAAATGGGCTACCATCCCAATATTATGGCTAAGAGCCTTGTTTCCAAAACGACGGAAAGCATATGCGTCATTCTGCCGAAACCTGCGGAAGAATTGTTCCTCAACTTATTCTTCATGGAACTGATCCGCGGTATCGTCACCCAAGCGAACCGCTCCGGATACGACGTCGTTCTCAGTTCGGGCGGCAACGAGAAGGAAGAGGTCGAAGCCGTATCCCGGCTGCTTAACGGTCGCCGCGTCGATGGCGCTATTTTGCTGTACTCCAGGCAGGACGATAAGGTGGTTGATTTTCTCAAGTCCAACAACTATCCGTTCGTGCTTGTCGGCCGGAGCGAGAAATACCCGGATCTGTTATCCGTCGATACGGATAATGTGCAGGCTGCCTATGATGCAACCAAGCATCTGATCTCCCTTGGACATCAACGGATCGGCTTTGTCAGCGGCCCGCCAAACCTGATCGTATCTCAGGACCGGATGAAAGGCTATGGGAAAGCGCTTGCCGATGCGGGTCTGGAGATGAGAAAAGAATGGATTGTCGAAGGCGAGTTCCTCCAGGAGAGCGGCTACCGCGCCATGTCCTTTTTCATGAACCTGCCTGAACGTCCGACGGCGCTTGTCATTGTTGACGATATTGTCTCTTTCGGCGTGCTGCGGGGACTGCATGAGCTAGGGTATAAGGTGCCCGAAGATGTATCCATTATCAGTTTCAACAACATCTCATTGACCGAACTATCGACCCCGCCGCTGAGCAGTGTGGACATCGGAATTTATAACCTGGGTTATACCGCTTCCCAAGCGCTGATCCAGACCATTCGTAACGATGACAATACGATACTGCCGCACCGCTATATCATTCCGCACCGGTTGATGATCCGCGAATCCTCGATGTTTTCGCTGCCGAAGTCTTAAGGTCCGGATCGAATCGCGGAAGATACACGAAGTATTTTCAAAATAAAGAAGCATCGTGGTGCTTCCTTTATTTTTGCAGCTTGGTTCAAACGTTTGCACTAATTCGTAAGGAGGATGTTCATGTCATCCATATCCGCTTGTTTATTTGATCTTGACGGCGTTCTGGTGGATACCGCCAAGTATCACTACATTGCCTGGAAGCGTCTTGCCGGGGAACTCGGCTTTGAATTCACTGAGCAGGACAATGAACGCCTGAAGGGAGTAAGCCGCATGGCCTCCCTCGATATTCTGCTCGAGGTTGGCGGAGTGAAGCTGGATGAAGGCGCCAAGCTGGCACTGGCCGAGAAGAAGAACGCCTGGTATGTCGAGTATATTTCCAACATGGATGAATCCGAGATTTTGCCTGGAGCCCTCGAATTTATCCAAGCGCTGAAGGACCGCGGCATCAAGGTTGCGCTGGGCTCTGCCAGCAAAAACGCCATGCTGATCCTGAACAATACCGGCCTCACTCCTTACTTCGACGCCATTATCGATGGAACGAAGACTGCCCAAGCGAAACCGGATCCAGAGGTATTTACGATGGGCGCTCATGAACTTGGCGCCCGGCCTGATGCCTGCGTCGTATTCGAGGATGCCGAAGCCGGAATCGAAGCTGCCACGCGCGCGGGCATGCGCAGCGTCGGCATCGGTTCGCCTGAAACCTTGGGGCGGGCCAGCATCGTTCTTCCCTCCTTGGAAGAGTTCACGGTAGACCGTCTGCTGGAGTTGTAAGCGAATGAGCACGCATGCTTACGGCATCCAGTAGTTTCATCCCATATAGATCTGCAACCATTTTCCCTAAAAACAAAGGAGCCGATGATTGTGAAACAATATTTAAAGCTTGATGAATGGTCAATTATTGAGGAGGGCTTTGATCCTCACACGCATGAGATCTCGGAGAGTATCTTCAGTATCGGGAACGGATTTATGGGCCAGCGCGCCAACTTCGAGGAATCCTACAGCGGCTCCTCCCTGCAAGGCAGTTATATGGCAGGCGTGTATTATCCGGATAAAACCCGTGTAGGCTGGTGGAAGAACGGTTATCCCGAATATTTTGCCAAAGTGCTGAACAGCACCAACTGGATTGGCATCGGTATTGAAATCGACGGCACGCCGCTTGATCTGGCCCAGTGCACGGTGAAGGATTTTGTGCGTGAGTTGAATATGAAGGAAGGCTTCCTCTCCCGCAGCTTCACTGCTGTCATGGAAGACGGCAAAGAACTCAAGGTTGAAGCTGTCCGTTTTGTCAGCATTGTACGCCACGAGATCGGCGCCATTCGATATGGCGTAACTCCGCTCAATTTCGCTGGAGAGCTTACGATAACGCCATATCTCGATGGCGATGTGAAGAACAAGGACTCCAACTATGACGAGAAATTCTGGCTAGAGGTATTCAAGGAAGCGGCGCAAGGTTCGGCTGCATTGACCGTGAAGACCAAAAAACTCGATTTCCACGTAACCTCTGTCATGTCTTATACCATTTTAAAGAACGGCGAGAAGCTGGAACTTCAAGCCGAACTGGTGGAGAAAGAGAAATATGTGGGGAACCGCGTAAGCGTGCCGGTATCTGAAGGCGAAGCCATCACCATCTATAAATATGTGGCTAACGTTACTTCCCGCAATTATGGATTCGGCGAATTGGTGGATGCTGCACGTGCTGTGCTGGAGCCGGCGGCCCGGACCGGATTCGAGCAGCTGCTGAAGGAGCAGGCCGATGCATGGGGTGATAAATGGAAGGAAAGCGATATCGTCATTGAAGGCGATGTAGCGGCCCAGCAAGCGATCCGCTTTAACATCTTCCAGCTGAACCAAACCTACAGCGGCGAAGACGACCGTCTGAATATCGGGCCAAAGGGCTTCACCGGGGAGAAATACGGCGGCAGCACCTACTGGGATACCGAGGCGTATTGCCTTCCGTTCTACCTGAGCACCGCGGATGCCAGCATCTCGCGCAACTTGCTGATTTATCGTTATAAGCACCTGGAAAAAGCGAAGGAAAACGCCAAGAAGCTCGGCTTTACCAAAGGCGCCCTCTATCCTATGGTGACGATGAACGGCGAGGAATGCCATAACGAGTGGGAGATTACCTTTGAGGAAATTCACCGTAACGGCGCGATTGCCTATGCCATTTATAACTATGTAAATTATACCGGCGACTTCTCTTACCTCGGCCAATACGGTCTGGAAGTGCTCGTGGAAATCTCCCGTTTCTGGGAAGAGCGCGTGAATTACGTACCGGCGAAGGATCAGTATATGATGCTGGGCGTTACCGGTCCGAACGAGTACGAGAACAACGTGAACAACAACTGGTACACCAACCGTATTGCCAGCTGGACGATGGAATACACGCTCGACGTGCTCGAATATTTAAAAGAGAACGAGAATTCCCGCTATGCCGAGCTTACGGCGAAGCTTGCGCTGCAGGATGTCGAAACCTCCAAATGGCAGGATATCATCAGCAAAATGTACTACCCGGTAGATGAAGAGCTCGGCGTGTTCCTGCAGCAGGACGGGTTCCTCAACAAGGAGCTTGTTCCGGTGAAGGAATTGGACCCAGTCCACCTTCCCCTGAATCAGAACTGGTCCTGGGACCGCATTCTGCGTTCGGTATACATTAAGCAGGCTGACGTGCTGCAAGGATTGTTCTTCCTTGGCGACCAGTACGACTTGGCTACGAAAAAACGCAACTTCGACTTTTATGAACCGTTCACGGTACACGAGTCCTCCCTTTCGCCATGCGTACACTCCATTCTCGCCTGCGAGCTTGGGTACCAGGAGAAGGCGTACGAGATGTACCTCCGTACAGCTCGGCTGGATCTGGACAACTACAACAACGATACCGAGGACGGCTGTCATACAACCAGTATGGCGGGAACCTGGATGTCCGTTGTGCATGGCTTCGGCGGCTTGCGTGTGAAGGACGGCGTATTGCATTTGAATCCATTCATTCCAGGTCACTGGTCTTCCTTCTCCTTCAAGGTGATGTTCCGCGGATCCCGCCTGAAGGTCAACGTAAAAGGAAAGGAAACCATCATCGTGAACGAAACGGATACGCCGGCTGTCCTGAACGTGAATGGCAAGGAATACAGCATCGACGGATTTGGAGAGGTAAAAGCCGCAAGATAACAGGCATGCGTCTTCAAAAGCACCAACTTATATAAAAACAAGAGCCCTGGAGAACATTCCAGGGCTCTTGTTTTTACAGAAAGTGGGCTCCTTCAGGCATCATTACTCATTCTGAAGGACCTGTCTTCACCATGCCTAGCATCTGTATTGTCCGAACTCAGCCGAAGGCTGCGGCAATCAGATGTGAAAGTTCCTCATCAAGATGGCGGGGGAATTACCGATTATGTATGCTATGAATAGATTAGTTGAGAATGAGGTCACGCGGAGGTCGTTCAGATGGCTTCCCAAACAAATACCCCTGCGAGAGCTCGATTCCGATTTCTCGGCAAAAATGAAACTCCTCCCGTCTCTCAATGCCTTCAGCCAGCACCATGGCCCCAAAATCATGAGCCATGTTGGTGATCATTTTGAGCTGCTTCTGCTGGGCGGGATTACGATCGCAATGGTCGATCAGACTCCGGTCGATCTTTACATAATCCGGCTTAAGCTTAATCATCTGTTCCAATGTGGAATACCCTGCGCCGACGTCATCCATGGCTACCGAGATTCCATGACTGCGATAAACCTCAAAAATCGATTGCAAATGCTTAACATCATCAATCTTCTCGGTTTCCACGACCTCAAATACGAAATCCCTCGGATCCAGATGGAGCCTGTCAATGGTATTAAAGGTGTGGCTTAGACACATCTGCGCATCATATATGGAGGATGGCAGGAAGTTCACGAATCGCTTCACGCCGATAGGAAGCCACTCGGCACTGGTCTCAATGGCACTGGTTCGTGCTGCCCGGTCCAGAAATGCATGCAATCCGGTTTTACGGGCTGTCTCAAACAGCTCATACGGCTGGAACCTGGCTCCCCACTCTACCGGACGAAGGAGAAATTCGTAGGCCACGATCTGCTCGGATGTATCCACGATGGGCTGCATGTAGCTCGTAAACTGCTTATGTAAAATGATACTCACCATATCGTAATGCTCCATCTGCAGTTCGAACTTCTGCATAGGGGTCCACGAATGCCGGATTTGCGGAGCTTCTCCACCGGTAACACAGAAGGACAGCTCTTGACGAATCTTCAGCGGAAGGGGCTGCAGACACTTTATCATAGAGATCAGGTCCGCACGTACCTTGTAATTCACAGCACAACCCTCATTGTTCTCTTGTACCGTGTAGCCGTTCACTGCCAGCAACTGAATAAGCTCACCACTTGCAGGCTTCATATGAATGGTCCCCTGGTCCTCAATCGGTTCAAAGGTGCTGCAATTGTCGCAAATCATGTTCGTCCTCCTTGGCAAGCTAGCTCTCACTATGCTTCTTATCGGCATTTTGAATATGATTTCTTTGCATTTTATGGATTTTATATCGAAGTTATGACCTATTTTAAGAGAAATGCGCAAGATTCGTGCAATGATTGCGCCAAATTCTACAAAAATCGACTTATATTGCTTTTAACAACCTATTGTCGATACTATGGTCATACATTCATTTACTCACCTTTTGATCCAAAAGCTGCAGCAGCATCGTCCGCTCTACATCAAAATGCCAGGGGGCGTTCCGTTCCTTCGCCGCATACATCGCTGCATCCGCACGACCAATCAGCTCCTGGTCATTTCTGGCATGATCTGGATAAACCGCAATACCGATACTCGGCGTGGTTCGGACCTCATGCCCTTCCAGCTCGTACGGCTCACTAAGCATCGTCCAGATCTCCTCCGCCATCCAGATCAGCTCCTGATCATCGCCGGCCGGATGGATCATAACCGTGAATTCGTCTCCTCCTAAACGGGAAACCAAAACTCCCTTGGATTCGAGTGATTGAAGCCGGTCTGCAACCTTTCGTATCAACAAATCGCCGGCACGGTGGCCGTATCGGTCATTGACTCGTTTGAAACGGTTCATATCCATATACAGCAAGCCTACACGGGAACCTGTGCGGTCCGCCTCCTTCAGCGAACTTGACAGCCTTGCATTAAAATAACGACGATTATACAGACCCGTAAGATCATCGCGATGTGCCAGGGATTCACTCTGCATCAGACTTTCATGCAGTCGATCAAACAAGCGGTCGTTCTCGAACTGGATCAAAATCTGCCTGAATAGGATCAGGATAACGCACAGGGAAAGGCCGGTAAACAGTCCATTCCACCCTCCAAAATGCTGCGCCATAAGGGCAAACATCCCGCCGAGCACGCTGTAGGGAAGCAGGTACCTTACGATCAGGTTTCCGGTTGAACGAGGCTCCCGCTCGCCAACAGATGGATTACGGGTATCAGGAGCGGACTGTCCGCCTGCGAAACTAATGAAAAATACCGATAACGTATAGAGTGGATACAGGTAAGAGCGAACCTCGATATCCAAAAGATCAACGAGATAGATGTACAGAACATCTCCGGCAATAAATGTACTTCCGCCAAGACATAACAGGATGGCCGCCCATTTCCTTAACTGTCCGGTATTAAAATACAACACCAGTGTAAAAAAAATAAGTACCATTGCGCACAGTGGATACAGCATGTCCACCCAAAGGTTTCCCCATGCTGCCTCATGGGCCAGACCCTGAAGCTCAGGCTTGATGAAATATTCCCATCCTACCGTCATGACCGCTATGCCAACAATCAGGATATCCAGCATAAACCGCAGCCCCCGAAACGAACCCTGAACATGCCGGAATAAATAAATGAGAGAACTTGCGAACAGGATAAGTTCGAGCCCCCAGAACAAATGGGTTAGAACTGGCAGGAAAGCGCTCTCTTTTCCAAACCAGATATTGCATGCGTGGAGGGTTCGGGCCACTGCCTCCCCCATCAATCCGAGACTCACAATAAGCCAAAACCTGCCAAGATGAACCTCAAAACGCCGACGGATCCGCATTAAATAAACGGAAGCGGCTGCAGGAGAAATAATGACTAGAACACGCTGAAGCGATAAAGCATCAGGCATCCACAGAGCGATCATTATCTGAATGAATGCATATATTATGGCGAGTCGAATCCACAGATGATCTGCTGGAGTTGGACTCATAAGCATTCCTCCTCGGCCAAAAGGTAAGCTGGTTCACTTTAAGTGTGTTAGGTCTTTTGAATTAACATCTCTATTTCTCATGATACTTTTTGCCCACACAAAAGTAAAGATGAGGAAATGAAAGAAAAATCATCTTATTAGCCTGTGCACGAACAACATAACACCCACTTGACGTTCCTCACATTGACGAGGAAATCGTGACGCTTCCGAACGGGTACCGCTATTTCTTCGTGCACGGTCCCGAAGGAGAATGGATTGAGTTCTTCCAGCGCTAACCTCTGCGTAGAAGCCGTATTCAAATACTTTATCTTGTGAAAGGTTTATAGCATCAATTAATTCTCCCATTGCATTAGTGTTCTAACAAAGACCTGTCTCGTTCGAGCCTCTTCGAACTAGACAGGTCTGCTGTGTTAGGACTATAATAGCGGGTGTACTGATCGAAACTTCATAAATACCGGGGGAGCTGGAATTTGGCCGGCTGAGAGTGTATCCGACATGATACTGACCCTTACACCTGATCTGGGTAATGCCAGCGTAGGAAGCCCATGTTTGCGGCAGCTATTTATTTGCCGTGGTATACACTTACGCCGTCATGCGTCCTGATATCATCAGGGCGTTTTTTTTGTGGAGTTGCGAGGTAATAGAAAGAGAACTTAAAGGAGAGAAGAAACGATGAAGAAGGGAAGATGGATTCCGCTGCTTCTCGCTTGCGTCCTGCTGATGGTTGCGTCTGGATGCGGTACAAGTGGAGAGAACAAGAAGACAGGTGCCACAGGCGAAGACAGTCAGTCTCCCGGGAAACTACGTGACGTACAGCTGATGCTCGATTGGTCTGCCAATACGAATCACACCGGCCTGTATGCAGCGAAGGAGCTTGGGTATTATGAGGAAGAAGGGCTTAATGTCCAGATCGTCCAGCCGGGAGCAGGCGGAACGGATACGCTGGTTGCATCCGGAAACGTGCCATTTGGCATCAGCTATCAGGAAGGCGTAACGCTGGCCAGAACCCAAGGATTGCCGCTCGTCTCCATTGCGGCGATCATTCAGCATAATACATCCGGCTTTGCCGCCCCCAAGGACAAAGGCATCGTGAAGGCAGGCGATTTTGAAGGGAAATCCTATGGCGGTTGGGGCTCGCCTGTGGAGGAAGCGGTCATGAAATCCATCATGGAGATCGATGGCGCCGATGTCAGCAAGGTGAACATGGTTAATATGGGCGATGCCGATTATTTTACGGCCGTCAAACGCGACATTGATTTTGCCTGGATCTTCTATGCTTGGACGGGTATTGAAGCCGAGCTTCGCAATGAGCCGCTTGACATGATTTATGTGAAGGACTACTCCGAGCAGCTTGACTATTACACGCCGGTGATCGTAACGAACGAGAAGCTGATCCAGGAGGACCCTGAACTTGTCAAAGCGTTCATGCGGGCGACTTCAAAAGGATACGACTATGCGATTCAACATCCCGAAGATGCAGCAGCCCTGCTGACGAAAGCTGTTCCCGACCTGGATGCCGAACTGGTTCTAGCCAGCCAGAAATGGCTGAGCCCCCGTTATCAGGATGATGCATCCCGCTGGGGCGAACAGAAAGCCGAAGTATGGTCGGGGTACGCAGACTGGATGTTTGAGCGCAAGCTGCTGGAGAAGGAACTTGACGCTGACAGCGCATTTACCAATGATTTTTTACCGGAGAAGCCATAAGGTTATTTCTATTTATAAGAAGAGAGACGGCCTTTGCAGCAGGCTGCCTCTCTTCCATTACAATACAGCTTGCACGAAAGGATGAGTTTATATGGCGAATACACTCTTGAGCATTCAAGTAATACCGAGAACGCCAAACGGGGCCGACAGCATCCCTTATGTTGATGAAGCGATCAAGGTTATTCAGGAATCGGGCGTGAAATACGAGGTTCATGCACTCGAAACGACCATGGAAGGAGAGCTCTCCGAGCTGCTCAAGATCGTTGAGCGCATGCACGAGGCGCTGGTGAATGCGGGAAGTCCCAGCATCATATCCCAGGTCAAAATCGCGCATCATCCAAGCGGCATCAGCATGGATAAGCTGACTGAGAAATACCGTCCATGAGAAGCTGGTGGAGTTCTGTTTGGCCGCCCGTTTTGGCGGTTCTCTTCTTTTTGGTGGTATGGCAGGCGGCAGTATCCGTGTTCGACATTGAACCCTTTATTTTGCCTGCACCGACGGCCATCGGGCATGAGGCCGTTACCGGAGCTTCCGGTCTCTTCCAGCATACAGCGGCCACCCTGCAATTAACCCTGATCGGCTTTATAATCGGCACGGCAATCGGTCTAATCATCTCGCTGGCACTGCACTTGGTGCCTTTTCTCAAAACCGCCCTTTATCCGCTTCTTATTCTTAGCCAAAATGTGCCGACAATCGCCCTAGCCCCGCTTCTCATGATTTGGTTCGGCTTCGGTATGCTGCCCAAGGTTATCGTGATTACGCTGGTCTGCTTCTTCCCTGTCGCTGTTGCGGCCCTGGATGGACTCGCACGTACCGACCGCACCATGATGAATTATATGCAGATGACGGGGGCTACCTCGTGGCAAATTTTCACCAAGCTGGAGCTGCCGCATGCCCTTCCCTCCATCTTCTCCGGGATTCGAATTGCGGCCACCTATTCGGTCATGGGGGCGGTTATCGGGGAATGGATCGGCTCGGACCGGGGAATCGGCTACTACATGATGCTGCAAAAATCCGGCTACCGCACGGATCGGGTGTTTGTTGCCATCCTGGTCATCGTCTTGCTCAGCCTGCTGATGGTGCTGCTGATCAGCCTGCTGGAGAAGCGGCTCATCCGCTGGAATCGAAAAGGTTGAGCCCCCTGTGAATAGACATTTCGAATCTTATATGAAAGGAGGCCATTTATCGATATGACACCTCAAATATCCCTGCCGCTCCAGGACGGTGCTGACCCGTCCACTGCGTTGGTCTCATCAGCACCTGCCCTCGAGGTTCGCAGCCTTCGGAAAGCCTTCCGCGACCGGCGCAGCGAAGTGCATGTACTGGATGGCCTTTCGCTTCAGGTACAACCCGGGGAATTCGTCTCCTTGATCGGTCCTTCAGGCAGCGGAAAGAGCACACTCTTCCATATCATCGGGGGATTAACCGCTCCGGATACGGGTTCGGTCCTCATGGATGGTCAGGACGTGACCGGGGAAAAAGGCCGCATCGCCTATATGCCTCAACAGCCGGCCCTGTTCCCTTGGCGTACGGTGGAGGACAATGTGCTCCTTCCCGAAGAGCTGAGAGGCACCACGAAATCCACTGCCAGGGAACATGCCCGCAGCTGGATGAAACGGGCAGGCCTCACCGGCTTCGAGAAGGCGTATCCGCACACCCTTTCAGGCGGAATGCAGCAGCGGGCGGCTTTTCTGCGCGCACTGATGAGTCCCCAGGAAGTCATGTGCCTGGACGAACCGTTCAGCGCATTGGATGCGCTGACCCGCAGCGATATGCAGCGCTGGCTGCTCGAT
The DNA here is from genome assembly GCF_018613005.1 of Paenibacillus sp. ISL-20. Taxonomy (NCBI): domain Bacteria; kingdom Bacillati; phylum Bacillota; class Bacilli; order Caryophanales; family Paenibacillaceae; genus Paenibacillus; species Paenibacillus sp. ISL-20. The sequence goes on from NZ_JAGGRD010000064.1 coordinate 79,542, forward strand.
ATCTGGGAGGATACGCGCCGTTCGGTGCTGATGATTACCCATCATATCGAGGAGGCGCTGCTCCTCTCGGACAGCATCTATATCCTGTCAGCACGGCCCGGAACCATCTTGAAACGGGTAGAAGTCCCTTTCTCCCGCCCGCGCCGGGAAAACATCCTGATGGATCCGTCCTTCATCGCATTAAAAACCGAAATTTCCGCCATCATGCGGGAAGAACAGCACAAACGCTGACCGATGAAGGCCAGCGGAAATACATATATCCATGATTAGCCAAGCGCTTCGTGGAAGCTTACAAGCGAGGTTATGTAACGATGAAATCATTCACTCAAAGTGAAGCCAATTTCCCACTGTTGGATACTCATATTCATCTGGACAGCTATTCGTTATCCGATCAACAAGCGATTCTCGCGGATATCCGTCATCATGAGGTTCAATCCGTCATCTCCGTCTCCATGCATCTGGCTTCCTGCAAGCGAAACCTGGAGCTGGCCCAGCAGTACGGACCGATGGTGCGGCCGGCTTTCGGTTATCACCCGGAGCAGCCCCTCCCTTCCACTAACGAAACCGAAGAGCTGCTGGATTGGATGGCAGAGCATGCCGATGAGATGGTTGCCGTAGGAGAGGTGGGTCTCCCCTATTACGCCAGGCTGGAGGCTGAATCGGAGGGCCGACCTTGGGATAACCGCCCTTACGCCTATCTATTGGAGCAATTTATAGCATTTGCTAAAAAGCATCATAAACCGGTGATTCTGCACGCTGTATATGAAGATGCGGATATCGCATGTGATTTGCTCGAGAAATACGGCGTCACTCGTGCCCATTTCCATTGGTTCAAGGGCTCCCGTGACACCTTGCAGCGGATGGCCGGTAACGGATACTATATTTCCTTCACGCCTGACATCCTCTATGAGGAAGAAATTCATGATATGGCATGTAGGTATCCGGATCATCTCGTCATGACCGAAACCGATGGTCCTTGGCCGTTCGAAGGTCCGTTCACCGGACAGATGACCCATCCTCGGATGACGGCTGCTGTGGCTGCGGCATGGGCGGAGCTTCAGGGGCTGTCCATATCCGAGGCTCGCAGGATTTTTTATGAGAACGCCGCGAGACTTTACGATCTATAAAAAGAATCTTCATTCAGCTTTAAGTCGGTTGTTTACGCAATCGGCTTGTTTTCTTTAAGAAATCGGTTATATTGATTAATCAACTCATCAAGCACGATCGATTGACCGAGGACTTTAGGATGATTAAAATCACGATACCGCTGCTTCATCTTATGAAGCTTATGCCGTTCTTGCTCGATATTAAACTTTATGCCTTCCTTCGTTTCCATGACTTTATATCCTCCCCTCATGTAATATTTTATGCTTTAATGTAAAATTATAGGATGTATAATATTAGACATCAGAAATATAACATGGAGGGGCTTTTCCTGTTATTCACGCCAAAAAACCACAATGCAAGTTGCAGCATTGTGGTTTTGGATTTCATTATTTAATGTACTTCTCCTGATATGCCTTTGACATCTCGTCTGTAATTTCCTTCATCTTTGGATCACTCTTGATCGTTTCGATCAGTTTATCGTACGATTCAACCGGTTCTTTGCCCGTGATGACCATGACCCGCATATCCTCCACCTTCTTGGAAATCTCGGGATAGTATTTGTTATAGGCTTCCGAATACAGCTCTCCCGAAGGATTCGGAACCTTGACCGTCTTGCGCTCTGTGACAATCTCTACGTTCCGCTCATATACTTCATCCGGCATCCCTACCGCGCTGATGGCCATATCATCACTGACGAGGTGAATCATATTGTTCAAGTTGCCGTCTCCCGTCTTATCCACGGCGGCCTGCGGCGTTGCAACCTTCTTCCCGTTCTCCACATTATAATGGACACCTTCGATTCCGTAGGTCAGCATCTCATTGCCTTCTTGACTATAGCCATAATCGAAAAACTCGAGGATTTTCTTTACTTTCGCCTCCGGCACTTTCTTCGGAATCAGGTACACTCCATAGTACGGCGATCCTGAAGGCGTATACTTCACCCCGTTTGCATTCTCCAAGTAAGCAAGTGGCATCAAATCCGCCTTAGGGTCAACACCTTTCACGGCTTCGCCGGTCACCCAGGCATGGTTCATGGACATGCCCCCTACCCCTGCCTTGGCGCTTCGCATCGTGTCCATCACCTGCGAGAACTTCATGATGGCGAAGTCTTTGGGGAACAAACCCTCGTCATAAGCCTGTTTGATCCACAGCATGGCCTCCCTGGACTCGTCCGATGTCATAATCGGAGTCAGGGTATTATCGGGTTGAAGCTTCCAGGACCCTTGCGTTTCATTAAATATATTATAAATATAAGCGAGAGCCCCCGGATTTGCGGCATATGGAATCTCATCCGCCTGTCCATTACCATTCGGATCCTGTTCCTTAAAAGCCTTTAACACGTTATGGAACTCATCCAGCGTTTTCGGCGTTTCCAGCTGAAGGGCATCCAGCCAGTCCTTGCGGATCATCGGGAACACGCCGCCGCCATAGCTAGGATAATAACGAGGAATAACGATGTTCTTGCCATCCACCTTGGTGATTTCCCACATTTCCTTCAGTTCTTCGCGGTTCAAATTCGGATAGTCTTTAAGAAACGGAGTCAGATCCCAGAAGACACCCTGCTTCAGCATTTTCTGCAGCTGCGGGTTCTGCATCGTCTCCACGAAAGTAACCTCCGGTAGATCGCCGGATGCAAGCATGACATTGATCTTCTCTTCGGCGGTGGACGGCGACAGCCACGTAATATTCAGCTTGGTATTGGTGCGTTTCTCAAGCTCTTTCCATAGTACATTGGTGTTGTCTATGAATTCGGTGGCATAATTCAGGGTCTGTATCGTAATGCTGGTTGGTTCACTGCTGTCTGTTCCGCCTCCGTTATCGCTCGGTGCACTTCCGTCTCGGCTGCCGCATGCGCTAAGCAAGAGCGAGCTTGCCAAGAGCAGCACCCCCGACATTTTTAAAAACGACTTGCCCGGCTTGGTTTCCATTTTTTTCATCATTAGACCTCCCTTTTAATTTACATCTCATCTAACTGATCATGATGGCAGTTAGACCGTATATCGGATCATTCCTTGACAGAGCCTACCATCGCTCCTTTGGCGAAGTGCTTCTGCAGGAATGGATACACTAACATGATCGGAACGGTTGCAATCACGACCGCCGCCATCTTCAACGTTTCTGTTGGGACAGGCCGGTTCACTTGGAAGGCGAATCCGCCGCCGCTCCCCGATCCCATCGTTGTTGGGTCCACAAGCATATTTTGCAGCAATACTTGCAGCGGCCACATCTTCTGATCGTTAATAAACATCAGTGCGTTGAAATACGTATTCCAATAGCCGACCGCAAAGAACAATCCGAACGCCACTAACGCTGGCAGCGACAACGGCAGAATGATTCGCCAGAATACGCCGATATCATTCGAGCCGTCGATCATCGCGGCTTCCTCCAGACTTTCCGGAATGCTGTCGAAGAATCCCTTCATGAGCAGCACATACCATGCGCTGGTCAAGCTCGGCAGGATCAGCGACCAGACGCTGTCAATGAGTCCCACATTGCGGACCACCAAATACAGCGGCACCAATCCCGGCGTGAAGAGAAAGGTGATTAAGATCATAATCATGATGGCCTTGCGAAACCGAAGGCGTTTGCGGGACACCGCATAAGCCAAGCCCCCGGTAACGAGCAGGCTGAGCAGCGTGCCAACCGTAGCCAGGAACACGCTCACGGAAATCGAGGTGACAAACAATCCGTTGGACAGTAAATGCTTGTAAGCATCCAACGTCCAAACCCGGGGCCATAATATCAAGCTTCGTTGATAATATTCCACCGGATCGGTAAACGACAAAATAACGGTATAGTAAATCGGAAATATCGTTGCCAAACCGATGATCAGCAGCAGTCCGTTATTCACAAACCCGAACAGCCTGGTTTTCCATCCTTTCTCATGCATGTTTTACTCCTCCTTGTCTCTTCGCCCATCCTCTAGTACAAGCTTTCTTGACCGTACCGTCTCGCCAACCGGTTGGCCGTGACCACCAGGATGACGCCGACAATCGATTTGAACAATCCGATGGCCGTACTGTAGCTGAACTCACCCTGCCGAATCCCTACCCGGTATACATAGGTATCGAACACTTCGGCTACATTGGTAACAGGTGCATTCATCATCAGATAAATCTGTTCGAATCCCGTATCCAGAATCGTTCCCAGACGGAGAATCAACAGAATCAGGATCACGTTGCGCATCGCCGGCAGGGTAATATGCCACATCCGTCTCATTCGGCCCGCACCATCCATGACGGCTGCTTCATATAATTGCGGGTCCACTCCAGCGATAGCCGCGAGAAAGATGATGGTCCCCCACCCGACTTCCTTCCAAATGGATTGTCCCGTCAGCATACCCCAGAAATAGTTCGGGTTGGAGAGAATATCGATTGTCTCCCAATCCATGGAGATGAGCCACTTATTAAACAAGCCCTCCGATTGCGAGAACATGAGGTAGGTTAGACCGTAGATCAATACCCAGGATAAAAAATGGGGGATATACACCAGGGATTGAATGGTCCGCTTATAGAAGGAGTTCCGCACTTCATTCAGCATCAAAGATAAAATGATTGGTGCCGGGAAAAAGAAAATCAGGCTCAGAAAACTGATCGCCAGCGTATTACGCAGCAGCATCCAGAAATCATGGTTGGAGAAAAACCGGGTAAAATGCTCAAACCCTACCCAGGGGCTTCCGAGCACCCCAAAGTATGGAGAATACTCCTGGAAGGCAATTACGAGATTCGTAATCGGAATATATTTGAAAATGATAAAAAAGATCAGACCCGGCAAGGCCAGCACGTACAAATACTTGTCGCGCACAACATCCGACCATATCCGCCCCCACTTCGTTTTGGATCTCACGGGAATGGGGGGGCTCCCGCTTCCTTTTGCCGACTGAACGGTTTCTTGTGCTTTCATCGATACTCCCTCACTTTCAGCCTTGTCATCTCGTTCAACATACCGTTCACGGAATGTAGTCCTAATGTAAACGGTTGCAAGATTCCCTGCAATTCCACTTTTTTTCCGCCGTTCCCAATCCCCCTCCGTTCAATACGCAACACAAGGAAATGCTTGGTATCTACGGCATGGAGGATATTCTCGTTTCCTCGTATTGCACTTTTTTTCCACGACGAATAAACGTCCGATTCGGTTAATCGATAACGTTGACCCAACCTCAATTAGGAAGATATGATCTTTTCAACTCATCCACTCATTCGCTATGATAGTATGTAATCATTTACCGGCTCGCTTCGATCAAGCCTTTGATTTGTCTATGCCAACAGGGGGTTAACGTAATGAGGCAACAGAATCCTGAATCCGTTTTCAAAGGTGTTATGTATTGGAGAAGCATCGCGCTTGCCGTGTTGTTAACATGCCTCCCCATCTCGGCCATTACGGCCGTTTACCTTTATGTGGGCAACCAGCATATGATTAACCAATATCAGCAGCGGAACGAAGAAGCCCTGGTTGACGCTGCGAGACAAGTAGACGAGCAATTTACCCAGTTGGTCCACTACGCCCTCAATATGGTGGTGAAGCCCCATTTCAAGCCTTCGTTGTCGGATATGGACTTTGTATCGAATGTCGAGGAGACAAACGAGCTGTTCAGTACGCTCAACCTGGTGGGGAATGCCGATCCCTTGGTGGATCAGGTCTATCTCTATATCAAAAAGCAAAATAAAATCATGGAGCCTGATCTCGGCCTGCGGACGCTGGATCAGGAACAGGATGCGATAAGCTTCAACAAGCTCATGGAAGGAGATTCGGACATGTTCTGGGTCCATGACCTGGAGCGGCCTTTTAACAAGGATAAATCTTCCCACGCGCTCGTCATGCGACTTCCCTTCAACGGTCATACGCCCTATGGCGCGATCGTCATCTATATTGATCCGTCGAAGCTGCACGTCATTCGCAATAGCGAGAATCTCTCGTTCCTGCTGGACGACCATGGTCACGTCATCGGGGAGTCGGGCATGAGCCGCAACATGCCGAAGGCGATGAGTGCGATTCAGGAACAGCTGAAGCTTCCGGAGAATGTCCGGAGTGCGAATCATTTGCGGTTGAAGGTTCCGGTCGACCAGGATGTGTTGCTGGTGAATACCGTTCAATTCGAAAAAATGCAACAAAATTGGACCTATGTTTCAGGCACGCCGCAATCCAAGATCATCGCTCCAACGAAGCCGTACACCCATATCATTCTGATTTGCTTTGCTTTTGCGCTTGCGGCATCACTGGCTGTGAGCTGGTTTGCCTCTAAGAGCATGTATCGTCCTATAAGCAAGATGCTGAATATGATTGGCGGTGATCAGGCCAAACCGAGCTCGCGATATAATGAGCTTGATTATATTGAACACGAGTGGAAGCAGTACCGGTTCTCGCATGATACGCTTCAAAGCCAATGGAAGCGATCCTTGCCCGCGATCAGGGAGGCTTATATCAATCAATTTTTGAGTGGACAAGCCGCCCACCTGACGGAGTCCGAATACGTGCTTAAGCTGCAAGAGATGGATCTTGACATTACCCATAAACAGTTCTCGGCCATCGTGCTTCAGCAGCATACTCACGGGGAGGATCGGACGCCTCTGACGGAAAACGATCAGCATCTTCTCACCTATGCCGCTCTGAACGTGATCCAGGAGCTGGCGGAGGACATAAGCGCATATATGCATCCCATCAATTTCTTCGATGGCTCCTTCGGCGTCATCTTGATCGTTCCGGCTTCCCATCAAGCCGATGAACAGTCGCGTTTGATGAGGGAGCTGTGCGATCAGATCATGCGGGCTTTGCGCGATACGCTCCGCATGTCGGCAACCATCGTCTTGGGAGGACCAAGCTCAACCTGGACCGATGTTCCCCATATTCTCGAACAGGCCAAGCGGGCGCTGCATTACCGGTCCTTTGATGCAGGTAGTCAGCTGCTGGAAGCAGAAACCGTGCTTTCCCAGAAAAACGACTGGATCGACTTTCCGCTGGAGTTGGAGCAGGATTTCATTCACACCTTGAATCTTGGGCTTCAGGGGGATGCGCTGCGTTCCCTGAGCCGCTTCGTAACGGCGCTTCAAGCCGGGGGTGGCTCGGAGTGGCATGTCCACCATGGCCTCATGCGGTTAATCACAAGCGTTCATCGGTCTATGCTGCAGGCTGGCTTAAATCCATATCAGGTGTACAATTTCTCCAATCTGCAGGAACAGCTGTCCCTGCTTCGCGACCCGAAGGCCTGCGTGACCTGGTTCCAGAAAGAAATCATCGAACCCTACCTCGATCAGTTAACAAAAAATTTCAACAGTTCCATGAAATCGCTGGTCGAAAACGTACTGGAGCAAATCGAGCAAAACGGGATGCAAGACCTGTCCCTGGATACCATGGCCATGGAAGCCGGTGTCAGCGTATCCCAGCTGAGCAAAGCGTTTAAGCAGATGACGGGCACGAATTATATAGACTATCTGACAACCGTGCGCATGAACCGCTGTAAAGAATTGCTGCTGACCACGGATCTTCGCATTCATGAGATTGCGGAAGCCGCAGGATATCAGCCTCCCTACTTCAATCGAATGTTCAAGAAGCTTGAAGGGATCACGCCCGGACAATACCGTCAGCAGGGCATTGGCAAATAGATCAGACTGGGTTCAGCATACGGAGAAGATGGATTTGCCGACACATGTCATCCTGATCAGCAATCTCCATATAAAAGGAGACCACTGAAAAAGGGCTGTCCCTTGGTCCGTATTTCATGACCTTTTGGGACAGCCCCGTTTCTGTGTTATGACCTACGTTCAAGCGTCGTACATGGCGGCACGCTTAGCGCCGGCCAGTCATCCAAGCATGCCCCGAACCACGCATCGTGCGTACAGGGAACCGTGCGCACGATGTACAAAATAGTTGCACATTTTAGCGGACTCAGCGGACCTTATTTTGATCAAAAGCACCATTTCTCGAATGGTGGCGGACATGAGGTCCGTTATTCACCGAATAAGGCTCTCATTTTTCGGATTATACGCTACTTAACGGAACGTGTGTCCGATAGATCCGGCAAAAACGAGCCCATAGCGAAAATAACGGATCTGCGGTCCGATACTGTTACTGCCGGGCCGCAACTCGTTCCGGCTTGCGGCTTGGAAGCTACGGCAAACTTACGGAGCACTGCGCGGCTGGAAGCTACGGCGCAAACTTATGGTGCACTGCTCGCCTTCCACGCACCAATCCCACGCCAGCCGGGCTTGGTTCCGAAGCCCGCTGGCGTGGGATTGGTTCCGAGACATGGCTAAGTTCCTTGAGCCGTGCCCTCCGGAGTATTCCCACGAGAGCAGCCGTACCCGCCTCTCTCTATTGATTTACGAGAGCGCCGTACCGGCTTTCTCTATTCATGTCTAACGCCCCATAAAGCCCTTCCCTTTCAGGAAGTCCTTCATGTGCAGCCTTACCGGCTCTGCCAGGCGTTTAGCCATAAGCGCCGACCATGGCGTGTTGTTTTTGCCATGGGTACGCTGGGACAAATATTCGGAAGAGGTTCGATCGTAGTTCTTCACTTCCTCTGTAGCCTCGCGATGATAGCTGTCGCGGTGCAAAACAGCCTCCACCGGAAGCCGAGGACGAAGCCCCGGCTCCTGATCCGGGTAGCCCATGCACATGCCAAATACCGGATAGACCAGCTCCGGCAGTTCCAAAGCCTCGGAGAACTCGGCAATGGCGTTACGGACACCTCCTATATACACGATGCCAAGACCAAGCGATTCCGCGGCGATCGCGGCATTCTGCGCAGCCAAAGCGGCATCCACCGTGGCCACGATGAAATTCTCGGTCGAATCTTCATACGTCTCTTGATCAACCACGTGCGCCTCTGTGCTTTTTTTCAAACGATACAGATCCGCGCACCACACCAGAAATACCGGGCATTCCACAATATACGCCTGATTTCCCGCTAAAGCGGCCAACCGCTGCTTCTTATCTGGATCGGTAACGGCAATCACACTGTATGCCTGGACGTTGCTTGAGGTTGATGCCATCTGACCTGCTGCCACGACTGCCCTAAGCTGCTCCTCGGACACGGGCTGATCCGAATATTTACGAATCGATCGATGGTTCATCAGAAGTGATAGGGTATCATTCATCGGGGTATCCACTCCTTAGGCTCTGAAAGAATTGTTTCATCTATTATGAAACTTAGGCTTGAGCAGTGCAAGTTCACGCGTGAGGTGATGGCAGCGCAAAAAAACCGGCTTGCTGTCGATCGCTTCAGCAGCCGGCTCCTATTTTAGCCAAAGCTCGCGGCTTTGGATTGTTCTAGGGAATCTTTCGTTAGGACACAATATCGTAGCCTTGCTCTTCAATCGCTTCTTTCAATGCTTCAAGGCTGACCTTGGTTTCGTCGTATTCGACGGCCACTGTATTGGATGCAAGATCGACTTTACCAAAAGCTCCCGCATTCTTCAGCGCGCCTTCCACCGAGTTCACGCAATGGTTGCAGGACATGCCTTCCACTGTCAATGTCACTTGTTTCATGCTGTCGTCCTCCTATCATATAATATTGTACCATTTAACTTTACTATACCCCCCATAGGTATGTAAAGTTCGATAATTTGCTCTTTTCTGCAACAGAAACACGAAAAAAGTAGGAAGATTTATCCTTTTAATCTGCTATAATATACATAAATCATTACATTCATACAGGAAGGGACAAGCTTTTTATCCGGCCTTCTAATTTTCTTCATAAAATTTTATTTTTGTTGAAGGAATTACCAACTCGCTGTCGAACTATCTTAATTACAGAGATAATGAACTATGAAAGTAGGAATTCTATCATGGTATTTGACGGCATTATACTCGGGTTAATTGTCGGACTGATACGTGGCGGACTCCGTCATGGACTGCAGCAATTCAGTAAGATTCGTCTGAAGGGCGGCCTAATCTTCCCCATACTCCTGATTGTGCAGCTGCTGATATTCCGCTTTCAAGTGAACTCTGATTGGTTGGCAGCCGCAAGCGGCTACGTCTTTATGTTCATCTACGTTGCCGGCATGATCTTTCTCTGGATAAACCGGGATCAGAAAGGTTTTGGCAGCATCTTGGCAGGTGTCTTTCTGAATTTCCTTGTCATGGCAGTGAACGGTGGCAGAATGCCTGTTTCCATGAGCGCAGCATCCGTGCTGGATCCCATTTATGTGGACATGCTAATGGATGCCACAGCTACTACCAAGCACTATCTTATGGACGCCTCTACCCGCCTGTCTCTTCTTGGTGACATCATTCCGTTATCTCCACCCTATCCAAGAACGCAGGTAATCAGTATCGGAGATATTATCATGAACATCGGTATATTCTTCTACATCGTCCATCTAATGACTTCCGGGAAGAATACCCCTGTTCAAACCTTAATGCGCAAATCCGATACGACTGAACATGCTGAACCGCAGAATTAATCATACATCATACCACCTGGAAAGGAGGGAGAACTATGACAAAAACTAATAAAATTAAGTATTCCCGTATCGTATTGAATGCGATCATCGTTGCTTCCGTTGTTGTCGCTCTGACTTCCGGATACAGATTGGGATAACATAAGCACCTAAAAAAACAGGCTGGAATGCTCAGCCTGTTTTTTTACATCTTTTTCGTTGTTTTGAGACGCAATATATCTTAAAATGTGGAGAATACACCATGCTTTTTAATTGAGGAGAAACCGTTATGTCCATATTCAAGCGTCCTAAGATTTCCAGGGAACTTCCGGGACAGCTGTATTTTGTGTTCGTTTCACTTATGGGCTGTATAACCTTTCTACTAGTACATCAAGGAGAATTTATACACTACTCTCCTTCACAGTGGGTATGGGTTTATGCAATGTTAGGCGCCGCCCTAATATTAAATTATTTCACCTTCCAGCTTCCGCCTGAGGGTAATTTGCAATCTATGGATTCCTCTGTTTATTTAGCTTGCATATTTATATATGGCGCCCCCTTTGCTCTTTCGGTAATCCTATTCAATACTCTGGCAACAGCAATATATGACAGGAAGATCCCTTTTTGGAAGCATTTTGTTAACTTCTCCATATACACACTCATGATCGTTGGTTCCTCGCTTGTTTTTAAGGCAGCAGGAGGACAATCGGGCCCCATCATCAATGATCATTTTGGGGCTTATCTTGGCGCCCTGCTCGTCTATTTCATTATTAACGTTTTTCTGCTTGGATTTTATTATTACTTATTATATCGGGGATCTTTATACGACATTCTGAAGTCCTTCATTAAAGACACCCTGCTCGTTTATTTGAGTACGCTTATACTGTCGCTGGTCCTCTCCGTTCTTATCGTGCATAACGGCGTATTCGGCCTCACCCTATTCATAGGCCTGAGTGTGATGCTCTCGTATTCCTTTAAACAGCTGTTCACGATGTATAACGAAGTACAGGAAAAAGCAATTAAAGATCAACGGACGGGCCTCTATAATCACAGTTATTTCGAAAGTTTGCTGGAAGACGAAATCAAGAAGGCCAAAGTGAATGAAACGCCATTGTCGCTGGCCATGATCGATATTGATGATTTCAAAAAATACAACGATCAATTCGGACACCTGAAAGGCGACATGCTGCTCGGATTTCTCGGCAATTACCTCAAGGTAGAATCCGAAATGGCCGAGGTGGTAGCCTCCCGTTTCGGCGGCGAGGAATTCACGATTCTCATGCCGGGTTACGATGACAATAAAGCACGCTCCTTCATTAACAGGCTCCGCAAAAAACTGAATGATACCTATTTTGACGGCGTCGAGATTTTTCCCTCCGGGTGTCTCTCCTTCTCTGCTGGTGTTGCGTCCTATCGGATTGACATCCATGATAAGTCACAGCTTGTCGAGCTTGCCGATCAGGCACTGTACTATGCCAAGAAGCAGGGTAAGAATAATGTGCATGTATACGGAAGCGGCGCCGAAAAAGAATCCGAGATCGACTTCGCGGAAGACGTCCGCGATATCGAGCAGCAGCTGAAGCTGTTCTTGTATAAAGATGTGGATACGTTCAAACACTCCAAACGGGTGTTCCGCTATGCCATGGACATCAGCGAAGTGCTCGAGCTTGATAGTGTGGAGCGACGCAATTTCGTACTCGGCGCACTCATTCACGATATCGGCAAGCTTGAGATTCCTTGGGGGATCTTGAACAAACGGGACAAGCTCACGGCCGGCGAATGGGAAACAGTCAAACGGCATGTCAGCTGGGGGAAACGCATTGCGGAAACGAACGAGAAGTTCAAGGAACTGGTCCCTTACATCGAATTGCACCATGAAAGATATGATGGCGGTGGATATCCGCACGGCTTCAAGGGCAGCCAAATCCCCAAGCTGTGCCGGATGCTGACCATTATCGATTCCTTTGACGCGATGACAACGGAACGGCCTTACCAGAAAACGAAAACCTTCGAGGAGGGAATTGAAGAATTGCTCCGCTGCTCGGGCACGCAATTCGATTCGGAGCTTGTTGAACTGTTTATCCGTTATTTAAGACTTAAGGCAGAAGCGCAGCAGCAGCCTGCAGCCAGTTCGGAGACGTCTTAAAGAAACCTATCCCCTCCCCTTTATCACCTCTTCATGTTTGATACTTCCCCAAATAAGGTATAAAGGTAGTATCACAACGATAAATGAGGTGAGAAACGGTGGCTGACAAGAAAAAGGATCTTCCGCTTCACAACGGTCCCGGCAACATGGATCACCCTGAACAATACCCGACGGAACAAGAAAGCCTGTTCGATATGCACGAGAGTGAGCAGCATGTGGACCCGATTCCAATGGAAGACGCCAGGCTGGAGCGCCAGGAAGAGAAGCAGCGGGACGGGACGTCAAAGGATCGTTCATCCAGTAACGATAAGTATCACAGCGGCTTTTAATAGTGGGACTGACCTTGTCGCTGCAGCGTAACTTGAACTTATGGGCTCCGTTTTGGCGGAGTCTTTTTATTTCACTGCTTATTCTTTAATATATAAGAGTATGAATTCTGATTTGAACCCTAGAGATTATCTACAGAGTGGAGTGGACCCTTTGTTTTCCATATGGACGTTAAACCGTGTGCAGCGAAGGATGCTGCTGGTACTGATTGCAGCCGTTCTGGTTATGTCATGTCTGCTGGTTCTTACCGGTCTTCATGAACGTTCCCCGAGCATAAGCAGCGTGATCGAAGAACGATATATCCAAAGTGCGGCCATGATCAGCCACCCCGGTGGAGACCTGGAAGAACATGCCTCCAGCGTTATGCCCGGTGTGCCGCTTATGATTGCCGGACTTACCGCCTTGTTCGGAAGCATGGATGCTGCCCTGATTGCCTACCAGCTGCTCCAATGTCTCTTCCATGCATTTTCCGTCTACTTGGTTTTTGTGCTGTCCCGCTACATGTTTAATACGCGAATCGCCTTTCTGTCATGCATGATCTACGCGCTATTCTGGCCGGCTTACGGCGCCGTCCGGCTGATTCTGCCGGATACGACCATGCAGACCTTAATGCTTCTTCTGGTCTGCGCCGTCATCGGAGCGCTTGAATTGAAGCAGGCCGGCTGGTACGCGGCTGCCGGCGCGCTTACGGCGCTTATGGCTTGCTACAACCTTCAGGCGCTGCTGTACCCGGTATTGTTCATTGCCTTTTGGATCAAGTACCGCAGTCCGGTCAAAATTGTAACCGGCGGACTCATTCTTATTAGTGCGGGTTATTTGCTCATCTTGTCCCCATGGTGGCTGAACATCCCGCTTTTCAATCGTTTGATGTATATGTCCGGTCCGTGGAACCTTGCCTCGCTGTGGCTCGAATCGAGATACATCGAAGGCAACCCTTTGGTTCATCTCTTCCGGAGCATATTTGCCGGCCGCACCTCCAAATATGCGGATGCGATCGGAAATGAGGAAGCCAGAAAGGTCGTGCAATCCGCATTGGATGCCGTCCGTCTCATCATGCTGTTTGCCGGGGCTGCCGGCGTCATCTGGTCGGTTTGGAAATACCACCTGAAACGGCAGCTCCCCGTGCTGCTGACCCTGCTGTATTTTATTGCCGCTGAATGGTTGGTTCCCAGCCTGGACGGTACCGGATTTCCTTATTCGGTCTTCCTGCTCCTCTACGCTGCCTTTCTCGCGGACAAAGCGATTATCTATGCGCATAAGACCCGACTGCTTCGTAAGTAAGCTTCAACGTGAAGCCTGTTATTCCATCATCATGCAACTTCTGCGCCTGAAAGCACTTATATCTTGTGCCTTCAGGCGTTTTTTTTTCGCATTTCTCTAGAACCTTTCAGGCTGACGAAACGTCTATATTAGTATCTAAGCAATTATATATATTCATGCCAGGAGGAATGACAGCATGAAAATAAACCGTAAATATATCACTATTCTCAGCATCGCTGTGGCAAGCGTCCTGACGGTAAGCATTATACTCTTCTTTACGGATGCTTCGGATCGCTCAGGCCAGAATCATGGCATGAACGACAATATGAACGGACAGGCGCTGATTCAAGTCGGTTCCACCTACATCACGCATACCAATTTAACCACCTATAAGAATAACCTCGCGCATAGCACCGCGCCCCTTCCTGATGACTCGGCGCTTCTTTAAGAAATGGCAACAAAGGAATTGATGCTTCAATTGGCCGATGAACAAGGCGTTGCGGCGAGTCTTGAAGATGGAATTCAAAGGGCCAAGGTGCTTCGGAAGACACTCCAGACCCAGCCGCAGCAGGTGCAGGAACAGCACTTGCGCATTCTGGATACGATGGGCATCAGCGAAGATCAGTACTGGGAAGGCAACTGAAGGATGAACTGCTACACACCGCGCTAAATGAACAGCGAATTATCGTGTTGGATCCGGATATTCAATTGAGGTAACGCTGCATTGGTATATAATGGTGTAAAAGTCCATATACCGCCATGGGAGGATATTATGAAAAAACGTTTCTCTTCTATTCCTGCTTTTGCACTCGGCGCGATCGTCGGCGTGGCACTGACAGCCGGTACGGTTGTTGGCGCTGCCGTTTATCTGAAGGCCGTACCGTCCCATTCCAAGATCCTGGTCAACGGTTCGGAGGCCAAGCTGTCCGAGTCCCCCGTTGTCATTCAGAACAAGCTCTATGTCCCTGTCCGGGACTTCTCGGAAGCGCTTGGATATCAGGTCGGCTCTGTTGGTGCCGATCAGATCGGGATTATTCCCAAATCCTCAAATGGAGAGGCAATCCCGGTTGGCCCGACTACGCCTTCCGAGTCCGAAGGAGCACCTGCTCAAGAACGCCCTTTGGTGAAAAACCTTGGCAAGCTGATCGAAGTGAACGGCGAATTGAATATGCAAAAGATTTATATTGTTATCGCTGCCGGTGAAGCGAAGTTGTATTCCCAAGACGAAGCAACCGGCAACGGCCTGCTGCACTATTTGATTCTAAACGGCGATTCCTCCCTCTACGACCCGTTTGTACATATGGACGGAAAAGCTGGTGAGCTTGATTACAACCTGCCAAATTTCGATGGTCAGACACCGCTTCATCTGGCTGTCATCCACAAGAATGACTTTTTCATCGACAAGCTGCTGAACCAGCACAAAGTGGATGCCTCCATCCAAGACGCGTCCGGAAAAAAAGCACTGGACTATGCCGAAAAAGACAGCAAGCAATACAAAACGCTGATGACCTACATAGACAAGAATAGCAAGTGATTTCCGATGCTGCACAACGCGTGAGTCCCACCGTTTACGGTAACCCCCATTTCTACTGCACTTCATATTCTATCGGAAGCCCGCTCACCTGGCGGGCTTTTGCTTTTGCGGTTTACGGGGTTAAAGCCCCTTTTCATTTTTTCACAGCCTAACTGTAACTTTATGCCCTGGTTAAACGTGTGTTACTTAGAGGGGAGGACATGAAACTGAACAGTCTGGAATCGATTTATCAATATTACGTGAAAGACGTTTATCGTTACTTGTACTCCCTCTCTTACGATCACCATACGGCCGAAGACCTGGTACAGGAAACCTTTTACCGGGCATATCTGTATCTCGAGGATTGGAAGGAAGAACGAATCAAGCCATGGCTATTTCGGGTTGCCCATAACGCTTATGTGGATTATCAGCGGAAGGCCAGCCGCAGCATCGTGAGGGACGCTGTTTTTTTCGATCAGATGATCGACCGCAATACCCCGGAGAACATCCTGCTTCAGCAAGAAGCCCAAAGGGAAATCGGGCAAATGTTAACCGATATTCCGGAGAAGCAGCGGCAAGCGGTGCTTCTGGTGGATTTTCATCAATTCTCATACCAGGAGGCGGCGGATATTATGGGCATCACCTTATCCCATATCAAAATCACGTTATTTCGGGCCAGGCAGCGGCTGCGGGAAATGAAACGAAAGGACGGAACGTTATGAGCGAAGAATTCAAGCAGCGACTGAAAGATTACGCAGATGGCAATTTGAGTGACGAGGAAAAAATCGAAGTCGAGCGGGAAATGGAAAAGCTGGAAGAATACCAGGCTTACCTGGATGAAATGATGGATAACACAAACTCTAATTCTAATAGCGCTATGCACAAGCGCGCTGACGATCAGACCGGCCTCTCGCCCAAGAAAGAAAAGCGAATCGTGCGCAGGGGCAAATGGAGAGCCCGGATCTCCAATACGCTGACGGTGATATCGGCGTTTCTGGCTATAACGATCATTAGCTCCATCATTACGGCGTTGTTTTACGGTGTCGGTGATCCGAACCGAAACGATAAATATCGGGATGCCATTGCTTCCGCCATATCGATCTCCAAACCTAACGTAGATGTTCCACTCAACAGTCAGGGCAAAACCTTCTTCAGTCAGGAAATGTACGGGGATATGCTCAAACAAGTGGGGAGCGAACGGGTTACCGTCGGTAAATACACCGTAAACTTCCTGTTTGGGCTGCCGTCGGTCGAAATGGATTGGAAAGAAGGCAGCTCGGGTACATCACAGATTTTCTATCGTCCAAAAGATAAATCGGAGACTTCTTCTGCAAGCCAAGAGGAAAATAACAAGGAAGAGCTAAAGGAAGCCAAGGCGGGTTCCTCTTCCACCAAGAGCGGGGAATGGTCCAGGCTTGAAAAACTGCCGGAGGGCACTGTGGCCGAGGCTTATGTATCGTTTAACCGCTTCTTCTCGACTGACGAGCTGCTCAAGCAGTTCGAGAACCGGAATATGGAGGCCGTCTGGTTTGCAGTGGATACCGGGCCTGATATGAGATTCGGCAGCGAAGACGAAGTGATCATCCATCCCGTCGGCTTTCCAGCTTCTCCCGTCTGGCATCATGACGATTTGACCGTGACCTCCTATAAGGAAGAAAAAAGAGGTTGGTTCGGCAAAGTCGTGTCCAGTGGCGGACATTATCCTTCAGTAGAAACCTATGGGGACGGGGAGCTGCGGAACGAGCAATTCAAGAAATCGTTGCGGCTTCTGCAGGAGTACGAGCTTATTGCGAGTCGGGTGGCTCCGTTCGTAGACATAGACGCTTCCTTAGCTTATGTGGAGCAAAACGGCATTCATCTCTATGGTGCTGTCATAACCGGGCCCGTAAAGGAGCTGCTGACCCTGCGCGAGGTATCCTGGGTACGCGACCTGCGGGTCGGGGAAGTGCGATTGTGGAATTGGACCGAGTGATGGTCTTTTGGCGAATGCCATATGTTTCTAGAGGCGTGCTGACATTGAATAATGGTTGCCAGCCATCCAAGCCTACCCAGGATTTACACGCCGTGCACCACAGGGAGCAGTACGCGCCATGTACAATATCACATAGAGGCAACAGATATCCCGGACTTCCCTCATTTCGAGCCCGGGATTTTTGTTATCCATATAAATGATTCAGGTCATGAATGATCCGCGCTGCTAGCACTTGCCTCATGTGACCATTGCTCCATTTGCTGCTTTCTCTCCCGCTCCTCCCGTATTAGACGATCCCTCTCCATCGCTTCAGCAATATAGTCGCGCGGCTTCAGCTTCCCGTTGATGTTCAGCAAGATCCCAATCATTATGAGCTGCAGAATAGCAATAACAACCAGCATAAGATTCCTCCTTGAACATGTCTCTTCTCTTCTTCGCTCTTCTAACAAATATTCCTAAAGAATATAACACTTTCCTCAGAGGGAAAGTTGGTTCGTATCCGCGGATCTGGCAGGCTAAACGAGTCGGAGCAAATCAGCTCAATTCTGGCGTGCGCCTCTGAAATTCACATTATGAATTCATAAGTTTTCGCATCCCATGGTTCTTATCCATATCCTGCGCTTTGCCAGACCTCCGAGAATCCGGTAAACTGGTAGGACGATAATCGAAATACGAAATGATTGGTGAATTTCATGACATCCATACCCTTCTATAAACGCCCATACGGCGGAGAGCGTCAGGATATTCCGTTTGCCAAGCTGGCTTCCTTCGAGAACAGCCAGGACCTGATCAGCGATGACGCGCCGGATGCGGCTTTTTTTCGCGGCTTGGAATCACAGGGGCTGCTGCTGAATCGCGCCCAAATCCAAGCCGTACGACATACGCAAGGACCGCTGCTTACGCTTGCAGGCGCCGGCTCCGGGAAGACCTCCGTGCTGGTCAGCCGGACAGGCTACCTCATTGCGGCCAAGAAGATCGATCCGTCTTCCATCCTGCTTGTCACCTTCTCATCCAAGGCGGCAGCCGAGATGAAGGAACGCATCATGGCGCTTCCCGGCTTACGGGCTAGCGAAACCGCCAAAGTAACGGCAAGAACCTTCCACTCCTTCTTCTTATACTTGCTGCGTACCCGCGGCTACAGGCAGGAAATCCTAAGCAACTCCAGGCATCAGCAATTTATTATGAAGCGCATTTTGCGGGAAATGGGCTTGCAGGATAGCTACGAAGCTGAGACGCTGCTATCGCTCTGGTCTGCCCATCGAATGAGTATGACCGGACTTGACGAGCTGCCTGTCAAAACACCTGCAGAAGTCGAGCAAAGGCAAATTTTTGCCCGTTATGAAGCGTGGAAGGAAGACCATGGCCAGATGGATTTTGATGATATTCTGGTCATGTCCCACCGTCTACTGTCTCAGGATCCCGGTTTGCTGGCCTCCCTACAAAGGCGGTACCGTTATGTGATGGTCGACGAGTTTCAAGATACCGGGCTGCTGCCCTATGAGCTGCTGAAGAAGATGGTCGCCCCGCATCGCAACCTGATGGTTGTTGGTGACGATGACCAGACCATATATGGCTTCAACGGCGCGCGCAACGAATTCATTCTGGAATTCGACCAGACGTTTCCCGGGGCCAAGGTGGTGACGCTGGATATCAACTATCGATCCCTCTCCTCGATCGTCGGGCTGGGGAACGAAATTATCCGCGTCAATGAACGGCGCCGCCCCAAGCAGCTGCGTTCGACCCGCAAGAGCAGCAGCGTGCCGCTGTATCTTCGTCCAGGCGATCCAGACCAAGAAGCGGAGCAACTGCTGACCCATATTACCGAGCAGGTCCGGGAGCACGGAAAGCAGTACCGCGATCATGCGATTCTGTACCGGACCGCGAACAACAGCCGGGCTATCTTTGAACAGCTCGTGATGCGGGAGATTCCGTTCATTCATTACGAGAATGGAGATCTGTTCTACGAGCAGTGGATTGTCAAACCGCTCATGGACCATCTGCGGCTGTCGCTGGACCGGCGCAATTTCACGGCCATGGAGGGCATGCTCCATACGCTGTACATGAACCGGGATAAAGGCATGGCTTTCATCCGGCAGCAGGATGCTCCGCGTCCCAAGAAAGGGCCTCTATCGCATCTTCTATCCTTTCCCGGCCTGAAGGATTTTCAGATCGAGAATATTAGAGATCGCACAAAGCTCATTAAGGGACTAAAGGCGATGGAGCCCCTTCAGGCGGTACAGGAAATGAGGCGGCAATTCTATGACAAGTTTCTGGAGGCAGACGAGCGCCAGGAAATCACCCTCCATAAGGAATTCATACAGGAAGGTCTGGATGAGTTGGAGGCTTCAGCGAAACGCTTTGGCGATATCGCTGAGTTCGTCGAATTTGTCGATCGGCTGATCATCATTCATAAGGAAATGGCGGCCATGAAACGGGACGAACATGCCGATGCTGTCCGCTTAATGACGATCCATAAATCCAAAGGGCTGGAGTTTCCCTCGGTATGCCTGATCGGGGCAAGCGAGGGCATTCTGCCGCATACGTCCGCTTTGGACGCCGAGCGCAGGGACGATCAGCGTCCGCTATCGGACAAAGAAGATAAGGCGCTGGATGCGCTGGAAGAAGAGCGCAGATTGGCTTATGTCGCTATCACGAGGGCACGGGATGAATTGATTGTCAGTTCGCCTGGCTTTTATCGGGGGCGAAAAGCGGAGGTTTCCCGCTTCTTCCGCGATGTGTTCGTTACGGACGAGCAGAGCAAGCAAGGCAACAGCATACCAAGCAAGGGCGGCGGGTCAACGGCGCGATCGACGTTTACGGCAAAGCGTACGGTCCGCATAGAGACCTCAACCTCAGCCAAGCGCTCATCCTTGCCTTCACCCGCTGGGCGGGCAACGGTAAGCACTGCCAGCCAGAGGAGCCAACGCATCGGTTCAGGATCAGGCTCCGCTCCCAGGTTACAGCATCAGACTGCACCCGCTGCAACGGAGATCGTCGACGTGTGGCTGTGCACCAGCGCCAATTGCAAAGGCTGGCAGCGAGTCAACGCGAGAATCGCCGCTGGCGCACGGGATCGGGAGAGCAAGGCCTGTCCTTTATGCCAGTCGCCCATGAAACAGGGGCGTAAAGAAGTTCCGGTGCATCAGAGGCGCTAGGGACGCCTAATTTCTGGAGTCACCGAAAACAATTACATCGATCATTTTGCAATCATTAATCCATGTGTTTGTAGGCTGCTATCCAATATACAAATAAGGACCGCCCCTTATCGTTCTTCACCGAACGTAACAGGTAGGTCCTTTTTCTCTCCATTGTTTTATTCCTCCGATTTTTCAAATATATATGGAAGCGTATACAGAATAAGCTACAATAGATTTATGAACTCGCCTGATCCTTAAGCGTTGATACATACCAAGGAGGAATGCTGTCATGATTAAAGGAATCGCCCATCTGGCGTTCGATGTCGCCGATATGGAGAAGTCTCTGCATTTTTACTGTGATATTCTTGGTTTCACCCGTGCTTTTGATATTCCTAACGATCAAGGTGAACCCTGGATCGAGTACATTAAGGTGCGTGACGGACAGTTTATCGAATTGTTTTACGGTGGACAACAGAAACCGGAGCAAGTAGAACGGCCCGTCGGATTCTCCCATCTCTGCCTCGAGGTGGAACATATCGAGCGCATCGCGGAACATCTCCGCAATCAGGGCGTGAAACTCGACGTCCCGCCGGTCCAAGGAAAAGACTTCAACTGGCAGTGCTGGGCCAGGGACCCGGACGGCAATCGGATCGAATTTATGCAGTTGGATCCCAAATCGCCGCAGATGAACTGTTAAGTATTAACTGGAAGCAGCTAACAGCGCGTCTTGACGCGAAGGTATCCCGGCAGCCGATTCCCTATTATTGCAAGGTCATCCCGTAAGCTTTGGGTTGGCCTTGTTTTTTCTTGTCCCGAATGTAGAGACAGGCAGTGCCATTAAACATCTTGCCAACATCTGTTAATCCGGCTACAATATAACCACCGAATTATTCAAATTTGAATAATATGTACATAGTTGAATATGGAAAAGGAGTATTCTTAACATGAATGCACAACAAAGCAACATCAAATTGGTCGTGGCCGGTCTGCTGCTCGGCATCTTCATGGCCGCCATCGATAACACGATTGTAGCCACGGCTTTATCGACGATTATCCGCGATCTTCAGGGCTTCGACCAAGTTGTCTGGGTAACCTCGATCTACATGGTTGCCGTAATGGCCGGCACGCCGATCTTCGGCAAGCTGTCCGATATGTACGGGCGGAAACGGTTCTTTATATTCGGGCTGGTTGTCTTCCTGATCGGTTCCGCCCTCTGCGGGATGGCCAACAACATGACAGAGCTTATTATTTACCGGGCGATTCAAGGAATCGGCGGCGGTGCTCTAATGCCGATTGCGTTTACCATCGTGTTTGACCTGTTCCCGCCGGAGAAGCGCGGTAAAATGACGGGTTTGCTCGGTGCCGTATTCGGTACCTCCAGCATTATGGGACCGCTGCTGGGTGCTTTTATTACCGATAGCGTCGGCTGGGAATGGATATTCTATGTCAACGTTCCAATCGGGATCGTATCCTTTATTTTCATCATGACTTCCTATAAGGAGACCCGTTCCCATGCCAAGCAAAAGATTGACTGGACGGGAGCCGCAACGCTTGTAGGTGCAATCATCTGCCTAATGTTCGGTCTGGAACTGGGCGGGCAAACCTATGCATGGGACTCACCGCAAATTTTGGGCTTGTTCGGGGGATTCATTGCTCTGTTTATTGCGTTTCTGTTCGCAGAGACCCGGGCAGCCGAACCCATTATTTCATTCCAAATGTTTCGTAAACGCCTGTTTGCTTCGAGCAACATCGTTGCCTTGTTCTATGGAGCAACCTTTATCGTGGCAACCATCTACATCCCGATCTTTGTTAGCGGAGTGTACGGTGGATCAGCAACCAATTCGGGCCTCATTCTGATGCCGATGATGCTCGGGAGCGTATTCGGCAGCCAAGGCGGCGGTATGCTGACGACCCGGACTTCGTTTAGAAACATCATGATTCTGTCCGTCTTGTGCTTTATCACAGGCATTTTCTGCCTGAGCACGATAAGCCCAGATACGCCGCGCTACCTGTTGACAATCTTCATGGTCCTGACCGGCTTTGGAGTCGGTTTCTCGTTCTCCACGCTCAGCATGGCCTCCATCCATAACTTTGATGCCAGACAGCGTGGCGCGGCAACATCGACGAACTCCTTCCTTCGCTCCTTTGGCATGACGGTGGGGATTACGATCTTCGGGATCATCCAGCGCAACGGCCTGAACAGCCGACTTGCTGAAGCCGGAGGAAACGCGCCAGCCGGTGCCGAGTTAAATGCGGATGCCGTTCTTTCACCTGAAGTGATGGGGCAGCTTCCGCCGAACGTGCGTGAACAGATTACGACTTCCTTGGCGGATTCCATTGCTAATACGTTCTTGTGGGCGCTTGTGCCGGCGGTACTGGCTCTCGTGTTTGTGCTCATGATGGGCAACGAGCGGGTGACCGTGCCTGCCAAGGCTAAGGGAGCCTAATGTCATGTCGATGAAGCTGGCCATCCTGGGCTTGCTGCTGGAAGGAGACCATCATCCGTACGAGATCCGGATCAAGATGAAGGATCGCGGCATGGATCAGTATACGAAACTTCAGATGGGCTCTCTCTATTACGCGGTAGACCGGCTTGCCGAGAACGGATATATCGAAGCAGTGGAAACCATACAGAGCGATAGCCGCCCGGACAAAACCATCTACCGGATCACGGATGCCGGACGCAAGCTTTTTGAGCAGCTGCTGCTCAAAAAATTCAGGGACATCGAGCCCGTGCATCACCCGCTCTATATTGCGCTGCCGTTCTCGCGACTCGCGGACCCGGCCGTTCTGGCCCCGATCCTGCAGTCCCGTATCCGGGAAGCAGAGCATCGGGTGAACCATGCATATCAATTATACGTGGAACACCAACATATCGTCCCCCGCAGCGCCCAGCATCTGATGATCGGGATGTATGAACATGCCAAGACCGACCTGAACTGGCTGAAAAGATTGCACGAAGACCTGGTACAGGGAAAGCTCGGTACGATTGGTGAACCTTTGTTTCCTGCGGATGGGCTCGAAGAACGATAACTGCACGAGGCCCTCCATCCTGATAAATAACGTAAAAAAGAGCGGGCACTTCCCTCATTCCGGGTTGTGCTCGCTCTTTTTATATGGAAGCGAAATTTAGAACAGGACTTCATCCGGATTGGAGCCAAAACGTTTGTTTTGGTTCAAGCCGTCAATGGCTGCCATATCCTCCGCCGAAAGCTCGAAATCGAAGATGCCCGCATTTTCGCGAATGCGATGCTCTTTAATCGATTTCGGAATGACGATGACACCGTTCTGAATATCCCAGCGCAGAATGACTTGCGCCGTGGTTTTTCCGTATTTCTCCGCGATCTGCGCGAGCACTGGTTGATCAAGATTGCCCTGCATCAACGGACTCCACGCCTCCAGGACGATATTATTCTCGCGTGCATACCCTAGCAGCTCCTTCTGAGAGAGCAGCGGATGCAATTCGACTTGGTCGACAACCGGTACGACACCCGTTTCCTCGATGATATGCTGCAGGTGGCGGATCTGGAAGTTACTGACCCCGATGGAACGCACGAGTCCTTCTTTTTGCAGATGAATCAATGCTTTCCACGTATCGAGGTATTTATCTTTTCCCGGCCAGTGCACGAGATACAAATCAACGATATCCAGCCCGAGCTTCTTGCGGCTCGTCTCAAAAGCTTGCAGCGTCTTCTCATACCCCTGGTCATCATTCCACACCTTGGTGGTGATGAACAGCTCGTCCCGCGAAACTCCGGATTCGCGAATGGCTTGCCCTACGCCCTCTTCATTGCCGTAGATGGCAGCTGTATCGATGCTGCGGTACCCTGCAGCGATTGCTGATTTTACGGACTGAATAACCTCTTCGCCTTCTTTGGTCTTCCATACGCCAAGGCCCAGCCACGGCATTTTTACGCCGTCATTCAAAGTAGGTCCATCGGTAAAAGTTTGATTGGCCATTCTGAAATCCCTCCTGTTGATGTAATGCAGCGGTTGTATAGTCGCTTTCTCCAGTATATCAAAATCCCAGTATCCCGCTCAACGTTACACCACTTGCCAGGTGCATTCATTTTTTAACTACATTTAACCGGGGTTTAAACTTCGTCCGTTACAATGGAATATATCTTATACGCTATTAGCAGCTAAAACAGGAGGATTCACGAACCCATGGAAACCGCTACGCTCATCGTTGCGATCTCTGCACTCGCGCTCATGCTCATTCTATTCATCGGAAATATAATCAACAACGGACTCTCCGCCGTCTTCAACTTGAACATCCATGCCAAAAAGTACGCCGTGGTGCTGTTAATCATTTACGCGGTGTCGATCAGCGGCTTTGTCCTTCTCACCCATTGGTGATCTGTCTCAAATAGAAAAAGGGCCGTCCCTGTCAGAGGTATGTCGCCTCCGGGTTCAGCCCTTCATTCCTATCACGCCATATACAAAAGCATGCGCAGCGAGTCTAGTACCTGCGTCTAAAAATACCGAAGCTCAGCAGTCCGCATGACACCAAGAACAAATAAGGCCCTGCCGCCGCCCCTCTTATTGTCTGGCCGAAGAAATCTACAGTCTTGGATGACACGTACATCATGGTCAAAAATATAGCGACCAGCGCAAAAACGTAGGCAATCAGCTTATTCATCTTCTTCTCGCGAACCACTTTCAAAAATGGATAGATGAAACATACGATGAAAAATACGCCGCCCTGCAAGAAACCATTCTCTGCAGCCACGCCGATATCCAGCCATTTAAAAAAGAAAGAGGCTATCGCTAAACAGGTGGCTATAAAAATAAACTTACTCCCCAGATCCCACTGCTTAAACCGAAATTTCATCCATGTACACTCCCCTAGTGTCAATCGCCCGGATGCCATAACACCCTTTAGACAAACTCAGGGTTCATTATACCGGATTTTTGCGGCTGAGGGTAGATCAACTACAGGTCTGCAGCACTATTCAGCCATACCGTTTTGTTCGCTGCCGGTTGACGTTTCCCCTGCTTAGGTTCCATATCCGGATAGCCGATGTACAGGAAACCCAGCATTTTGTCTTCAGGCTTCAATCCAAACGCTTGATTCATCAGCGTATGGAAACACGGCTCGCCCGTTCTCCACACCGCGCCCAGACCAAGCTCATGAATTTGCAGAAGCATATTTTGAATGGCGGCAAATACCGCTCCGTACTCTTCAAGTTCAATCACCTTGGGATCCGTGGACGGTTCAACCGCCACACCGATAACAACCGGAGCCCGGTATGCCTTCGTACGTCCTGACTCGCGTGCTGCAATTACAGCCTCTTCACTTGTATCATCACCGCCTGCCGCCTGAATGTCACCAAGTGCGTTGCCGAGCACGTCACGGCCCTCCCCTTGCATGACAAAGAATTTCCACGGCTCCGTGAGCTTATGGTTCGGCGCCCAGGTTCCTGCTTCTACGATCTGTTCAATCCATTCCTGCGGTACGGCGTCAGGCTTGACCTTGCCAAGGCTGCGGCGCGTGCGGATAGCTTCACTTACGTTCATATCTGATTTCCTCCTGAACTATATATAGTTGGTTTTATTTTACATACTCCTAATTGAGAGCCTGTCTCAATTATAACAAAAAGCACACCGTATCGCTTCTAAATTGACCAGTTGAAAATTAATGAGCTGTTTTCAGTTCTAGAGCTTCATTTTACAACCTAGAATTATTGTAATTCTCCCTCTGTTTTACTAGCATTTGGTACGAAACGTTCACATTTCCCCTCTCATTTTTCATCTAGATTTCCATGCCATTATCTGGGATAATGATGTTTAACTCACACAAGAAGATTAGGGGGATGATTCATGACTGATAAGCGACTCATAACGCCAGAGGATTTGTACCGGATGCACTGGGTGAATGACCCTGTCGTATCTCCAGCTAGTGGAGCCATAGCCTATGTACATAAATCCGTCAGCGAAAAGTACGACGGTTACCGTTCCCATATCCGCCTGCTTCCTGCAGAAGGAGACCAGGATGTTCCTTTCACGTCCGGCGAGGCGGATGCAGCACCCGCTTGGTCCCCTGACGGGTCGGAGCTGGCTTTCTTGCGCAAAAAGGGCGATAAGCCGCAGGTATGGATCATGCCTGCCAACGGTGGGGAAGCAAGGCCGGTTACCGACATGAAGCACGGTGTCAGCGCTTTTAAATGGTCTCCGGACAGCGCACGCCTGCTTGTTAGAAGCGAGGCGGAAGCAGCCGAATCTACGGAAAGCGAAGAATCAGACCAAGACGACAAAAACAAGCTCCCTGAGGAAAAGATCATTAATCGCATTAAATATAAAGCCGATGGCGCAGGATTGTGGAATGAACGTCGACATCATCTATACCTCGTAAATCCGGCAACGGAAGAATGCAAGCAAATTACAGAAGGAGATTTTGATGTATATGCCTTCGCCTGGTCGCCGGACGGCACCCGCATCGCATACAGCAACAGCCTTGCCACGGAACAATTCCCGGATCCGGATTTTCGTTTGACGGGCGATGTGTTTGTCATGGACCTCGATAGCGGATCCCTAACCGAATTGACGGATGGAACCCTCTCGATCGGCTCCATTGCATTCACCCCGGACGGGCATTATATGCTCATGCTTGCCAGCGACCTCAGCTGCGGTTTTGCCACCCTGACCAAAATCCACCTGGTTCCGCTATCGGGCGGAAAATCCCGCGTGCTCTTCACGGACATGGATATTCAGCTGGGGCACGCCGCGGTCAGCGACATGAGAGCCGGAGCCGGAACGCCTCCGCTGTTCAGTAAGGACGGCCAATCCGTATACATCCAGCTCAGCCAGGATGGCAGTGTTCATATTGGACGTTTTGCTCTGGACGGTTCATCCTATGAGCTGGTCGTATCGGGTGAACGCGAGGTGTACCAATTCGCTCTGACACCGGAGGAGAACGTGGTGTTCGCCGCTGCCGACCCGCTGCAGCCTGGCGATCTGTTCAGCTTCTCTATCGCTAAGAACGAGGAGAAACGTCTGACAAACTGCAACGAGGAGCTGTGGAACGAGCTTACGTTAAGCACGCCGGAGTCCTTTACGTTCCGGACGTCGGACGGCTGGCCGATTCAAGGGTGGATCATGAAGCCTGCCGGCTTCACGGAAGGCACCAAGGTCCCAGCCGTGCTTGAGATTCACGGCGGTCCGCAAGCCATGTACGGACATACGTTCATGCATGAGTTCCAGCTGCTTGCTGCAGCCGGCTATGCGGTATTCTACACCAACCCTCGGGGTGGCCACGGGTATGGTCAGGTACACGTTAATACCGTTAGAGGAGATTACGGCGGACGGGATTACCAGGATTTGATGGAAGCTGTAGATTATGTGCTGGATACCTACACCTATGTCGACGCTTCCCGCCTTGGCGTAACCGGCGGCAGCTACGGCGGCTTCATGACCAACTGGATCGTCGGTCATACCGACCGGTTCCAGGCTGCGGTAACCCAGCGCTCGATATCGAACTGGATCTCCTTCTACGGCGTCAGCGATATCGGCTACACCTTTACGCAGGATCAGATCTGGGGCAATCCGTGGGACGATCTGGAGAAGCTGTGGAAGCATTCCCCGCTCGCTTACGTGAAGGACGTCCATACGCCGCTTCTCATCCTTCACGGAGAACAGGATCTCCGCTGCCCGATCGAACAGGGAGAACAGCTGTTTATCGCTTTGAAGCGACTCGGCCGGGAAACCCAGTTGATTCGCTTCCCAGGCGCGGATCACAACTTGTCCCGAAGCGGCCACCCGCATCTGCGGGTCAAACGCTTGAGTCATATCGTCCGTTGGTTTGTGGAGCATATCGAAAAATAAAAACAAAAGAAAAACCATCCCTGTGCGAGCTAACGCAATGATCGCTCGCATAAGGATGGTTTTTTGTATTGGTTCCGCCAGACGATGGCCAAAGAGAGTTGTAGTCTGCTGGAGGGCAGCAGATTTGCTGCCCAAAGTCCCATAAAAGGACTTTCTGGATCGGTGAGCGTGACTTTTTGCACTTCTCCAAGTCCCCTGCAAGAATCAGGACGTGTTGTTCGCGGACGCTGTTCATTTTCCCGCAGCCTCCTACACCCTCATATCAAATAGGACCGTAAATAGGACCGTATACCGTCTCGC
This sequence comes from Paenibacillus sp. ISL-20, assembly GCF_018613005.1. Taxonomy (NCBI): domain Bacteria; kingdom Bacillati; phylum Bacillota; class Bacilli; order Caryophanales; family Paenibacillaceae; genus Paenibacillus; species Paenibacillus sp. ISL-20. The sequence continues at coordinate 108,505 of NZ_JAGGRD010000064.1, forward strand.
CCGCCACAACAGTCTCCCGGACAAACATACCCGATCCGTCCGCATTGCAGTCAAACAGCGTCAGGTTCGCCGGGTTCCCGATCGCAAGCCCGCCCAACTGCGGCATAGCCAGTACCACAGCCGGGCGGATGGTGACCGCGCTTACCGCTTCCGCCAGCGTCATATCCGTATAGCGGATCGCATTCGCAATGCCAACGTCCAGCGAAGAAGCGGATCCGGCCAGTATCGCCGGATTCTCTACCGTATGCAGGCGCCCGTCTGCGGTCAGCTCGACCTCGCCTCCGATGAGGCTGCTGTACCGTCCGGGAGCCATGCCGCCAAACATGACGGCATCGCTGACAAGCAGCGATTTGTCCCGTTTCGCCCGCAGCATCGCTTTTAGCACAGGGGGCGCCAGATGGTGGCCGTCCGGTATAAAGGTTGCCCATAACCGGTCGTCCGCCAACTGATGCCAGATATAGTTGGGGTGGCGCGGCAGAACGGGCTGTGAACCGTTCCCCAGATGAGTCGATACCGTCGCCCCCGCCTGCACCGCCCGATCGATCTGCTCCCCTGTAGCCATCGTATGCCCGATCGCCACAACCACGCCCGCCTTGACTAACTTCTCTATAAAAGGAACCGAGCCTTCGCGCTCCGGCGCGAGCGTCACCATCCGGATAAGCCCGCCAGCCGCATCCTGGAGCCGCTGAAACTCATCCCACTCCGGATTCCGGATATACGCCCTCGGATGCGCCCCTCGACTGCCGTCTTCACCGGATAGATATGGGCCTTCCATATGAATGCCGGCAATAGAGGCACTTCCGAACTCCCCGGACTGGACATACCGGGACAACCCGCTAAATGCTTGACGCATCCGGTCATAACTGCCCGTGATGACCGTCGGTAAGTATGCGGCAACCCCTCGCCGATGCAGCGCACGCGTCACGCCTTCAATATCGCTCGGCGACGTCACGGTTCCATTCAAATCGTATCCGCCGAAGCCGTTAACCTGCACATCGATCCAGCCGCTGCTGATCCAGGGTAACGCCGCCGTCTTATCGTCCTGTCCCAACCGTCGGATAGCCGTGATCCGTCCGTCATACGCTTCTACCTCTACCGGCTCATCGGTATGCGGGAGCTTTCCGCGCCACAACATAGGTGTGTCCCCCTTACTACGCCCATTGATAAATCGGCGCTGCCGATGCTTTATCCAGATATAGCATCCAGCTGGGATGCGTCTTCAAGATGGTAGCTGGCACCCGGTTGTCCACCGCGCCTTGAATGGTATTCTGAATGGCAGCCGCTTTGGCCTGATGAGGCACGACCGAGACGATATGGCGGCTCTTCAAAATCTGTTGGACTGTCATCGTTATCGCTTGCTTCGGCACTTCCTCATTCGATGCAAACCAGCCTTCCCTTACCTGCTGGCTCTTGCACGTATCGCTGAGGTTCACGATGGTATAAGGCGACTCATTATCAAAATCGGCCGGCGGATCATTAAAGGCAATATGCGCATTTTCCCCAATGCCGATCAGGGCCAGATCCACAGGAGCCTTGGCAATCTCTTCATTCAACCGCTTCACCGTTTCCTCAGGATCTCCTTCCCCGTCAATGAGCCATGCCTGGCCGACGTTCGCATATTTCAGAAAACGCTCCTTCAAATACTTACGGAAGCTCGCGGGGTGAGATTCCGGCAACGCGATATATTCATCCAAATGGAACATCTCGATTCTTTCCCATTCCATATTCAGCTTCACGAAGTGCGACAAAAACTCAAACTGCGACGCGCCCGTTGACAGGACGATGCGCGCTTTTCCTTTTTCCGCGATCGTGTCGCGGAGAATCGCCTCGCAAGCGCGGGCTGCCTCCAAACCTGCTTGATCCGTATGTTCCAATATGTTCAATTGCATAATGATAATTCCTCCTTGTTGTACAGCGTTGTAAATTTAAGCCAGAACGTCGCTATTCATAAATTCCTCCAGCCTCACCATGCGCTTCTCTACGCGGGAACGCTCGGCGGCAAAGGCCATCAGATGACTCTGTATCGACGCTTGGGCAGAAGTTGAGCTGTTATGCTGCCCCTGGGATCTGACCGACTTCACAAAATCCTCAATTAAGCGCATATCCCCGCCTCCATGTCCTACATGTCCTTCCGGATCGACGAGTTGGATCATTTCCTGCTTGCCGCTGCCAAAACGGCGGATCTCGATCTCGTTGGTTTCCATCGTGGCCCGAATCTCGCCCTCCGTCCCCATAAGCTTGATGGTACGGTTGCATTTCTCCGTGAACGCGCTCATCGTGAACACCGCCGTAATGTCATGCTCGAATTCCATGCTGACGACCTGGTGATCCACGACATCGTTATCGCAATGGTACACGCACCGGCCAAAAGGACCCTCCAACATCGCTTGGTAACGCGCTTCGTAACTCGGATCGTTGCTCGCGGCCTCGCCCTTCCAACCCGCATTCTCGATCAGATACGTATTCGGCGCATAGTACTGGCATTCATGGGATACCGGGCATCCATCCAGGCAGCGCTTCGGCGCGCCAGGCGGAGCTGATTCCGGACGAAAATGCGACAGGTGGCCATAGGAGGCAACGCTCAGGCATTGTCCTCCCGCCAGCCATTGCATAATGTCGAGGTCGTGGCAGGATTTGGCCAAAATCATCGGGCTGGATGACTCGCTGTTATTGAAATATCCCCGCACGTACGAGTGCGCCTGGTGCCAATAGCCGACGTTCTCATTGTGCTGGATCGACATCAGACGACCGATCCGTCCTTCATCAATCAAACGTTTAAGTTCTTGGAAAAAAGGCGCATAACGGAGAACATGGCAAATCGTTAATGTACGGTCGTAATCTTCTGCCTGCCGACCCATATCGATGCATTCCTGCCATTCAGGCGACATGGGCTTTTCCAACAGCACATGGTACCCGGCGGCCAGCGCCTTCATCGTCGGCTCATAATGGTCCCGATCCCTCGTGCAGATGAAGACCGCATCCGATTGACGGGACCCAGCAAAAAGCTCATCCCAGCTCGTAAAACATCTCTCATCCGCTATCCCATACTTCGCTTGGCAGCGGCTTCGCCGCACCTCATCCGGATCGGCAACGGCAACAATCTGCATCTCCCCAGGCCGCTGGAGCGCATAACTGCTATATATCATGCCGCGAAGGCCGGCTCCGACCAGCGTGACCGTTAATGGTTTTGGTTTACTCATGTCCTTCCACTTCCTTTCCATCTAGTTGCCCGCGATATACTCCCCGATTCGTTCAGCTCGGAGGGATCAAGCACCTTCAAAATGCCGGGAAACACAACGCTCATCGCTTCTTCCTCCTCAAGCTGCCGTGCCCTGACCAGATCGGCTGCGCTGCTCAAAGGATGAATGGCCGTGATCGCACCGATTCTTCGATCAATCTCCGCGGCAAGCTGCACGTAAAACCCTTCCCGACCCACGGTATAGAACGGGACCGCTCCCCCCTGCCACTCATCAAAGTGGGAGATGACCTCCATGCACCGGAGGACATCGTACGTGCGCAGCGCAGCCAGACTGTCCCCGAGCCAGATCAAATCATCGGCAAGCTTATGCAGCACGCCAAAATAGGAATGCGCAGGTTTTTCGTACATCGGATAAGGCTCATGAGGACCGACCCCGGACGTATTCAGCACCAGTACGGCCCGGCCGGATTGACAGGTCTCCTGAATCCAGGCCCAGTGATCCTTCAATCGGCGGGTCCCTCCCCGCCAAACCGCAACGGTCAGCGGCTGCTTTCGTTCGGTTATATCCCCGGCCAGTCGGAATACATAACCACTGTTCATGATGCCTTCCTGTGACCACCACAGGCGATAATCAGCCTCAAGGCCCTCCACTGCGCCCAGCCGAATGATGCGCGGGTTCAATTCGCAAGGCTTGCGGGAGGCGTAGATTCTCTCCTGCAGCCACTGCCTTGCTTGATCCTGTCTTTGCTGCGTCGGCAGCAGCGACCGGGCTGCGGCCAGTTGGTCGCAGCAATCGGCATTGAAGTCCCGGATCGATCTTGCACCCACCTGATCCCGGTAAAGCTGACCGCTGGGGCTGCACCACAGTTGTTCCGGCGGAAATGCCTCTATCTTCACTGCATGATTGGCGGCAACCTTCACCTCAAGATGCCGGACGAAAAAAGCCGCCGCCGCCGTGGCCAGCCGGTCCGTATAGCGGTGCGTCGAGGCATCGGTTACAAACTGCAGGTCCCGTGGATGACCCAGCAGCTCCCAGAAGCGCCTGCAGCGATCAACGGTGCGCCGCGTGCCTTCAATCGGGAAGAAATCGTATTCCGCCGCCAGCACGATCAGCGGCTTCGGCGCAAAAGCGATAAGCAGATCCTCATGGTCGTAACCCAGCCCGGACAGACCCGGCCATACCTGCTCGGCATCCTGCACGCCGCCGGCATGCATGTACAGCTGCCGGTTCATGATGAATGTGGCGGGAGCCGCCGCCGCAATGCGTTCATCGCAAACCATCATCATGGCCGTCTGCGTTCCGCCGCCGGAGTTCCCCGTTACGCCGATCCGGGCCGGATCAACATCGGGCCGTTCGCATAAGTAATCGACGGCACGCATGGCATCGTGAACGAAATAGCGGGCTACGCTGTCGCCGAGCATATGACACTGAACGCCGTATTGCTGATGCTCCTTTGTGCCCCATATGACGCTTCCTTCCCGATCTTCGAAATCATGAAGGCTAAGGCGTTCGCCCTGCCCGATCGGATCGATGGCCAGCACGATCATACCCGCCCGGACGAAGTGCTGGATCACGCGCTGATAATAGGCATCATGCTTCGCCCCCAGCTCGTGTCCACTCAGAAACAGGACGGCCGCGGAACGTTCTTCCCGGTGGTCGGGCAGGTACAGATTCGAGGTGACCCAATACCCTGGACTAGACTCGAACACGACCTTCTCCACCTGAAAGCCGGCTCCGCTAACGACACCCGCCGTATATGCATTAAGCAGAGGCTGATGTTTGGCTTGCGCTCCATCATCACCCGTTTCTCCTACTGCCCGCCCGGAACGGAACCTGACGAGCGACGCGCCCTCTGCAGTCCCTTCTGCCTTTGTACTGATTCGCCCTGCCGCCTTGGTCGTGTATACATTCGGCAAAGAAACACCAGGCTGTACCCTCTCCCCGAATGCCGGCCCTTCCTCCCTTCCCGAATTCGCAAACGTATCGGGAAGACCGCCGATGGACCTCAGGAAAGCCCCCCTGATCTCCTCCTGCCGCTTTCTCGCCGCCTCGGGCGTGACAATGGCATCCCGAATGGCATCCCCGGCGGCAAAAGCGGCATCGGAACGTTCAAACACATGCGCCTTCAACTGATCCCTCGTGTCGTATAATGTGCAGATATACTGCTCCAGTTCCTGAACGCTGTTCATCTCGATGAACTCCCGTTGACGAACTTCGGCGAAACGTCCGGAAGCTTCATCGCCCGGCCTTCGGCAATGGAGCGATTGGCTGTGGCGCCAATCAGAAGGGATTCGGCACCTACCGAACTGTCGGCTTGTTGACCTAGAGGATCTTCGATTCCGCCTTCGAACAGCGCCTTGCGCAGCTTCGCATCCCCGCCGCCATGACCGGCGGCCGATGTATTGACCTCGACCACTTCTTCCGTGCCATCGGTTCTGAAGATATGAATCCTGCTCGCTTCCCCTTGCTTCATATCCGCGTTGCTGTATACATTCGAGACCTCGATCCGGCCTTTGCTGCCGTTGATCGCAGCGCGCCAGCCCTCATAAGGGCTATAGGCGACGAGGGAATAGGTCAGCATCGCATTATTGTCATATCGGACATTGACCGACATCGTGTCATAAATGTCGATCCGGCTGTCAAACAGGCACCGGTCCCGGAAATATCCGTCCGCTTCTTCTGCCTGGCGATAGTATTTTTCAAGAAACGGATCCTTTTCGATATCCATATAGAACTCGCACTCGTCTTTCCGATGGCAAGTAAGGCATCGTTCTCCATGATCCTGCCGATCGTCCCCATACACCCGTCTCGTTCCGAAGGCATGGACCTCCACGGGACGGCTGTTCATCCACCAGTTCATGATGTCGAAGTGATGCGTGGACTTGTGAACCAGCAGTCCGCCGCTGTTCTTCATCTCGGCATGCCATCTGCGGAAATAATCCGCGCCATGCCGGCGGTCCAGAAACCACTCCAGATCAATATGGTAGGCATCCCCGATGACCCCTTGCAGCAGCAATTCCTTCACGGTCGCAAAATAAGGCGCAAACCGGAGGTTGAACGTGACCGTCACCCTCTTACCGCTATCCTGCTCCGCTTGCAAAATTTCACGGCATTTATCTTCATCAATCGTCATCGGCTTCTCGCTAATAACATCACAGCCGGCTCTCAAGGCTTGCACGATATAGGTATGGTGCGTGTAATCCGTACTCGCCACAATGACAACATCCGGCTTCACAGCCGCAAGCATGCCGTGGAAATCATCATATACGGGAACTCCCCCGCATTCCTCGCTAAGAAAGCGCGCCCGCACCGGATTGGCATCATACACGCCTTCAAAGGCAACGCTCCCCTTCCAATCGGTTACCATCGGTTTAGCAAACATATACAGCGCTCTTGACCCAGCGCCGACCAGTACGTACTTCTTCATGTCGTAAGTTCCTCCTTCAGCCCTTCATCCCTGTCGAAGCGATACCCTGAACAAATTGCTTCTGCGCGAACAGATAGACGATGACGACTGGAAGCGTCGTAATGACGGCCCCTGCCATCAGCAGCGCTTGGTTGACGTTCTCCGATTTCAGGTAGAGCAAGCCGAGCGGCAATGTATATAATTCCTTGTCTTGCAGGTAAATCAGCGGTCCCAGCGTGTTGTTCCACGCCCCCATGAAAGTGAATACCCCTAGCGCCGCCAGCGCCGGCTTGCACAGCGGCAAATAAATTCTGAAGAATATGCCCGGCGGGCTGCAGCCATCAATCGTAGCCGATTCATACAGCTCTTTAGGCAAAGATTTGATAAACTGATGCATCAGGAAAATACCGAACGCCCCGCCCAGAAAGCTGGGCACGATCAAAGGGAAATACGAATTCAATGCGCCAAATTCCTTCCAGATGAAATAGGTCGGGATCATGGTCACTTGAGACGGAATCATTAAGGTTGCCAGCATGATCATATAGATGAGCCCCCGCAGCCGGAAGGTGAACATCGCAAGTCCAAAAGCCACAAACGCGCAGGAGATCAAGGATCCAACCATCTCGATCGAGACGATGAAAAAACTGTTCAGGGTGTATCGACCGAAGTCGACTTTATTCCATATCGTCACATAGTTATCCCAATTCATCGGATTCGGGATGAGCTGCGGCGGCATCTGCGAGATGGCGCCTACCGTTTTCAGCGATGTGGACAGCATCCATATGAATGGGAACACCATGAATACCGCACCGAAAATCAGTAGCAGGTACATGAGCACCTTAAGTAAGGGGTGAGTAGTCTTAGTCATAATGCACCCACTTCTTCTCAAAATACTTCTGGAACAAGGTGAAGCCTAGAATAATGACAAACAGCAGCCAGGCCGTTGCGGATGCCGGTCCCATTTTGAAGAGCAGGAACGCATCCCGGTACACTAGCAGGTTCGGAACCATGTTCCGTTCCGGAATTCCCGTGGTGATGGAACCGAACAGGCCGAGGAACACATCAAATGCCTGAAACGCCGAGATGGTGGACAGAATCATAACGAGATATACCATCGGCGTTACCATCGGGAACACCACCTTCGTCAGCTGCTTCCAGCCGTTGGCGCCGTCGATTTGCGAGGCTTCCAGCACCTCTTTCGGAACATTTTGCATCCCGGCCAGGATCATGATCATGGATTGACCAACGCCCTTCCATACCTGAACAATCGCGATGCTGGAGACGACCATCAGCCAATTGCTGCTATCTATCCATTTCACAGGATCGAGGCCGATGGATTCCAACACCCAGTTGATGACGCCGTATTGGTAGTTGAACATCCACACCCAGACCACACCGCCGGCGATCCACGGAGTAACGACAGGCAGGAAATAGAACAAGCGGAACAACCCCTTGGCCCGAATGGCCTGATTCAGCATAAAGGCGATCACAAACGCCATGATCGTCTGAATCGGCACGAAGATGAGTGCAAACATAAAGACATTTCGGATGGATACCCAGAATTCATGTTTGTTCAATACGCGTACCCAGTTATCCAGCCCGATCCAGCGCGGCGCGTTAAACAAGTCCCACTCCGTGAAGGAAATATATGTGGAGAATACAATCGGAAATAAGAGGAATACCACGACATTAATGACAAACGGCAATGTGAATATATAGCCCCAGTACCCTTGTTTCTGCATGACACACCTACCTTTCGATAGCGGGAAGAGAGGTGCAACCCGATACGTCGTCAAGACTGCACCGCTCTTATCCCATGAAGCTATTTACTGGAGTCCAGTACGTCCTGAACTTTGGTATGAATATCTTTCACGCCGTCTTCAACCGAGACATTGCCTACCATGATTTCATTCACCACCTGCTGCACCAGAATGCGCCATTCGCTCCAAGTAGCATTTTCATCCAGGGTAACGCCGCCTTCGTTAATGCCGTCCGTGAAAGCCTCTTTGTTCAGCGGTTTGGTTGTGCTGTCCTTCAATTGATCCAGTGCCGACTTCTTCACGGGCAGCGTGGATCCCGTCTTGACGATCATGTCCTGCACTTCATCGCCGAGGTAATATTTCAGGAACTCCCAGGCGGCATCCTTCGATTCCTGCTTCGCTCTGGAGGAGACCAGCCACGTGTTGGCTACCATCGGAACATAACGTTTGCCGTCAACGCCTTTCGGAATTTTGACAACATCCCAGTTCGTATCGGCAAAACTCTCGTTCATATTCACCTGCAAGCTGTATTGGAGGAAGTACATCGCAGCCTTGCCGCTTGCGAATACTTCGAGCTCGCCGCCGTTCGCTTTTAGAAAGTCGATATCCGCAAAATGTCCCTGGTCCAGCCCATCATACAGCTGCTGTAAACCGACTGCAGTCTTGGGATCGTCAAACCGCGATTTCGTCAGGGTATCGTCCAGGGCAGCGCCGCCTGCCTGCTTGATCCAAGGGAACCAGCCGTTGGTTATGGAGAAGGATCCGATAAATCCGAATTGGCTCGTTTTGTCTCCTTCTTTGATCGTCAGCTTCTTGGAGGCCTCAATCAGGTCGTCATAGGTCCAGTCGTCGGTCGGCACTGGCACGCCGGCTTTCTCAAAAACATCCTGGTTATACGCGAGTGCAATCGGGTTAATACCGTGAGGTACACCCCAGATCTTGCCTTCAGGCGTTTTGGCCGAGAACAAGCCATCGATGTATTCGTCTGCCTTCAGATCAGCTTCAATGTAAGAGGATAAATCCTCTGCTACACCGCGCTGTCCGTAGCTAAGTATGGTGGCGTTCTCTTGGAACCAGACGTCCGGCATGGTGTTGCCTGCAATCTGCGTGGCGATCTTGGACGTAAAGTCCCCCCAAGGCGCTTCTTGAATTTCAACGTTGATGTGGGGGTGGGAAGCAATAAAGCCATCGATAATTTCCTTACTCGTCACCTCATAACTGCCGGGAAGCCCAATCTTGAGCGTCACTTTGTCTTTGCTGCCTCCCGGTTCGCCCGGCGGAGTTTCCCCGTCGGTTGACCCTCCGGATGAGGAGCATGCCGTGAAAATCATCATAAACGCCAGCATCAGGGTGAATACCTTTACCTTTTTTGACATTGAAAACCCTCCTTTTTGTTTAAAAAACAGGATTGCGTGTTTTCTGCTCCAGCTCATTCCAAATGTTTAGATTTTATAGTAATCGATTTCTGTAACGAGTATAGCATGTAAGCCCTTTCTTGAATAGAGTTTTCTATGCTCTAATCGATAATTTTTATTGTAAAAGTCTGACTTCAGGCGTCATATAAGGTATTCCAAGTTTTAATAGGCATTGTTTTCCACTTGTTGAATCAGACATGGACAAGTAATTAGTTAGTAATCGATATCTTTTATTGGAAATAAATAAAGCCCGAGCAGTTATGCCCGGGCTTTATACCATCCTATATTCACTTCGTCTCCCGGATATCCCGGACCGATTTTCTTTCCAGCAATTTAGGCTGCAGCATGACGTCAAACATCGGACTGTCGTCGCCCAGCATCATATCCAGCAGCATTTTGCAGGCCATCTTCCCCATCTCGTAATCGGGCTGCTTAATCGTTGTAAGCGGCGGGTGAATCATTTGCCCCACGTCAATGCCGTCAAAGCCCATAACCGACATCTGCTCCGGCACTTGGATATCGCGCTTCGACAATTCGTTGATCACCCCGAAGGCCATCATGTCATTGCATGCAAAAATCGCCGTCGGCTGCGGCGAAGAATGCTCCAGCAATTTCTGCGTGAGCTGCTTGCCCGTATCAAATTCGGTGATTGCATTATATACTTCTTCGGTCTGGGACTCGACCACCAGCGGCTTGAGACCCGCGTCCTTCATCGCCGAAACGTACCCCTGATGGATGCTTCGGCGGCTGGGACGGTCTAGCTTAGAAGTAACGTAACTAATTCGTTCATGCCCCTTTTCCTGCAGATGCTTAGTCGCCAGGTAACCAGCTTTGTGGTAATCGAACTCAATCTGGTTGATGTTATCCTCATCGATTTTCTGATCGATGGCAATGACGTTCAGTCCAAGCTTCATCAACTGCGTCAATTGGCTCTTATCTTTGGAGATCGAGGAAATAATCAAGCCTTTGACCTGTTTCTCCATGATCGTCCTCAAGTATTCATCCTCCAGCGCCGGATCTTGCAGGGAATTGCATACGATAACCGTAAAGCTATTCTGCCGCGCCACCTCTTCAATCCCGAATATGACGGAAGAATAGAATGGATTCACAATAGAAGGAATGATGATTCCGATCGTATTACTGCTATTCTTCTTCAGCTGTTTGCCAAACATATTCGGAATATAATTGGACTCCTTCGCGATTTGCTGGATACGTTCTTTAAGCTCCTTGCTGACAGGATAACTGCTGTTACTCAACACGCGCGAAACCGTCGCCGAAGAAACGTTTGCCATCTTGGCTATATCATGTATCGTGGTCGGCTTCTTCATAGGATCCCTCACTTATAGTAATCGTTTACTATTGTAAATTATACAAATAGCTGACATAGAAAGCAATAAACCGATGAAATTATCCCCATCATTCGGCATACGTTACATGGAACCCTGTTAAAATTATCGATGTTTCACTACTAACGATGAACAAAAAAAGACCGCCAGGGCAATCCTGGCGGCAATATATTGGTGGAAGGAATTTCATCGTTCAGTAGGACTAAGCAGCAGTTAAAACATGACTGAGATTACACTTCAGGCGTGCCGTAGGTTGCGAACCAACCCTTAATGGTATTGAAGTCATCCGTAAAGGACAGGGAGAGCAGCAGCAGAACGCGGGCTTGCTGAGGGCTCAGATTATCACCTGAAATGATGCCTTCACCGCCGCCGTATACGCTGCCGGAGCCTGTACGGGTCGTCGTTACGAACCCCCCCCCCCTTCTCGATAGCTTCCTTGCGGGCCGCGCTCATCTCTCTCGAGATGCCGCCTGCACCGGTGCCGGAAGTGACGATGCCTTTGGCTCCGTCTGCCACCAAGCCTTGGATCGCACCGCCGCCGGCCTCCTGATAGGAGATGGCAATTTCAACCTTCGCCAGGTCCTCTTTCGAGATTTTGCTAAGATCAAATACTGGTTTGCCTTCGCCTTCCGCCTTCATCGCTCGAAGGGGAGCACGGTAGATCCGAATATTCTCATCATCGATATATCCGACTGCGCCCAACATAGGCGTTTCGAACGTGTCGGTACGGTAGTCATTGGTCTTGGTTACGCCGCGCGCCAGATGAATTGTATCATTCAGCATCAGCACCGTGCCGAAGGATTCCGTTCGGCCGCTTCCAGCCAGCTTGATGGCATTGTACAGGTTCGCCTGCGCATCGGAGCCGATCACCGTCCAAGGCCGCATGGAGCCGGTAATGACTACAGGCTTGTCGCTTTGCACCGTCAGATCAAGGAAGTACGCAATCTCTTCCATCGTATCCGTCCCCGTCGTTACAACGACGCTATCATAGACTTCAAGCGCATGGTCTACCGCCTGGGACAAATCATACAGATCCGCCATGGTGTACGCGCTTGATCCGGAATTACCGAACTGGAGCGTGCTGATATCCGCAATCTTGTCCGTATTCGGAAGCTCGCCCACCATATCTTCAATCTTCAGCGTACCCGCCCGATAAGATTGAAAACTGGTGGCATCCGTCGATTGGCCTGCCAAAGTCCCGCCTGTCGCAATGACCAGCACGTTCGGCTTGGTCGATTGCTTAGAAGCTTCCGATAGAGGAGGTACCGTCGTATTCCTTCCCGGCGTTGCAGGAGTCTGTACGGGTGCAGCCGTACTAACCGTTCCTTTCACTTCCGTCACTGTGGCAGCATGTGCCGCATAGGTTCCAAGAGGAGATAAAGAAATAACAAAAGCGGTGAATGCAGCGGTACTCCAGACCGCTAAAGGACGTTTTGACTTTGGTTTCATCATGGCACTCTCCTCAAATGTTATAATATATAACATTAAAATATGTATTCGTTAGAGTCATTCTATTTAATGTTATTTAATATAACAAATCGAACATGTAATAGGAAAAGCGTTTCCAATTAAAGATATCCATCATTATCATTGAATTTATAGCCATTTTCAATAAATTAAAAATAATATATTCCAGAATTAGGGAGCGCTAAATATATTCATTTGACATTAATTACGTTAGGTAAAATTACATGAAGTTATCTACTAACACTTCTAACCGATCTTTAATCACTAAAAAAGGATAGCCCCTCATCATACGATGGGCTACCCTTGTATATATCATGAACTGAAGCTATCTACTCACTGTCAGACTCTGCATTGGTATTGGTCGTAATATGAAATTCTTTCATCATGTTATGGAAGCGTGCGCCGAAGCCCTCGGAGGCCTCCAGGAAATACTGCTGCTTCACGACAAAGCTGCCGCCCTGCCCGTTATCGAACACATAATATCGTACCACCGGATCATCCCACTCTTTGCCGCCGGTACCGCCTACCGCACGCACCTCCCAGCCTTGAATCGGTTCATCCACCAGATTCGCCTCGACCTTCGGATACGCTTGCAGCTCAGCCTGGATCTGCTCTGCAGCGTTCTTCGGATCGATGCCCTCCTGCGAAATTTCCATGAACACTTCCGGATAGCGGTCATCCGTCGGTTTCTCCTTCAATTCAATGCGGTCCACGCCCGATTCATGAACCATCTTAAAGCGGCTCTCGTCAATGTAAATGACGTAATCCGCACCCTCATGCAAGGAATCTACGCTCGTTTCCGGTGTACCTTCAAGCTCCTGCTCGACCGTTTTCTGGGGAGCAAACCATTCCTTCACCTGATCAATAAACGCCTGAACCGGTGCCGTCTGGAAGCTGACGGTCAGCACAATGGCTGCCGCAGCGGCGGTTCCCACAATCCATCCTGCCGCTCTTCGTCCCAAACGGCGGAACCCTTTCGATTCCCGCGGCGCGAAGAGAGTCTCCGATTTCACAGGCCGCTGGGCTTGCTCGCTATGAATCCGCTCTTTAATCGCCATCCAAATCTCGTCTTTATGCCGCATCGCGTCATCCGTACCCTTTTTCAGGCCGTCTGTAATCTCTTGATCCAATGGATCACGTCCCATGCTGATTCCCTCCCCTATTCTGCAGTATCCATTCCTTCAACTTCTTTCGTGCTTTGAACAATCTGGACTTCACTGTGTTGACGTTCAGTTCCATCATGTCCGCAATATCCTTCTCGGCAAAATCATTCAAATATTTCAAGATCACGGGAATCCGGTGCTGGTCATCCAGCCGCTGTACCATCTCATATACCTCGCCATGCCGGTCAAAATCGTAGGTGTCAGTTTCCGAGGGAAGATTCCTCTCCTCCGATATCTCGGAAGGCACCACTCTCGCATGTTTCTTCAAGTACCGATTGCATTCGTTATAGAGAATCCGGTTGAACCACGGGTCAAAGGGTTTGCTCCCATCATAGGCACCGAGGTTTTGGTAAACCCGGATAAATGTTTCCTGGACCACGTCAGCAGCGCTTGCCTGACTTCCGGTTACTGCGGTAGCCGTTCGAATCGCTCGATCCGCGTATAACCGGTAAAGCTCTTCGAACCATTCGTCACTGTATTCCGTCTTTAGTCGTTGTATAAGGTCGTGTACCAAACCGTGCTTTCCTCCTTTCACTTAGCCAATCACTTACAATACCCCGCCATGCGGGTAAAAAGTTTTCGAATGCGTTATTTTTATAGTATGGCAAAAAAAAGGATACCCCGATGCCGCACGGCCGAAGTATCCTTTTTCATATCATAACCCGCCATTATGCTTGCGCCGGCACCGGTTCCATTGACGACCCCTGATGGCTCACCGGCTCGACTAGCTCTGCCTTCCGCAGGTGTTTCTGCCCGCGCCAGCGGAAGAAGGACAGCACGCCCCGCAAATACTCGTCGGCAATCATGCAGGAGTATATGCCAATGAGCCCCCACCCCATATGAATGCCAAGTACATAAGAGAGCACGGTGGCGACCAGCCACATCGAGCCGAGGGAAATGTACATCGTAAATCTGGTGTCTCCGACGGCGTTGAGCGAGTTGCCGAGTGCCATGTTGAGCATTTTGCCAGGCTGGAGAATCAGATTCATGCCCAGGAGCGATGCACCGATCGCAATGATTGTCTTATCGTCCGTAAACAGCCCCAGCAGCTGCTTCCCGAACATATACAGAAGGAAGGCATTGACTACAACATAAACAGCCCCGACGCCCAGCGCGCGATACGCGCTCCGATAAGCCTCCTTGATCCGGCCCGCGCCAAACAGATGCGCGATCTGAATCTGGGCAGCCATCGCAATCGAAGAGCCCAGCAGGAAGCAGAAGGATTCCAGTGTATTCATATACGTGCGCGCAGCCAGCTCGGCAGCGCCCAGCGTTGCAATGAAAGAATAGATGATCAGCTGCGTGAACACCCAGCAAGACATATTGATGCCGAGCGGCCAGCCAATCTTCAGAATTTCGCCGAACAGCGGACGGTTGAACACGCGGAATTCCTTCCATTTGATCCGATATTCAAATGAACGAAGAAATATATACAGCAGTAAGAGCACAGCGAGCAGCCGGCTGACCACCGTCGAGATCGCGACACCGGTAAGTCCCCACTGTGGGAACCCGAAAGCGCCGAAAATAAACCCATAGTTCATAACAACGTGAATGATATTCATTCCGATCGCGACATACATCGGTGCACGCGTATTGCCGGTATTCCGGATGACGGTGCTCATCGTAGCCATCATGGCAATCAGCACCATCCCGCCGCCGACAATGGAGATATACGTTCCGGCAAGCGGAAGCAGATGATCTGGCAGCTGGAGGACCGAAGCGATCGCCTCCGGCATCGCAAACAATATCCCGCTGCACACGAATCCGATGATCGTGGTGACACTCACCGCCATGATGCCGATTGTTCGGGCATCACCCGTCCGATGCGAACCGATCTTCTGAGCGATGAGAATGCCGGCACCGCTGGCAACCGTCATGAACAGCGTTGTCATAGCCTGAAACAGCTGATTGGAGAAGCCAACCACCGCAACCGCATCATCGGAAATCCGGCTGACCATCAATGTATCCACCGCTCCCAGCAAAAATTGCAGGAACAGCTCGATGAATATGGGCCATGCGAGAACCCATAATGTAAATTTGTTTGTGTTTTTATCCAACATTCCAACCTCCACCCATGATGTAAGGGTTAAACACAATTCATGATGAAACGGTCTTTAACCTTCTCAAATTATAGATGGTATACTGAAGTTATAATATCATTTTCCGAACGAAAACTATCAAAATTCAAACCTCGGGAATCACGAAAGGGCTTTCTTATGACAATCCTGAACTTTACCGTTCCGCCGCTGCCGGAATACATCAATAGCGGGCTTACCCGCGCTCCTATTCACAGCGGACATCCCAACCGTAAAAACATCGGTATCTTTGACCTGCTCGTGGTCATGAAGGGGCAGCTCCATGTCACGGAGAATGGCATTCCTTATGAGATCAAACCCGGCATGTTCCTCATCCTGCGTCCCGATACGCATCATTTCGGCACGAAGGGATGTACGGTGGAGACCGATTATTACTGGCTCCATTTCCAGAGCTCCGGGGAGTGGCATGCGGACGAAGCCTGCCAAGCGCCTAGAAGAGAAGAGGCACCGGAGCTGAAGGCGATGACGCCGAACTATTTTTCCGTCAACGTCCCCCAATTTGGCACCCTTCCCCAACCGGAAAAGGCCCTGGAGATCCTGGCTACCATGTCTTCTTTAGTTCAGTACGGTCACCAGGCTAAATTTCTGTGGCGGCAGCAGGTGGTGTTCCAGGAGCTCATCGAACAGCTGGCCGCCGCACTGGATACACCGGTGTCCTCCCCTTCCTCTGCTTGTGCCGAGCGGGCCGCGGCGTATCTGCGGAAGCATTACCGTGAGGAGTTCAAGGTGCAGGAGTTGGGCGAACGCATTAACTTCCACCCTGTTTATATCGCACGCTGCATGCAGAAGGAATTCGGCTGTTCACCTGTTGAATATTTGCAGCGCTACCGGATCGAGCAGGCCAAAATGCTCCTCATGCAGACGGATTTCAGCATCAGCCGAGTCGCTGAAGAGGTCGGTTTCAATCATGCAGCGTACTTTACCTCCTGTTTCTCGAAGCAGGAAGGGATCTCGCCGCGCAAATACAGGCAGCGATTCTTCATGAATTAATTCATTTTTACGCAAAAATCTAAGAAAGTGACTTGCAACCTGTGCGGGAACTCTTTATAATGAGAATTAGCCATATGATAATGATTATCATTACCGGACAAGTGAGAACGTGTTGAGAATGGACGTTTGAGTTCCTACACGCTTCGCTTGGAGAGTTTATATATAAAGGAGAGCCAATTGACTTATGAAGACGACTTCCCGCCGCTGTTCACTGCAAATCGATGATTATCTGGACCTGCTGAACCTCGCGATCCAGCTTGGAGATGTGAAATGGCAGAAAGAAATCACCCGCAAAATGGAAATGACGCTGCCCACATTAGAGACCGCAGCTCAATAAATAACATGGGGATTACATAATCCTGCATATAGAAAAGACACCCGATCGCGAATTCCAGGCATGTCCCAGGAAAGCCGATCCGGTGTCTTTTTTTCTGTCATCCATATCGTTCTTCTCTGGATCCTTGAATTCTCTAAATTACTTCTTCGTAGTAAAACCATCCAGATCCTGCTTTAACCGGTTGTTAAGCGCTACCAATTCGCCGTAATCGGAGATGTCCAGGTTGACTTCGCCCCCCTCAACCGATTCCGAAACGTAATAGACCTTGTACATCAGAGGAATCAGCGCCTCCGAATCCCGCATAATAATCGCGTATTTCTCGACATCTTCGTCTGAGAAGCGCCCGTTCTCCATATAGTTCTCCCTTATGCTGTCAGACAGAGCCAGGAACTTGGCAGCAATAGGGTTAAGCAGCTGAGAACGGACGGCTTCATCCGCTGTCTTGGAATACGCCTCGATAGCTGCTAGCTTCAGCCGTACTTCGGCAAGGCGCGCTTCATGAAGGGGCATGGACTTCAACTCCAGAATGTCGGTGTAATGACTCCATATTTGAAATAGAGATGTGCCCAATATGCTTTGCAAGGTCATTTTTGTCCCCTGTTCGATCTTCTTCTGATGTTCAATCAGAAACACGGTGCACACCAGCACCAATACTACCATCCATACCCAGATCCATTTCGCTGCATTCGACATAACGCACCTCCGACTTTTCTATTTTACCATATTAAGGATAAATCGAGATGCGATCTATCGTCGCCAGCGCAAAAAATAAAATCGATCCCGCCAATTCAAGATATGCGGCGGGACCATGCCAAACGTTAGCCGGACTATTCCTGCTGCAATCCCGCACCCGTTTGTACCTTGATCCGGTATTCATGCGGCGAGATCCCTTCCAGCTCTTTGAATACGCGCGAGAATTGCTTGGTGTTCTCGAAGCCGACCGCTTTGCCAATGTCGGCAAGCTTCATGGCACAATCCTGGAGCAGGTCCTTGGCCTTTGTAATCCGCAGCTTCTTAAGATATACCACAAAGTTCTCACCCGTATGGGCCTTGAACGCTTCACTGAAATAAGAATAATTCAAAGACACATAATTGCTGACCATCGCCATGTTCAGCGGCCTGTGATAATTCTCCTCCATGTAACTCACCGCTGCCTTGATCTCGGAATGCTCACTATGGGCGGAACGAATCCCTTTAACATATTCATTCACGTGCAGCAGCAAATGCTCCAGATTTCTGAAATAGGTGTGAAAATGACGGTAATTGTCCATCGTCCCTACCTTTCGGTACAGTTTCAACACTTCCACCATAGATTCCCCGTACACACGGAACACCTCATCCAGCACCTGCTCATTGATCCGCTTGCTGACAAACTCCAAATAATCGATGGCCACATGCGGCATATCTCCGATATGGAAAATATCCAGCAGCAGCGCCTGGATCTCCCGCTCCCGCTCCGTGCCGAGCATGTTGCCCAGCTTGCGGATGCTCTCTTCCGGCACCGGATACGTGCGCAGTTCTCCCTGAATATCATCATGGCTCATCAGCTTGACGTTGGGATGGATGAACGTATAGCTCAGAGCGGTCAGCGCCTGAATGTAACCGATGCGGATATCTTCGATCCGGAAGCCTTCCCGGCTAATGCCAACGAAGAGCCCGTCCATCTCCCGCTCGGTAAACTGCCGTGCCAACTTCTCGAATTGCCCGTCCGGACTGCCGATGAGCACGACCCTCCCCTTGCTGTCCAGAAAGCAAGCGTTGATCCGTCCTTCCACTGAAGCCCTCATGTTATCAATCAATTGCTTCAGCTCATCCTTATTCATGGAATTGCCGTCTTCGTACTTGTATTTCATCACCGCTACCCGGAATGGCTTCACGAATGATTCAAACCCGATTTCGTTCGCGGCAGCCTCCATGTCCATCCCTTGGGGCAGCTCCAGCAGCTCCTTCAGCCGATGGGTCTGCAGCTGCTGAAGATATACTTCACTGGCGGCCACCTGGTTGTGCACTTCCGCTTGCCGGATCAAGGCTTCTTCTGTCTTTCGGAGAGCAGCGAACAGCTCATCCCGTCGAATTGGCTTAAGCAGGTACTCCTTCACCTGGTAGCGGATTGCCGCCTTCGCATATTCAAAATCGTCATATCCGCTCAGGATCAGAACGACAGGTTTAACACCCGTTGTTTCTTCCAGTTCAGCAAGCGCCTCAATGAGGTGTATCCCGTCCATGACCGGCATCCGGATGTCTGTAATGACGATATTGGCCGGTTCTTCACGGAAAGAATCCAGCGCTTCCTGCCCCTGGGCAGCCAAGCGGATCTCGTACTGATCCGGGAATTCCCGTTCAACCATCGTTTTCAGTCCATACCGGATATTCTTCTCATCATCCACGATCATCAGACTTCTCATGTCCACTGCCTCCTCCTGTTAACAGAACCTTAGGGAATGTCATGGTCACCTGCGTGAACTTCCCCTCTTCGCTCTTCACTTCGATTCCATATTCATTCCCGTAGAACAACCGAATTCGCTGGTGCACATTCCGAAGTCCGATTCCTCCAGCCTGCACTCCACCTCGCCCGTAATCTACGGAGGGGAGTTCCTCGTTGTTCGCCGTTCGCAGAATCTCGCTCAGCCTGCCCAACCGATAAGGCTCCATCCCGATGCCGTTATCCGTGACGTTAATCGTGATCCGGTTCTCTTCCCAGGCAATAGCATCGATCTTGATCCGCTTCTCCTGATCCGGGAACTCGGGCCAGGCATGCTTAACGGCATTTTCCACGATGGGCTGCAGCGACATTTTCAATACCTCGAGCTCCATGAATTCGGACGGAATGTTAAGTTCAAGCCGGATCGGCTCATCAAACCGGATATTCATGACATCAATATAATTGCGGATATGGCGAATTTCATCCTTCAGTTTGACGTACTCCCCCGACCATTTGAAATTATAGCGCATCATCCCGCCAAGGGAGGTCAGTGCGTCTGAAATCGTCCGCTGCCCCTCGATTTCGGCCAGCATCTTAATATTTTCCAGCGTATTGTATAGGAAATGAGAGTCAATCTGGCTGTGCAGCGTTCGCAGCTCCGCTTCCTTGGTCACCGCTTGCTTGCGTACACCCTGGGCAATCAGTTCATTGATGGTGCGGATCAATTTGTTAAAATGATGAGCCAACTCTCCCACCTCGCCGCCGCCCTGGATGGCAATCGTCGCGGTCACTTCACCCTTGCGGACTCTCTTCATCGTCTCCGTTAAACGGCGTAAACTCTTCAGGATAATAGAATTCAGGTAATACGTAATGATCGACAGCAGAAAAATCAATACGATGTTCGCCGCGATAATCTGCCCCTGGGCTTTGGATACGTTACTTAGCGCCCCTTCCAGTGAAACGACATTCAGCACATGGGCATGAAGCCGTTCCATCGGTGTCGCAATCAGCAAGAACGAGGAGCCGTTTAAACTGAACCGGGCATGTACAGTTTCCTCGGAGTCACCCGCCTTCTGCTTCAGATTGGCGAATTGGATCGCCACCTCATCTCGGAGTCCCTCGTGACTGGTCATAAACCATTGGCTTCTGTCCATGAACAGCTGTCCTTCCTGATCGACAATAACCATCTGTGAGCTTTCATCCACGATGCCGGCAAAGGTCTTCGGAGCAAAGTGCTTGAGCAGCATATCCACCTGGATCACGCCACGGTAACTCCCGCTATGAACTTGGCGAATCAAGGACACCTTCGGCAGCTCCTCCGACACGTCCGCTGCGTAACGCTGCAGAATATCGGGATCGCTGTAGTTGAACACCCATAACTCTCCACCATCCAAATCCTTGACTTTAGGGAACCACGGCTCGCTTGCGATTCGTTTCTCCTGGAAAATGATCGGCCACATTTCTGTTACGTTCGAATTATTCGTATATAACCGAAGGTGCGTGATATTCGGATTGTTGGTTTGGATCCGTTGGATATCCTTGAAGGGCCCCCAAGCCAAATCGATTAACCACGCCGGCTCGGGATCTTCATTGATCCGGAGATAATCCTTGATCCCGTCATCCGAAATTGCCAGCTGTGCGGCCATCTCAATCGCCTCAATCTGGTTCAGCATGTTCATCTTCTCAATTTCTAACAGGAACGAGTTCTGGTTGAGCGCATCGCTGATATAGGTATCGCGGATCTGCTTGAAAAAATAGTTCGATACGATAATGCTCGGAATGAGCAAAATCAAGATATACGCAGCAACCAAACGACTCTGCATCGACCTGCGGCCAAACCAATAAGTAAACGATTGAATAAGCGATCTTATTCGTGTCATCATGACTGTCACTTCCCGTTTTCTATGTATGACCGCAGCCGAGCCATGAATGGTAAGGCGGCATCAGATACCCTCCTATATTAGCTCGTGATGCGACAAAAGGCACCCTATTTCGACAAAATCGATAATAGGGTACCTTGAGTCTTCATTTTGTTCATCCGCCTGAGCGGATCATCCTTACTTCAAGAATTCCTCAAGCTTCTTCACGTTCTCTTCGTATTCCTTCTGTCTGTATTCCTGCACTTTCGCAAATCCCAGCGATTCACGCTTCGCTTGGTAATCGTTCCAAATCTGATCGAACTCGGCATCCGTTTTGGCAAAGATCAGCTTCGGCAGGATTTTGCCCCACTCGTTCATTACCTTATCGTTAATGATGCCTTCCTCGGAGCTTGCATCCGGATCCAGTTGATCGAATTGCGAGAAGCTCTGAGTCTTGCCGCGGGTCCAATCTTCCAATTGCTTAAACGGTTCTACGGCCGGAGGCGCCCAAGCCTGCGTCACGTTGTTATCCATCATCATCCAGAAGGTATGGGATGCTCCATACTTCTTGTCGAATGCGCCGCGGTCGCTGTTCAACAGCTCTGCAACCTCTGGCAGGAACTGGTCTTTGCCATCGATCGTATCCCATGTCACGCCTTTCTCGCCAAGGTAAGTATCACGCTGACCTTCTTCGGATATCAGGTAATCCAGGAAGCGAATGGCACGCGCTTTGTCTTTTACGTTTTTGGAGATCAGGGTTACCGTCCAGCCGGAGATCGAAGGACCCGACAGCGTCGGCTGATCCAGATTGGTGTTAGCCGGCCCATCCACCGCGATGTAGACGGAATTCGGATCGTTTGCAAACAGGGCGTTCTGTTGGTTCGCCATATCGCTGCGTTGATACAGCATCGCGAAATAACGGCCCTGGGCCATTTTTTCTTCCATCTGCGGACGTTTATCCACGAAAATATCCTTAGACATCAATCCCTTTTCATTAGCAAGACGCAAGGTTTTCAACCATTTTACATATTCCGGATCTGTTGTACGGTCATTAAATTTCCCGTCTTTATCCTGTGGAATGGCAAGGAAGTTCTGCAGGTAACCCTCCAAAGAGCTGTTTCCTTTTTCATGGAAATCATGCAACCCAAACGGAATGAGCGGCTGCCCGTTCACATCCGGGAACATTTTCTTGGCGTCCTCAAGCGCTTTCAGGAACCCTTCCGGTGTGCGCATATTCGGGCTTCCCAGTGCCTCATACATGTCTTTGCGTACCAAGAACGTTTGATTCGATGTGATGTTGTCGCCAAACTTCTCATAGTCCTTCGGTGATGAGGAGGCATTCGGATAACCGTAAATGTTACCATCATCCTTGGTGTACCATGACACTTTCGCAGGGTCCGTTACCTTATAGAAATACGGATCATATTGATCAGCCAATTCGTTCAGCGGCAGGACCAGATCGCCTTCAATCATCTTTTTGACAGCGTCTTCATACCACCCTAGCGTAATAAAATCTGGCAATGTACCGGAAGCGATCATCGTATTCATCTTCTCAGCTTCGTTCCCCGCTGGTATTATCAGGTTAAGATTAACCCCCGTCTTTTTGGTTACGTATTGAGAAGTAATGTCCTCACCCCATTTGTTCGGGAACCAGGCAAAGTTGATGTACCAGTCAAATGTAATCGGGGAGGTGTCGACTTCCCATCCCGGCTGATCCTGTGTCAATTTTACTTCTTCTGCCGGCTTTTCTTCCCCTTTTTCTTTTTCCGACGCGCCGCTATTATCACCGCCGGACGAGCATGCTGTTGTAAAGGCCATGACCAGTGCGAACATCAACAACAGAAGGCTCTTTGGCTTAAGCATCTTGCTCATGTGTTTACCCCTTTTCTTATTTAAAAATATGATTATATAGAACTCCCGCCAAATTAGGCAAGAGAAGCTACCTGTAAGAACTTCCCCTCCCCCCGGGAGAGGAAAGCTGCATGATCAGAGACCGAGAATTAACCTTTAATGGAGCCGATCATCATTCCTTTGACGAAGTACCGCTGCAGAAACGGATAGACAAATACGATCGGCGCCGTCGTTACGACCATGGTCGCCATTTTGATCGATTGGGAGGTGACCGTCTTGGCAACGCCGCCCGGAACCTGAGCCATCATCTGATTGGAGCTGGATTGTGCGACGACTTTATACAGGTACGTCTGGATCGGCTGCAAATCCGTATTGTTGATGTAGATGACGCCGGTGAAATAGTCATTCCACTGGAACACCCCATGAAACAACGCGATTGTCGCGATAACCGGCATCGATACCGGCAGCACAACCCGGAGGAAGATCGACCAGTCGTTGGCCCCGTCAATCTTCGCCGCCTCCTCCAGACCGTCCGGGATTTCCCGGAAGAAGGTCATAAAGATGATGAGATCAAAGAAACTGAACATAAACGGAATAATGTACACCAGGAAGCTGTCGAGCATATTCAAATCCTTGATTAACAGATAGGTTGGAATCAGTCCGCCGGTGAAAAAGATCGTTACTGTTCCGAGCAGAATATAGAGTTTGCCGCCGATGAGACCCCTCCGCGAAAATGCATAAGCGACCATGGCGGTGAAGAGGACGTGAATGAACACGCCGATCACGGTTTTGGTTACGGTAATGCCCATCGCCGTCATAATGCCGGAACTCTGGAACACTGCACTGAAGTTCTCGAGGCTGAACATCCGCGGCCACCAGTAGATTCCTCCGCGCATGGCGTCCTGCCCGTCATTGAAGGCATTTACTAGCACGTACCAGATCGGGTAGATCGTCAGAAAGCATACGATCAGCATGCCGAAATTATTGAATATATCGAAGAAGGCTTCGCCTTTGGTTCTGCGTTTAAACATGGATTATTCGTCTCCCTTCTTGCTGGTCTCGCTAGAATAGTGATGTGTCGTTCAGTTTTTTGGTCACCTTGTTCGCGATCAACAGCAGGATAATCGCAATGACGGACTTGAACAATGAAACGGCTTGCGCGTAGGAGTATCGTCCGTTCTGCATCCCAGTGTGGTATACGAAAATATCGATGACGTTGCTCGCGCTTTCGTTCAGCGTGTTTCGGAGCACCAAAATCTGATCGAAGTTGGAGTTCAGCACACCACCAACCGCAAGAATGAAGAGAATGGATATGGTCGATTTAATACTGGGAAGGGTGATGTACCACATCTTCTGAAACCGACCTGCTCCATCAATCGTCGACGCCTCGTACATTTCAGGCGAAATGCTGGCAATGGCCGCCAGATAGATAATCGCGGACCACCCAAGCTCCTTCCATATATCCGAAGTGATAATAATTCCCCAGAAGTATTTCGGTTCGGCCAGATAGGTGATCGGCTCATCGATGATATGCAGAGCCAGCAAGAGATTGTTGATAATCCCGATATCCGCAAGCCAGGTCATCAGAATGCCGCCCAGAATGACCCATGACAAGAAGTGCGGCAAATAAGAAATCGTCTGAATGGTCCTCTTGTAGCGAACGGACCGGATCTCGTTCAGAAAGAGTGCAAAAATGATCGGAAGCGGAAATCCGATAAACAGCTTCAGCAAGCTGATCCCGAGCGTGTTCCGCATCACGTTCGTAAAGTCCTCGTCTGAGAAAAACTCCTTGAAATGCTCTAGTCCAACCCATGGAGCTTCGCTGATGGACTTCACGATATTGAATTCTTTAAATGCAATGATGACACCGTACATCGGAATGTAGTTAAAGATGATCATCCACGCAACGCCGAGCAGCGCCATTATTTGGAGATGCCGTTGGCCGTAGAGCTTTCTGAGCCATCTTTTTCTGTCAAGCTTCTTCTGTACAGAAGGCTCCATTGCGGGACCGACACCGGTTTCGGAAACATCGGCATGAAGTTGATTTTGCATGGTTATGACCTCCAGGTAGTTGCGTTACTGTGTAAACCCTTTCAATCTCTATATATTTTATTGTAGTTTGTTCTACCATGTTGTGTAAGGGTTCAGATTTCGTATCTTGGTCACCATTTTTCGGGTACGGATAAATAGAATTGACATTTCGCCATAAATAAACCCCTGCTGTAGGCATTGCTCTGATCCCTCGGAGGAGGCTCTGAGCGATACCGTAGTACAGAGATGTGCTGAAAGTGATAGCAAAAAGAGGCGCGAACTGCGGATGAGTATCCGCGTGTTCACGCCTTTTATATGAAACAATCATTCGTCATCGGATTTAAATAGAATATTCAATCAAAATGGATGTCATGATCATGGTGATGATCTATTACTTTATTTCGCTCCAATAAGCGTCCCAAGCTGGAAAAGAATAACGAGACGATGATTGCAAAGATAACAATAGAATAAAACCCCGCTCCTATTCCAATTCCAACGCCGCCAGCAAAAAGTATCATCGCAGCTGAAGTAAGACCCTTAACCTTTAAACCATCCTTCAGTATCATTCCTGCTCCTAAAAAACCTAAACCTGATACAATTTGAGCAGCAAGTCTCATCGGGTCCATCACTTTACCGCTGTTATAGACGCTTAATGTTTCTGCGCTTTGAATAGATATGATGGTGATCAGCGTACAGGCCGCACAAACATACGTATATGTTTTTACACCTGCGGGTTTATTTTTGAAGGAACGGTCCAAACCAATGATGAAACCTAAGGCAGCGCTTACAATTACTCGGACAAACATACTTCCAAATCCATCAATATAGTTAGAATAGATATATTCGATAATTTGCAATTTGCATTTTGACCCCCTTCTAACTTCTTAGTAGTAATGTTAATGAAGACACAAACAAAATCAGGCTGTCGAGAACGTCTCGACAGCTGGATTTATTGCAAGAGAGGTACCCTATCCGGCAGGCACCAATTATATTGTGCATATTATTCCCAGCTCTCTATCTGGAGCCGGTACACTATTGTTGTCTGTCGCTTCGATAGGCAGACAATAATGCAGGCCAGTCGGTCTGAATGATATCAATGTTCTTATCAAACAAACGTCCCCATCCCAAAGCTGGATCTTGTATGATCGACGTATTGTCATCATATTTAGCAAATAATATTTTCTCATCATCCAAGACGATAGCATTTGCCCAAATAAATAAATCTTTGCTTTTGAGATTTGAAATCGTCTCATCCTGGAATAAGGGATGAGTCTCACTGTCAGCTATCAGTTCCATTCCTACTAAGTTAATATTGGTGTATTCCAGCACCGTTTTGATATCATTTTCCGAATGAATAATAGGCATAAACATATACTTACTCGGATAATCATTCAGATACTCCAATTGCTCCAGAATCACGGGTCCTTTTAATAGAATTTGTTCCATCATTTGATGCTGATCCAGTGCAGGGAGCAATTCGGACCATATGTCCCATGCCCGGTCAATGTTAATAAGCACGTCTCCTTTAAACGCAGTTAACACATCAGCAAGACGCTCCACCTTATAATTGCTTACATGCCCGATGGCATTCCGGAATTGCAAACTGTCGATTTTGGCGGAATCCATCGTTTTAATATTGTTGGATTCATTCAATAGCCTCTTTTCCTGCCCGTCATGAAATGTATATAAAACTCCATCCGTTGATTTGATGACATCCACTTCCAACATATCTCCGTTTAGCTGGATGGCAGCTTTATGGCAGGGATCGTGTTCTCGATAATATGCGCCCCCGGACTGCCCCGGTGAACGGCAATTAAAACCCCTTTTTCTTCAAGCTTTTGATTTAATAAAGAGTTAATCGTACGATATTTCATCTGTCCAATCATGATACTTCCTCCCGCCTCTTGTCGTTTGGTACATGGCTGAGATTAATACTAGCACCAATTATTGGAACGTGTCAATTATATTGCATTCCGGTAAATTCGACAATACAATAAGCTGAATCGTCTCTGATCAATAAATGTACAGTTTGATGTTGGCGATTTATAATGATGGAATAACGGTCAATTTAAACATGATGCACATAGCGGTTTGCAGTGAATTTATCAGATACAAAAATGATATTTTTGGGGGGTATTATGAGTAAGCCTACACTAAAAGATATTGCGAAAGCAGCGGGAGTATCTCATGGCACGGTTTCCAACGTGCTTAACGGCAAGGGAAATGTGAGTATCAAGAAGATGCAGCTTGTCGAAGAAGTAGCCCAAAAATTAGGCTACAAAATTAACTATACAGCTAAAACTTTGCGTTCGGGCTATACCAACGCGATAGCACTTGTTCTGCCGGGAATTGATTCCGAAGAATATGTCCAAATGTATGAAGGACTTGATAAAACATTAACCAAACTGGGTTACCGCACCCATCTGTATACAACCTATGATCTGCAGCACAGTGAAAAAGATATACTAAAAGAGATTGCGGCTGAACGGGTAACAGGCATAGTCACCATCTCATGCTTAAATAATGCGGACTATTACTATAAGGAATTAAGCCTTCCGAAAGAAAATATTATTTTTGTTAATCGGAAGATTAAAAATGCAAAAAAATTTATTTCATTCGATTTTGCCGAAGCGGGCAAGGAAATAAATGAATATCTATTATCAAAAAACTGTGAATCAATCGGTGTCTTTGCTGACCAGCTTCAATACGAACAACCGTTTGTCGAGCTCATCATCGGCGATTTAAATCCAGATCAGGTGAAATACGTCCACTCTCCTTATAACCAATGCTATAGCAAAGCCTTTGAATTTTTCGAAGGTGAGCCGATGGATATCATTATTACAACGAGTTTAAGTAAAGCAAATATGATTAAAAAAGCCAGCTTTTGGGGCTCTGCCCACCACACGCCGCTTATCCTATGTTTAGCTCCTACCCAGTCCATCTTTGACGATAAAATTATAAAGTATGAGCAAAACTATCACCTGCTGGGAAGCAGAATCGCGGATTTATTAGTGAATCAAGTAAATAGTAATCAAAAAATGGCTAATGTAATTACCTTTAAAAACAATGGGATAGCTAAATTAGAGTCCTATAGTAAACCGGATACTAAAAATAAGCTGACCATGCTGACCATTCCAAGTCCGACAACGGATGCGTTAAAAAGATTGTTGCCGAACTTCGAGAAAATGACCGGTATTGCGGTAGAACTGACGGTTAAACCGTATGAAGAGATCTATCAAAACTTGGCAAATTCAGTGAATCATCAGGATTATGACATTATCCGAATGGATATGGCCTGGTTATCATGGTTTGGAAAAGACGTATTTCTGCCCTTAGACCAACTCGACCGCAGCCTTGATAGAATCATTAGTGAATACCCCGGCCACATAAAAAGCAACTATTCAGAAATCCATGGAGTATCCTACGCTCTTCCCTTTGACCCAAGCGTTCAAATGCTGTTTTACCGTAAAGACATATTTGAAGATCAAAAAATTAAACGGATGTATTTTGAAAAATACAAAAAACATTTAGAACTGCCTGAAGACTATGATTCTTATAATGAATTAATGAATTTTTTTACAGGACCCTCTTTTAAAAACCCATCCATAAAGTATGGTTCCAGCACGATACTGGGGAGATCAGAAATTATAGCTTCTGAGTTTCTAACCCGATATTATGCGCTGAAGGGAAAGCTATTGAATAGCCAAGGGGAAGTTACACTTGACTTCGAGAAGGCTGTAAAGGCAGTGAATAACTACCTGAATATGGTCAATCTGTCGCAAAGGATTGATGATACTTGGTGGGGCGAAGCCGTGAACCGTTTTGCCAGAGGAGAAACGGCTATGATTCTCGGATTTATGAACCATCTCTCTCGCATAGCCCATAGCGATATTGGTACATTAATTGGCTTTAGTCCAGTGCCTGGAAACAAGCCGCTCCTTGGCGGCGGAGTTGTTGGAATAACGAAGGATAGCCATAAAATAAGTGAAGCTGTCAGTTTCTTAAATTGGGTGAACGAAACAGAAACCGCTGAACAAATAACACTATTGGGCGGAACTTCCGCCAACCAGAAATTATATGAAAACAGAACGATCTGCATGCTTTATCCTTGGCTAGAGGGCGCGATTAAAGCAAACTCAAACGGGATAAGAGATACGGTAACGAGAGACGGCAGAAGATTAAATACAAGAACCATTGAACAAATCATAGGTAAATCAATAAAAGAAATATTGAATAATGAAGTGGATATCGAGACGGGCGTCCAGAATATTAACAACGATCTAGCAGAATCCAAGGAAAAAATAATAAGAGTTTAAAAAAATCCGCAGCCTTCAAGGCTGCGGATTTTTACATAAAAATAAAGCTTTTATTGACATGTTTGAAAACGCTTAATATAATTGGTGAAAATGACACGTTCCAAAAAAATAAACAGAAAGGAAAAGTAACCTCAATTTACATGCTCCCGTTCATCTCAATACCTGTACTAAGAAAACCATAAAAGGTGGGTAAACATGATTAAAAAGAGAGGCTTTTTATTTGTTTTAACAGCGATTCTTGCTTTCAACCTAGTTGGATGCGGCAGTACTTCAAATGGTGAATCAAGCTCCAAAAAGAAATCACTTGTTGTTTATTCAAACTCTGTTTCGGACGGAAGAGGCGAATGGTTAAAGAAAAAAGCTGCGGAAAACGGATTTGATATCCAAATCGTTGACGGTGGCGGCGGCGAAATCGCCAATCGCTTAGTTGCTGAGAAGAACAATCCAATTGCAGACGTTATTTTCGGATTGAACACCATGGAGTTTGTGAACCTTAAAAATCAAGAGCTGCTTGAGCAGCACAAACCAGCTTGGGCTTCACAAGTTACGGAAGGCTTAAATGACACGGACGGCTATTATCATTCTATTGTTAAGCAGGCCATTCTGCTCATTTACAACTCCGAATTATATGATGAGAACACGGCTCCCAAGGATTGGACCGATTTGTGGAAAAACAAAGAATTTCATTCCAAGTACAGCGCACCTAAGAGTCTTGGAGGAGGAACAAATAGAGCTGTCATAGCCGGTATTCTGGTGCGGTATCAGGATCCGAATGGTGAGTATGGTATATCCGAAGAAGGTTGGAAGGAAATCGGAGAATTTTTTAAATATGGATACTATTTGCCTGAAGGCGAGGATTTTTACGCAAATTTAGCCAATGGAAAATCTCCGATAGGTCCTATGTGGTCCAGCGGTATTGCAACGCGCGAGAAAGATTTTGGTGTTAAAGCGGGAATCGTTAAGCCACAGATCGGTGTCCCTTATGTTGTAGAACAAGTTGCGATTATCAAGGGATCTAAGAAGTTTGAAGCAGCGAAGGAATTTGTCGACTGGTTCGGCAGCGCAGAGGTCCAAACGGAATGGTCGATGGAATTCTCAAGTATGCCTGCAAATGAAGAAGCCCTCAAGAATACTTCGCAAGACATCAAAGACTTGGAAAAGTCGTTAAGCCAACAAGAGATTGACTGGTCTTTTGTAGCTAAGAATATTAATCAATGGGCAGAAAAAATTGAATTAGAGCTTTTACCATAATTCATAACGTATGCATCTTTCAGATAGATTGGACTGAAGAAAAGACGGATTGTTCCAAACTTTAGTTCAATCTATACAGATGCATTATTTTTTTCGGTTTTTTGCAAAAAGGCATAAGGGAGAGCGAATTCATGATCGAATTTAAAGACGTTGAAATTAAATATGGTGACTTTGTCGCTATGAAAAATTTAAACCTGCAGGTTAAAGAAGGTGAATTTTTCACGCTTCTCGGACCATCCGGATGTGGTAAGACAACAACCTTAAGAAGTCTCGTCGGATTTATTAACCCTTCCAGTGGCGTTATTTATGTGGACGGTAAAAACATTACCAACCTTCCGGTTGAAAAAAGAGGAATAAGCATGGTGTTTCAAAGTTATGCATTATTTCCTACCATGAACGTTTATGAGAATATCGCATTCGGATTGAAAGTGAACAAGCTGTCAAAAGCACAAATCGACGCCGAAGTAAGGGATATTGCCCGAAAAGTGGATTTGAGTGACGAACAGTTAGTTAAAAAGGTATCTGAATTATCAGGGGGACAGCAGCAGCGGGTCGCGATTGCAAGGGCATTAGTATTAAAGCCAAGCATCTTAGTTCTGGATGAACCTCTTTCAAATCTGGATGCGGGGTTACGGGTTCAACTAAGAAGAGAGTTGAAGAAGATTCAACAGCAATTTGGGATTACTTCAATCTATGTTACGCATGATCAAGAAGAAGCCCTTACCTTATCCGACCGGATCGCTGTATTTAATAAGGGTATTGTCGAGCAGGTTGGAACACCTTTTGATATTTATAATAAATCCGCAACGGAATTTGTATGCAATTTTATTGGAGATATCAACAGACTGGATGCATCGATATTAGGTAAAATCAAGGCCCAATTCGGGAATACGCTTGATTTATCAAAAGTCGGATATTTAAGAACAGAAAGAGTTCACTCGTACATAAAAAACACGGACACGAGCTTTGCCAGATTAAAAGCTCAAGTTACAGATGTTGAATATTATGGACTCTATACGAAATATACGTTAAACGTAGACGGAGCCTTTATTAAAAATATAGAAAAAGATGATGGAATTACGAAATATGAAACCGGTGATGAAATCGATATTTTTATAAATCCTAATGACATCTTGCAATACTAGGTAGGGGGTGATTCTTTATTATGATTAGAGCGAAAAGCACAAAAAGTTATTTTCCAGGCAGAATGGCCGGTTTCATCGTAGCTGTTGTATTAATTTGGTTTATTCTCGCATTCCTCCTCTACCCTAACTTGAATCTGCTCAAGTTGACTTTTTTTGCGGATGGAAATTTTACGTTGGAACCCTTTGAAAAATTGCTTAATTCCGAAAGAGCTCTGAGAAGTTTACTTCATAGTTTTGTTTTGGCGATTTCGCTTGTTGTTACTGTAAATATTATCGGAATCTTTTTAGTGCTCGTCATTAATTACTTTGATATCGCCGGTGCCAAAATATTGCGATTGGGCTACTTCACAACCCTCATATACAGCGGGGTTGTACTGGTATCCGGGTACAAGTTTATCTACGGAGAGCAAGGAATCATAACTAAGTTTCTCGTCGGTATCTTCCCTGATTTTAACACGGCGTGGTTTCACGGATACGGTGCTGTCCTGTTTGTTATGACATTTGCATGTACGTCAAATCATGTTATCTTCTTGTCCAATGCGATCCGAAAAATAGACTATCAAACTATAGAAGCGGCCAGAAATATGGGGGCTTCCACGTTTTATATTTTAAGAAGAGTCGTGCTTCCTGTACTAAAGCCAAGTATATTTGCTATAACTATTTTGCTCTTCCTTACTGGTCTGGGCGCTACCTCTGCTCCTTTGATCCTAGGAGGTAAAGAGTTCCAAACGATCACACCTATGATTCTGTCTTTTGCTCAAAGTGTGACATCCCGAGATATCGCAGCATTACTCGCAATCATTTTAGGAGCCTCCACCTTAATATTGTTAACATTTATGACCAGGATGGAAAAAAAAGGGAACTTTATTTCCGTTTCCAAAGTGAAGTCCGAAATTCAAAAACAGAGAATCAATAACAAGTTTCTAAATATTGCAGCGCATGCCATTGCATACGTACTGTTCATTATTTATATCCTCCCGATCGTGTTTATCGTCATTTTTTCCTTTACCGATACTTACAGCATCTCTACAGCCACTTTGTCATTGAGCCATTTTACATTTGACAACTATATCGCATTGTTTACTAACGCCGAGTCACTTAAACCGTATCTGGTCAGTGTTTTCTATTCAGCGGTATCCGCCCTACTGGTGGTTGTTCTCATACTGGTTGTTTCCCGGATTATTCATAAATATAACAATAAATTCTCAACAGCACTGGAGTATTCCATGTTGATTCCATGGCTGCTGCCATCCACGCTTATTGCACTTGGACTCATCAGCACGTATGATACACCCCGACTATTGATGGGCAATCAGGTGCTGACAGGATCCATATGGATGCTGCTGTTCGCGTATGTGATCGTTCAAATCCCGTTTACGCTTAGAATGCTCAAAGCTGCATTTTTCACAATTGACAGTTCATTGGAAGAAGCAGCAAAAAGTTTAGGGGCTGGAGCGTTTTATACCTTTATACGGGTCCTCCTTCCGATCATATTGCCTTCGACATTAGCCGTACTAGCACTGAACTTTAATGGACATCTGTCTGACTATGACTTAACGGTATTTCTTTACCATCCGTTATTCCAGCCTTTAGGTATCATCATTAAAAATAGTACAGACCCACAGGCAAGCGGTGATGCAAGAGCGCTTACCCTCATTTATTCAGTTATCCTGATGATCATATCATCAATAACACTCTATTTTGTTTATGGAAGAAAGTCGCAAAGCTAAGGAAATACAAAATTAGGAGGCTGGATAATAATGAAGCTAACAAAATGTATGTTGGCAGGTTTAATCGCTTTTGCCCTCTCGCAAGTGAATGTGATACAACCCGTCAGTGCCGAGTCTGTTTACACTCACTCCACAAGTTACAGCAAGTCCTTTCAACAGATTCATGCAAATTTGCTGGACCACAGCAAAAATGCACCTCTGATGATCACAGCACACCGCGGACAGTGGCTTGATTACCCGGAGAACTCACTCAGTGCAATCAATGAAGCGATCAAGGACGGAGCGGACATTATTGAAATCGATGTTCAGCTTACTTCCGACAGTGTGCCCGTCCTCATGCACGACGAAACGGTCGACCGTACCACGAATGGCACAGGCAAAGTCAGCGACTTTACGTTCGCCCAAATCCAGAATCTTCAGCTGAAGGAGGGACTTGGTGGAAAAACCGCAGCCCTGACTGAGCATAGAATTCCAACGCTTGAGGAAGCCATGTATATCGCAAAGAACCGTGCTATCGTAAACCTGGATAAAGGATGGAATATTCGAGAGGACATATATAAGATTCTCGTCCAAACCGGCACGGTTGACCATGGTCTCTTCAAAAACAGCCCGACTGTCGAAGAGGCTGCTGAATTTATGGAGAAGGACCCGGAGATTCTTTACATGCACAATATTAAAGAAAAGAATGCCGGCACAGTAGGTACCTTCCCGGGACGCCAGCCGGTAGCCTATGAGGTCGTCTTTGGTAAATTGACTGATCCCCAAATTTCACCCGAGAAAGTGCGCCAAATCCAGCAGCACAGCAGGATCTTTGTCAATGTAATGTGGAGTGGTCTTGCGGCTGTCTACACGGACGAAGCGAGTTTGATTGATGAGAATCTCGGATGGAAGGCAGTAACCGAGCTTGGAGCAAATATCCTGCAAACTGACAATGTCGAGGCTATGTATTACTGGCGTGCCGGGGGTAACTTGAAGGATTGGGAGAGTCAAATGGGCAACCGTACAGTCCGGGTCCAGGCTGAGGATTACTTGCCAGGGGGGCAGGGGGTCGGATACTATGACACCGATTCGGACCGCTGCGACACCACTGCCATAGATTTGATCGATGTCTGCAATATTGAGGGCGCGACAGCTGTAAGGTATAACATGACGGATGAATGGGCCAAATATGAAGTGAATATTAGTGAATCCGGTGTTTATCAAATTGCGGGACGGGTCTCTGCTGACGCAACACCAGCCGGAACGATTATGTTCGATTGGAACGGACAGTCCGGCAAGCCAATTTCGCTGAAAAATACGACCCATAAGCGTGCCTTCGAGCTTCAGGAATGGGAGTTACGATACTTGGAGAAGGGCAAACATACTTTCGTTATCCATGTAACTTCCCCTGGCTCTTACAATCTGGATTATATTCAATTTGATCTGCAATAGTTAACAAAGCATTAAGATAAATCCCCAAAAGTGAGACGGCTGTTTCTCTACTTAACAGGAGAACGGCAGTCTCATTTTTTTCTTTGTCTTCGTAAGCAGCGATAAAGCTCTCCTTAGTCTATAGATGAAACAAAAAAAGCATGAACAGCAGCCTCCATAGCTGCCATTCATGCCTTCCCTCTTGCTAACGATCTTTCGCCACAAGCGATCCCTTGGATCGTCGCGGCGGCGTTTATCGTTTATATCCTCAAGTATATCAAACGGTTCCCCAGTTATTCCCCTTTGTCTTCCTCACGTTGTTCCTGTTTGCTTTCGTGTTCCTGTTGGTATTTCTCACGCATCAGCTTTTGCATGATGAATTTCTCCTGATCGTTCAAGCCGCCTTGGTTATCCTGGCTGATCATGTTGTCAATGTTTCGCTTCAGTACCTCGGTTTGCGTGTTCAATACATTTCACTCCTTCGAATTTTGCGTCCCTTATTGCTGTAAATCATTCTGAATGAGAATGAAAGGGTACACGTATTACTAACCATTCTCCTTCCAATGAAACAGAAATAGACGGATTTACCATAAAATCCGAAGGTAGCTTCAAGAAGAATTTGTGTTTGCCCAGCGCTTTCTCTAGGTATTAGCTGCTATTTGCGCTCGATCTGAATCCCCTTACCCAGAGATTTCTGTTGTTTATTGGTATTAACTAGCTGCGGCAGGCTTCTCGTTTCCTTGACCATAGGGGATTGACACAAATGGCATACTGGTTCCGTGTCGAACGCAAAATCGTCCCGCATCCACCCTTTGCAGTCTTCCTTCGTGCATGCCCACACTTCCGTTATTTCTTCAGGAATACTCTCCATCGAGTTTTTACGCGAATACATGAACGCTCCTCCTTATTCTCGTCTTAGAAAATAGAAACGCCGTATAAAAGAAAACTGCCCTTAATGTCACACATTAAGGGCAGTCTTCAATTGTAATTACAATTTAACAACGTTCTCAGCTTGTGGTCCACGGTTTCCTTCAACGATGTTGAATTCAACGCGTTGGCCTTCGTCAAGCGTTTTGAAGCCGTCGCCTTGGATCGCGCTGAAGTGAACGAATACATCGTTACCGCCTTCAACTTCGATGAAACCAAAGCCCTTTTCAGCATTAAACCATTTAACAGTTCCTGTTTGCATGGGGGAATCCTCCTTGATATATATTTACATGACCTTTTTTCTTCGCAGACGGAATAAAAAAATTCACATATTGCACAAGGTTATCAGAAATGACAACCCTCTACAATATGTGAATTCAGGTCGATTTCGATATTCATATCTTAACACATTTTACTGCCGATAGCAAATACCAATACAAAAGATTCTGCGGAAAAATTAAAGGTTTTATCTTCGGCATCATTCCGATTAGTCACGAGCAGGCATATACAACTCCCGGCATATGCCGGGAGCTAGATCTTGAGCAGGTTTTTTACGCCGTAAACGTTTACTTTCGCAATTCCTCCAGCGTTTCCTTCCAGCGCTGCAAGACTTCATCCGGGTCGTGCAGCTGAAACTTCACGGCCGATTTAATATCCGCATACTTCGCGATATCCTCGCGAACAGCCACTACCTCGGCCTCAAAACGCTGCAGCGGATGCCGGGCATCCGACAGATCGGGAAGCCCTAGAAGACGCAGCCGAACATAATGGGCCGCTCCATCATGAATCGCCACCAACGTACCCTGTCCGGACCGAAGAAGATTGCCAGTCGTAGTCGTCCCCTGCCATAACGCAAGTCGTAGCCGGTTCCGGTCTAAGGCCAAAACCTCCCCCACACTGAGCATGGCCGTATGCGGCCATCCATCTTCCGTTGCGCTCAATAGCATCATCGCTTCGTGCTGTTTCGATTCCAGATTACTTCCATCCAGCCATTGGTACAGCCCTTCCGATATTGCGGCCTGTTCCGTCATAATGCCATCTCCCCTTCAACTTATAAATTTAAACGCGCTTCGGTAAATTCCAGCCAATCCAGCTCGATTCGGCCCTTATTCACCATGAACACCAGATCCACAGGGCCTTCCACAATCGGCATAGCATCAGCCACCCTATGGATGCGCCACTGTCCTTCGCCAGAGTCCGACAAGGAGATAAGTTCAGGCTCCCGATCCCCGATCTGGAGCATCAAATCCACCGTCCCCTCGGGAATGCGTCCCCGAATGTCCAGATGAAAAATGTCTGCGGAAGCGCAATTCGCATTATAAGCGAGCCAATCTCCCTCCCGGAGCTGCACGCATACCAGGTTATCCTCTATCCATGGCTTGCCGCCTTCCGGAGCGTAGCTTGGTTTCTCCACCTTGCCCGTCATCATCCGCATCGGAACACCGTCATGAACCCGGAACCCGATATCCTGACTGGCCTTCGTCTCAATATGATAAGAGACACCCTCACCCCGATATCCGTAAAACTCTGCCGGAATCTGAATGGGCAGCCGGCGCAGCAATGACCGGGATACGTTCGGATAAGCATCGCAGGCTGCCAGTGGAAGATGATCCAGATACTCGCCCAGAATCGCTTCCGCTTCGACTGGAGAGGGCTTCTCTCCGCCTTCCAGGTAACCCGTCAGCTTCTCCCAGCCTTCCGGCATGCGGATCGAGAACGGCGAGTTTTGAGTGTTCATCTTCTTCCAGGTCCAGAAGTTCCAGGATATGTTATGATCCTCGAACAACCGGAATGCGCCCGTATACCACTGCGGGTTGTTCTCGCCGCCTTCACCCATGAAGATCGGCACATTCCATTCTTCGCGAAGATCCAGATACTTCTGAATGCTCTCCGTGTCGGGATTATTCCAGTACTTATGGAACTGCAGCATCAGGTTATCGTCAAATTTCTCGTCGAAAATGCTCCAGTCGGTTGACCAGTGGACACCTTCCAAAATGATCATATGGCGCTTGTCCACTTCGCGTATAGCCGCGGTGATTTCCTTATACAGCGGCATCACCTGGTCATGATACTCGCTGAACCAGTCAGGCAGCGGCTCGTTAAGCAGGTCGTAAGCGGCCACGATCCACTCGTCTTTATAGCGTTCCGCCAGCATACGCCACAGCGCCACGGTTCGCTCCATATTCAGCCGATCTGTGAACAGCTCCGGCAAATCCCGCTCGGAATCATCGATATTCGCGCCGGTCTGTCCGCCTGGCGCGCCATGCAAATCCAGAATAACATACAGCGAATACGCCCTGCACCAATCGATCACCTGATCGATGAGTTTCAGATGGCCTTCGTGATATACAAAAGGCGGCTGCTGTCCTTCCGTCATCATAAACCTGGCATTGATCGGCACCCGGATGGAGTTAAAGCCCTCGGCAGCGATCTGCCGGATATCGGCTTCCGCGATATAGCGCTCGTAATAGGTTTCCCAAAAAGCCGCCGCCTTTTCCTCACCGATCAGATCCCTAACCATGCCTTCGATGCGCCGAGGTCGGTCTCCTTGCTCCGGCATCTTCCACATGTACCCTTCCGGCAGCAGCCAGCTGCCAAGCCCGACTCCCTGCAGCAGAATTTCCTGACCATCTCCATTAACTATGCGTTTGCCGTCAGCCTTTATGAAACCGTTTACCAAGGAATCTCTGCTATCCTTCATATTGGCACTCCCTCGCTTTTCATGTCTGTAACGAATGTAATTGACCTGTACTTAGCAACGTCTTCGTAACACCCACAGACCGAGTATCCAACCAAATATAGCATGACATCCCAGGTGATAAGCCTCATTCCGAAAATCAGGGAATCATTCTGAAATATCGCCACCCGGGCAAATTCAAAAGAAAAGACGCTCTCCTCTTTTGAGGATTGCGCCTTTTCCACTTATCGAACTTACGATGATGCCTCCGTAACCGGCTGGGCCGGAACAGGGGGACTTGGTGATCTTTCCGTCCGCAAGCTGCCCGGCAATTTGCCGAAAAAGATCCAGGTCCAGCCCCCGAGACGGCTAATGCTGTAGACCACCACATACGAAACCGCCAGTGCGCAGACGAGCCCGCCGGCATACCAAGCCAGCATCAGCCAGGAATTCTCCGTCTGCGGAGGAAAGTCCCGATAGAAGAGCAGGACCAGCGGATGCACCAGATAAACGCCGAAGGAATACACCCCGAGCCGTCTGAATCCGTTCAACCACCATACCCTCCTATTCCCGAATACCAGCGCGACCTGGAGCATGACCAGGGCGGTGGTTAACGTATGCACATTCCAGAAGGCATCGTAGAGCAGCGGGTGATATTCCGTCCCTAGCAGCCGCTGATTGTATCGAAGGCCGATATGTACCAGCGCGGCGCCCAGCCATACCGCCCAGAGCGCGACCCAGCCCAGCTTGCGCAGCGCCGGTCTTGCGGCATGCTGGACTGAAGTCAGCCAATCCTTAACCCGGTCATAATAAATGCCGATCCATGCCCCGAGAAAATAATACGACAGAAACGACAGCGACCAGCTGTTCCGGTTCGTTACGTCCCACCAGGCATCATTGCCGATATAGAACACCCACTGCAGTACAATGCCGACCAACACGCAGACCGCCGCGAAGCCGCGGAATCGCTTCAGCAGCATCAGCACGAGCGGGAACAGCAGATAGAACTGGATGTTAATGAAGATGAAATATAAGTGTGTGTAGGATTTCCCCGTCGCCAACTTGGGCCAGAAGCTCTCCAGCATTGCCGCCAGATCGGATTCACCCCCGCGATGATACCAGGCCACCGTAAAGAATAACACCGAGAACAGCAGATACGGCACCAGAATATACATCAGCCGGTTCTTGAAGAACCGTGCCAAGTCACGGCCTTTGAACGGGCGGTGATAATAGTTATAGAACAGCACAAAGCTGCTCAGAAATATGAAAGTCGTCGTTCCAACCTTCGAGAATATGTTCAAGAAGTTATACAAGCCAAAAAAATCGTCCCCGCGCATCTGAACTGTGGCGAACGACGTCGCATGCACCATCAGCACACCCATCATCGCAAAGCCCCGTACCAGGTCGATTTCGGTTATTTTTACACGTTTATTCATGTGGCCTCCTTCATATGAATACGCCCCTTATTATATCTCACTCCCCACCGCTTGGATACTAAATTTTCCTAAAAGTGGTATGGAACAAGCTCCCTTTGCCATACCAGTGTAAAAAGGGCCTGGCACCAAGACAGGTCACAAGCTTACATGCATGCAAGCGTCCAATTCGAAATGAATAGGAGGGGATTTCTACTGATTGAATTTAGCCGCGTCAACAAATTTTTCGGAACCTTCCATGTTCTGAAAGAAATCGACCTAACCATTTCCCAGGGGGAAGTCGTTGTCATCGTTGGACCTTCCGGCTCCGGTAAAAGCACGCTGCTGCGGTGTATCAATCGGCTCGAAAGCATTACGGATGGCGAACTTGTCGTGAATGGCGTCAAGCTGCATAACCGAAAGATCGACATCAATACATTCAGGCGGGATATCGGGATGGTCTTCCAGCATTTCAACCTGTACCCGCACAAAAAGGTGATCGACAACATCATTCTCGCACCCATGAAGGTGCTGGGGATGTCCAAAGCGGAAGCGACGGAAAAAGCGATGACGTACCTGCAGCGAGTCGGAATAGCGGACAAAGCCGACAGCTATCCTTCCCAGCTCTCGGGTGGTCAGCAGCAGCGGGTGGCGATTGCCCGCGGATTGACCATGAACCCGAAGATCATGCTGTTTGATGAACCAACGTCAGCACTCGACCCGGAGATGATCGGCGAAGTGCTGGATGTCATGCGTTCACTCGCTCATCAAGGCATGACTATGGCCGTGGTTACCCATGAGATGGGTTTCGCCCGCGAAGCCGCGGATCGAATCGTCTTTATGGACGAAGGCCGGATTATCGAGGATACGCCCGCCTCCGATTTTTTCGACCAGCCGCGGGAAGAGAGAGCACGGGCGTTCCTGAGCCGCCTGCTGCATCACTAACCCGGACTTGGTGCGTAGGGGCGGAAAAGGAATTTCGCTTTGCTTTTTAGGATTGTCATGATGGCTGCTGCAAGAGACAAGGAGTCCACGCTCGGACAACGAGCCGTTAGGAGCTTGCTTGTTCAGAGAATTCATATCTTTAAGGGGGATCTGGTGTATGAAGAAAAGATTTACGAGACCTTTCAGGTGGAGTGCGGCCCTTCTGGTCTTAGTGATGATGCTGGTTGCATCAGGGTGCGGGGGTTCCGGCAATACAGATACCCTCGAGGCGATCAAAAAACGCGGCAAGCTTGTAGCTGGCGTGAAATATGATACGAAGCTGTTCGGACTGCAGGACCCTGCCACCGGCAATGTGGAGGGCTTCGATATCGACATCGCCAAAGCGCTGGCCAAAAAGATTCTCGGTGACGAGACCAAGGTCGAGCTGAAGGAGGTTACCTCCAAAACCCGGATCGACATGCTGAAGAACGGGGACATCGACATCATTATCGCCACGATGACCATAACGGAGGAACGCAAGGAGCAGGTGGACTTCAGCGATGTGTATTTTGAAGCCGGCCAATCGCTGCTGGTGAAGAAGGGCAGCCCGATCACGGGTCTGGAAAGCTTGAACAAGGATACGAAGGTGCTCACGGTAAAGGGCTCTACCTCTGCGCAAAATATCCGTGAGAAAGCGCCCGACGCCGTCATTCTCGAATTCGAGAATTATCAGGACGCCTTCACCGCACTCAAGGCGGGACAGGGGGATGCCCTGACCACCGACAATTCCATCCTCCTCGGCATGCAGCAGCAGGACCCGAGCTTTGAGCTGGTCGGCGGCAACTTTACGGATGAACCATACGGCATGGCCATCAAAAAAGGGAATCCGGAGTTTGTGAAAACCGTCAACGAGCTGTTGAAGGAGCTGAAGGATAGCGGCGAATACGACAAATTGTATGAGCAATGGATGGGCGTGAAACCGGAATAACCGCAAGCATGTAATGGTCGGGCCGGTCCTAAGGCGTCATGGCTCCAATCAGGTTCCTCCCTTTTGTGGGTGGAGCTGCCTGGCTTCTTTCGACCGGCCACCCGAACATCATCCCCTATTGGAG
The DNA here is from genome assembly GCF_018613005.1 of Paenibacillus sp. ISL-20. Classification (NCBI taxonomy): domain Bacteria; kingdom Bacillati; phylum Bacillota; class Bacilli; order Caryophanales; family Paenibacillaceae; genus Paenibacillus; species Paenibacillus sp. ISL-20. The sequence goes on from NZ_JAGGRD010000064.1 coordinate 150,752, forward strand.
GTGAGGCATTTTGACCTTGTGGGATTTTAACATTCTGGCCCAGCATTGGGATCAATTTATGGCTGGTCTGGGCCAGACCATTCTCGCCAGCCTGCTTGGGCTGATCGGCAGCTTAGTGCTGGGCACCTTGATCGCCATCCTGCGGATTGCCCCATTCCGCATATTGAAAGCCATCGGCGCCATCTATGTAGAGTTTATCCGCAACATTCCGCTCCTGGTGGTTGTCTTTTTCTTTTTCCTGGGCCTGCCCTCTCTCGGCATACCGGTTGACCCGTTTACTTCGGGTACGCTTGGGCTGATGGTGTATACGGCTGCTTTCATTGCCGAAGCCATTCGGGCGGGGATCCAGGCGGTGCCCTCCGGACAGTCGGAGGCGGCCCGCACTTCCGGGCTGAGTTATATCCAGAATATGCGCTACATCATTCTTCCGCAGGCGATCAAAATCGTACTGCCGGCCATCGGCAACCAATTGATCAATTTGGTCAAGAATTCCTCGGTCCTCGGCGTTATCGCCGGACTCGACCTGATGTATTATGCCGATCTGATTAACCTGAGCACCTTCAAAGGCATTCCCGTCTATACGTTTGTAGCCCTGTTCTACCTGCTCCTGACCATACCGCTTAGCCTGGCCGTCCATTATATGGAGCGCCGCTTTGCGAGAAGCAATTGACGTTAAACGCAAGTTTGCCCAATAAACAGGAGGTGGCATGAGATGGATTTTATCGGTGCGTACTCCTGGCCGAATCTGCGATATCTCCTTCAAGGCTTTTGGATCACGGTGCAGGTTGCCGGCTTATCCATTGTGTTCAGCTTCATCATTGGAACCGTGCTCGGGACTGTGAGATATACGAAAACGCCCTTCCTGTCGAGGACAACGGCCTTTTTGGTGGATATAATCCGCAATCTGCCGCTGCTGCTGATCATTTTCTTCATCGGCATGGTTCTGCCGCAGACCGGGATTCGAATCCCCACTTTCTGGGCGGCCGTCGTCGGCCTGAGCATTTTTGAAGGAGCCATGATCGCCGAAATTGTCCGCAGCGGCCTCGTATCGGTGGATAAAGGCCAGATCGAAGCGGCCCGGGCCTCGGGCCTCTCTTATATGCAGACACTGCGGCACGTGATTCTCCCGCTAGCGCTGCGCCGGATGTCCCCGCCCATGGTGAGCCAGTTCATCTCGCTCATTAAAGACACATCGCTCGCCGTGATCATTTCGCTGCCTGAGCTGATGCGCAATGTACAAATTCTTAGCGGTTCCAGCTATGACTATGTTATTCCCGCCCTTGTTTTTGCATCCTTGCTGTACTTCACGCTGAATTATCTTCTGTCCGTCATCGCCAAACGGCTGGAAGCAAAGCAGATCTAACTGCTATTCCCACCACTAATCATGATCGTGAAAAAAGTCCTGGCGGGTTTGATTGAGCTTATTCGCTGGCTGCTGGGGAAATATTAATCCGCGAAAAAAATACAACCATTCTCCTTGTCATACGTATACAACGTATAAGAACTGCGTTTAGACGACAGGAGGATGAGAATGATCAAAAGATTATTGTTGATTTCACTTGTACTGGGAGTTCTCTCCGGCTGCTCCTTGGTGGACAGCGTGAACAATTCTTTGGATTATACAAAAGAAGCTACCACTTTTATTAATGAAACATCCCAATTTGCCGAGTCTATTCCGGAGCTTGCCCAGCAAGCCGCCACGAATACAGATGCCAAGGAAACGCTGACCAAGGAACTCGAAGCGATGAAAACCCGGATTTCGGAGTTTAACGGCATTGAAGCCCCTGCTTTTGCGCAGACCATCCATGAGCAGTTGGTCGGTTTAAACGACACGCTGCTGACTGACATCAACGGATATATGGATCAAATCCAGAACGGAGTGACCGACTTCCAGAATTCCAACATGGTTCAAACCATCACTAAAATAAACGAAACGATGGATATGCTCCAAAATCTTCAGCCGTAATTAAACCAAGCCCATTGACGATAATATAGCAGCCCTGCTCTTTTGAACTGTGACCCGATTTGTGAAAGGTCATCGTTCACTTCATGAGCGGCGCTGCTATATTTGTCTTCGCTATGTATGTATGTATTCCATTCCTCACTTGAAAAAAGATTCCACATTGGCGGTAAGCGTCTGCTTTACCACATATTGAATTCCGTCTTCGCTAGGCGCCATAATCCAGTATGTCCCTTGGTAGCCTGCTTCATCCTTCGGGTCCCAAGCCACAATGAATTGCCATGTGTCGCCAAAGCGTTCATTATATTCTTCTTTATAACTCCCGGCCATATTCCCCCGCGGAACCGATTCGATTGAAATATGCTGCACGCTTTCAAAAGACTTCATCCATTCCGTATATTCCACCATGTCCCGGGCGTACTGACCCGAAAAGTATCCCTCGCTCCCACCCGACATCGCATAAAAGGTTTCTGCATCCTCCGCCTGCGCTGCCTGGTACAGTAAGGAAACGGTCTGGACCGGGTTCCATACAGGCTGCTTTGCTTTTGCCGCAAGAAATGCCCTATCTTCAGCCGTATGCTGGATCTCTATCGCGATAAGTTCTTCCATTGTCGCCTCTCTTCCAAGCTCGTAGGCTCCGGGATAAACCGTGGATTGCTCCACCACTTTAAGTCCATCCGTAAACGCCGTCACAAACCACAGGTTATGATCGCCCTGACTAAGCTCCTCCAGCACAATCTCGGCTTGGCTGCCGTACGTAAGAGCTAACATCTGACGGCTCTCCCGATCCAGCCCTTCTCTATCAAAAAGCTTGAATCGTTCCGATCTCACTTCACGCTTGCCAGCCTCTTCGAATAACACCTTCAGCTTGGCGGGGGACATACGAACGCTTGGAATGTCAGCATGACGGAAATATGATGTAGAATCGTTAGCCTGAAGCGCCTCATACATATTAAGAACTGCTTCAATCGGGTCATAGTTGGACTCCCCCTCTGGCGACTCCACTTCTTGCTTAACCTGGTGATAGCTTTGATCTTCCGGCTGGAATGCCGTACGCAAACTTTCCGTTGCCGCTGCCGGCATTTCCGATGGATTCCCAGCTTCTCCTGCGCTCGGCACGGCGGCAGTCGATCTATTTTGCGGTATGGATCCCGGTACCTCCTTCGTGCATGCCACCATTAACATAATTGTCATGACAGCCAGCACTATGATCTGTCCGGATCGCTGATACGCCCGCTTCCTCGTCTTCATTTCGTTCACCCCCATATATAACGAATACAATCGTATTTAGGATTGGCACTACACCGATCTCTTTATATTCATCATCGTCAAAACGGAGAGGAATGTTTATCATAGCGGATGAAAAAAAGCTCCCGCCAGATCTAAAGACCTTCAGCGGGAGCTCCCTCTCATATCATGCATCATTTAAAATTGATTATAGCTTACAAATTCCAATACGGGCTTGCGGTAGCCCCGGGGACGTGGCTTTCTTGCATCTTCCTTACCGATCGCGATTAGCATGGCAGGCACATAAGCATCCGGGATATCCAGTTCCTTCTGCAGAGCCACGGGATCAAAACCGATCATCGGACAGGTATCCCATCCCTTGTCCTTGGCCACCATCATCATCAACATCGCGGATAGACTGGCATTGCGAATGGCTTCATCCCTCATAAAAGATTCTCCGCCCGCTTCATAAAAGTTCGTGACGGATTCAACCGTCATGTCATATTCGAGCTTGTCGATCATGCCCAAATTCAGAAAACCCTCATTCATTTTCCCGATTTCCCGGTAGGCCTGCTTATTCCCCAGCACAACGACAACGGCCGACGCGGTGAGTATCTTATGCTGCTTGTTGGCGGCTTCATAAACTTTGTGCTTGATATCGGGATCCTTAACTACAACATAGTGTGTATGCTGCAAATTAAAAGCCGAAGGAGCATATTTAACTTCATTAAATATATCATTCAAGTCCTTATCCGGGATTTCAATCCCTTCCATAAACAGATTAGCCGATCTCCGGCTCTTAATTAATGTTGTCAGATCACTCATATTTGTACGCCCCCATCATCGATTAGTTAAAGATTGCCGCATCCAGTGAATATGCACCTGCACCCGTGAGTGCCAGTGCAACTGCGACTGCAATCAACAGCAGATTATACTCATATCCATTCGCTGTAGACCAATACCCGTTCCGGCCATGCACCTTCACAATTGCGCCCAGCATCGTTAGCGTGATCAGCGCTGCGCCGAGCACCGTGAGAAATCCGGCAGCAAACAACAGCCCGCCAACCAGCTCCATCAGACCTGACAACACCGCAATTGCGACACCAGGTTTAATGCCAACCGATTCCATCCAGCCGCCTGTCCCCTTCGGCCCGTAACCGCCAAACCATCCAAACAGCTTCTGTGCACCGTGCGCCATGAACGACAAACCAACCACCAAACGAAGTAACAACAACCCAATATCTATAGCCATTTTATACGCCTCCATATTCATTTTCATTATTTATAGAAATTCATCGATACCGTTCATCGATATCTTAATTTAAAGATATATACATATAGAATGATTAACCTGCTTCACCCTTGCTAACGTTTGAACACTTTAAACTTACTCCTTTCAACCAACTAACTTTTATATAGTCACTTAACTTAATATTAAGATATATGATATACATCCTTCTGTCAACCGTTATTTTAAACGCCAATACAAAAAATAACCCATAACGCAATCAATGCAAATTCTTATTTTTTTACTATAAATCAATTATTGGTAGGAAAGAACTAAAAAACCCTGATCCGTAACGGATCAGGGTTTTATTTTATGATTACTTAAACTTAAAGGGCGTGATGTTTAATATGTCCACCAGTTCCCCGACATCACGATCATCGAGAACAGCTTGATGCTTTCCTCATAATATCCCTCTGCGGATGCGTTCGCCGTGTAATTCCATACCGAATTCAGCCAGCTCTGGTGGCTGGACGAAGTCATCGCACTTACGCCAAAAGGAGCATAGAACGCCCCGCTATTATAAGTTACCAGCGCGGTGCCGTTCAGGTTATACCCTGCCTTGATGTTAGCAGGATTGCTGTTTGTGGCTGATTTAATGAACGTGTTCATCTTGTTCAATTGATTCAGCGCACGCGTATCACCGGTCATCAGATAGTCGGTCGTAATCCGCCAAGGAGTCCGGGAAGAATTGTAATAGTATTTTCCATCATTCGCCCCTTCCAGGAATCCCCCTTCCGCAGGCTGATAATTGCTGCCCGACTTAACTACGAAATCCGGAAGCAAGCCGGTATTGGAGCTGTAGCCGTTATAGATGGAGTTGATGATGGTATAGGTTTTGTTAATGACGTTATCCCAACGGGCATCACCGGTAGCCGCACGGAATGCCTTCATATGGTTCAGCATGAAATCCGATGGCCGCGTGGCCGTGTCGAAGATGCCGCTTGTTGCCCAATCGCCTAAGCGCAGCGTCCACTGGGACTGATTAACGTCATTGCTCATGATAGCATTGATAATATCCTTAGCTGCCTGGAGGTAATTAATCGATCCGCTGCTTCCCCACTGCTTGTCCGCAAGCAGGAGTGCGTAAGCAATGTCCATATCGCCGTCCGTTGCCGAATTGGCTCCCCCTATATTCTGAAAGCTACTGTTCTGCTTCCAAGCCATCAGATACGGATTGTTATTACTCGGATGCGCCTTGTAATAGCGATAAAGTCCGTCGAAATACGACTGGGCATTACTGTCGTATCCCGCCATCAGAACGGTGAAGAGCATCCCGTAGCCATGTGCCTCGGACACGGTCTCGCCCTCCGAATTGTATTTTACATAATATTGCCCTGTCGCAGCCGGCTTCAGGAAAGACCCTTTCCAGCTGTTCCATTTGCTCTTGACCGCATTATCCATCGCTGACTGCGTCACATTGTTTGGTTTAATCGAACCGCTCGTATAAGACGTATGCTGGGGAAACGGCTTGTTGGCCGCCAGAGACAATCCGGCTGGCAAGATCAGTAGAACAGCACAGAACAACACAGCCGACTTACGGATGATCGAATTTCGGAATACTTTCATCACGCTTCGCTCCTTTGTTTTTCGAATTGGAAAGCCATTACCACCACAGCCTGGTAAACCGGTTTCGGATTAAACCACCACCCTTCCAATGATCGATGGAAACGAGGACACTGCTGTTTGTATGTATGAATACCAAGAAGATTAGATATGTAAATACCTCCATATACAATAATAAATTATCCATATCTACTACTATTATAGTATAATTGTATATTATTGTAAATTAATAGGTTGGCAGATCGGATCCCGGCGCACGCAAAAAGCCGTCTTTCTGCAGTGGCATCACTGCTCGGAAAGACAGCTATCATGATTCCTCTTCTCATTCCTGCGCCGCGAATCCCATTCCCGGAATTCACGCGTTGTCCGCGTAGTTAAATATCGTCCCCAGCGTCGTTGACCCGGGGCCATACCGCTCGTAAGCCTTGTCCGCTTCATCCACCGGGACCACATGCGAGATCAGCGGTTTGACCGATATTCTCCCTTCCGCCAACAAACGAATATACTCGGCGATGTTTCGGCCTTCCGTCCAGCGTACAAAGCCGATGGGGTAATCCGTATTTCGGAGCTCATAACTTGCGTCGTACCGTCCCGGACCGCCTGCTCGCGATATGAGCACCTGCGCCTCCTTGCCAAACATCCGGTCCCGGGCGTACGTCATGGACAAATCGCCGACAATGACGATTTTCCCCTTATCCCGAATCCATGTCATCGAAGAGTTAATGAGTTCTTCCCCGGAACCGCTTGCACACAGAATGACACTGTCGGCTCCATGCCCGCCGGTCATTCGCTGAATCTGATCCTCAAGCTGCTCCTGGTTATCATAGGCATAAGCAATATGCCGCTTCATTCCCTCCACCCGCTCCGGGTTCAGGTCAAATCCCGCAACCGGGCAAGCTGCCGCGTGCGCGACCTGGGCAATCATCTGCCCCAGTATGCCAAGTCCGACCACCACAGCCGATTCGCCAAAACGAAGATCAGCTACCCGCAGGGCATGGATCGCTATCGCTCCGAGTCCCGCAAATGCCGCTTCCTGCGGGTCCACTCCATCCGGAACAATCGCTGTTAGGTTGGAAGGCACGGTAAGCCACTGAGCATGACGCACGTAAGGAGCCCCATAACAGGCCACCCGTTGACCGACGGTTAGCCCCTGCACGCCTTCCCCCATGTCTTCGACAATTCCAACAGCGCTGTAACCCATAATGACTTTTTGATCCGATGCTCTTCGAATAAAGATCATCTCCGTACCCGGGCTGACCGCCGAGTATTCGGTACGAATCTGCACATGACCTGCCGGTAATTCGGCCGGCTTCTCGATTTGATCAACGATCACTTTTCCATGAATCGTGGCAACAGCCTTCAATATGAACCCTCCTGCTCCACCTTATTTTCCTGATGCTTTCCGATATTCGCTCGGCGATACGCCGCTATATTTCTTGAACGTTGTCGTAAATGTGGAAGAGTTCGAATACCCCGTTTTCTCTCCGATTTCGGCAATACTGAGGTCCGTGTTTCGGAGATATTCACGTGCGTGCGATAGTCGGACCTTGTTCAAATACTCCACATAATTCACGCCGAATGTCTTCTTGAAATAATTCGAGAAATATTTGGAGCTTGTATCCAGCACCTCGGCCATATGGTCCAAATACAGATTCTCCATATAATGAAGTTCGATGTATTGCGAGATGAAGGCGGGATTCAGCTTGCTCCGCGGATCATGGTTCCGCGTGTTGGCCACCACGCGCATCACTTCCATCAGCGCCTTCTGAATCTCTTCATAGGTAAAGGCTTGATCAACCTTGCGGATGAAATCACTCTCTAGCTGAAACAGCTCATTGCGGTCAACGGACGGCGAATCCGCCTGCTTCATGACAAGAAAGAACATGCTCTTCGCAATGTGCACCATCTGATGATGATGAATGTGAAGGTCCGCATTCTGCTGAAAAATGTCACTCACGATCTGCAGTCCTTCATCCACCTTGCCGCTCAGCATGCAGTTGCTCAGCTTTTCAATCTTCTGAAGCGGATAATAAATATCCGGGACGTAACGGATTTGCTCCGTATCAACCATATCCGTGTCCGCATTCACACTCCGGTATAATCGGCCATCCTTAATGTTCCGGTATGCCTCGCAGCAATTGCTGATCTTGGATTCATACGTCTGGCTAACGCAGCCCCACACCATAAACGTATCCGTAAACTCCTGGTTGCACAGGCCGATATACTCTTCGAATTTCCATACCAGTTGCTTGCGGTCCGACGGCTGATCCAAACCGATGAGCGCGAGGAATCTCAGCTCTTCGATATGATAAACCACCACATGTTCATAGCGTTCCTGCAGGCCGCCTCGGATCTGGGCCGTCAACTCTTCCAGGACAAAATCCGCCTTGGCTGCCCCCTTGCCGGCAGGTTGCAAATATACGGCCGCCATCATGAAATGCCGACACTGGAAAAAATGCGTGTAATGCTTCTGCATCTGCATTTCCTGCTCGCGTGAATGGTGATGGCCGTCCAGCGTTTGCAGAAACACGCTGCGGCGAATATCTTCATCCACCAGGTCCATCTGCTTCTTCAGGGATTCATTCTCCCGCTGGACCTTGATAATGCCGCTCTGGATTTTTACAAAATCATTCCCTTTCAGCGAACTGCCTCCGAGCAGCTGCACGATGTTCTTCACCGGCCGGTACAGATAAATGCTGAGCAGCACCGACAGAATGACGTTTAACGCAATCGCACCGTACATGATCCACGTATTGGCATTGGTGACGGAATCGATATTTTGAAACTTGTACGGCAGCTTGTTGATATAAATAAAACCGTTATAATCCGATTTATAAAAATTGTACTCAAAATCATCGTGCGTGAGGGAGGCTTCCTGCGACGGGTTAAAGTATACGTCGTTAAGAATGCCTACCAAATCCAGATCCTTCTCGGTGCTCAAGATGACGTTCCGGTTCGCATCCAGTACGATGAGCGAGGCGCCGGGAATCATCGAGTTCAAATCGATCCCTTTAAGCAGCCGGTTCACATTGATCAAGATCATGAGGTTTTTGTTTGACATTCTGACCTTGTTGCCGTCCACGGTGATCATCAAATTCCGGCCATATCCGCTGCTCTGATCCGCATAAACCTCCGCTGGAAAAACCGTGAGCTCGTGCTCCGATCGGGTAAACGTCTTCCAGAACATCGAGTTGAACTTCTGGGACTTGTACCGTCTGTCAAACAGAGCGTCCAGATTGCTGGTCCCGCGTGTCGTAATGGCCAAATCATGATTGTCAAAAGAGACGACCACATCTTCCACGATGTCCACATTAGACACAATGCTGGTGACACTGTCCTGCAGGGAGATGACCTTCTCCATGTCCAGCATGCCGTTATCCAATTGCATCCGGTCTGAAGGAAGCGCATGAATGTTAAAAATCAAATTGTTTATGGAGGAGAAACTGGTATCAAACGACTGTATAATGTTTCTGATCACCATCCGGTTGTTCTCGCTCACCTTGTCGTAAATTCCCGTAATGGAATTCTTGTACACGATGTAATTGAATATGAACATGATGCCGACGACCAGTTGCAGAGCGAAGAAAATCTGGAGCAATCCTCTGTTGGCGATCAATCGATTCATACGGATTCACCTCTCTTGGATGTCATCCCTTCATATTCAACATGAAAGCGCCCGGCACCTTCCCGTTATCCCTTTTCGGAACCGAGCATGACCCCTTTGGCAAAATACTTCTGAGCAAACGGATAGATCAGCAGCACCGGAATCATGGACAACACGATCGTTGCATTTTTCATGGCCTGCGGAGCCAGCGCCGACGCGTCCACCAGACTCGGGTTGCTTCCGTTCTCACTGAAAATCAGCATATCCCTAAGCACGACCTGGAGCGGATACATATTCGCATCGTTCAGATAAATCAGCGGGATAAAGAAGCTGTTCCAATGACCCATGAAGTAAAACAATCCGATCGAGGCAAGTGCCGGTTTGGACAGCGGAAGCACGATCTGGAACAGGATGCGATACTCGGAAGCACCGTCGACAACGGCGGCCTCGCGCAAGGATTCCGACATATTCTCGTAGAAGCTTTTGAGGATTAACAGTTCAAAGGTCCAGATCGCATTCGGAAGCACGAGTGCCCATACGCTATCCAGCAGGCCAAGCTCCGATACGATCAGGTAGTTCGGAATGATCCCCGGATTCAGGAACATGGTCATGATGATCGCCAACAGGAAAAACTTGCGCCCGAAGAAGTTTTTGCGTGCAAGCGGATATGCCGCTACTGCCGTAAGCAGCAGGTTAATGACCGTACCAAGCGCGGTATAAAAAATCGTGTTCAGGTAGGCGCGCGGCACCCGGTCATTGTTCAGCACCTGGGCATAGGCATCCAGATTAAATCCCTTGGGAAACAAGGTGATATTCCCTTGCACCACTTCGGAAGTCGCACTGAGGGAAACGGCGGTGATATAGATGACGGGGTACACGGTAATAATGGCAAGGCACGTCAGAATCAGCGTATTGATGATGCCGAATAACGAGATGTTCCGAAGGCCGAATCGTTTGTTGTTTACCATAGTCCGCTACCTCCCAGTCTCTTGCTGAAGTAGTTAGAGGACAGCAGCAATATCATGGCGACAACGGCTTCAAACAAGCCCACGGCCGCGCCATAGCTGTAGTTGCTCTCCAGTAGCCCTTTCCGGTAGACATAAGTCGAGAATACATCTGCCACCTCATAGGTCATCGGATTGTAAAGCAGCAGTACCTTTTCGTATCCGATCCGTAGCATCGATCCCGTCTTCAAGACAAACATGATAATAATCGTAGGCAGAATGGCGGGAATCGTGATTCTGAAGATCATGTGGCGCCTTTTGGCACCATCCACCTTGGCCGCTTCGTAAAGCGACGGGCTGATCCCTGCGATCGCAGCCATATAGATGATAGCCTCATAACCGACGGTTGCCCAGATGTCCGATGAAACATAGATGGTTCGGAACCAGCTCGGTTCAATGAGAAAGTATGTCTTCTCAAAGCCTAACGCAGCGATGAGTTGGTTAATGATTCCTTGATTGGGCGACAGGAAGTCTATAATCATGCTGCTGATAATGACAACCGACAGGAACGAAGGGAGATAGCTGAGCGTTTGAACCGATTTTTTAAACCATTTGACTCGGACCTCGTTTAAGAGAATCGCCAGAATGATGGGAAATGGAAACCCGAAAATGAGATTATATACGCCGAGAAGCAGCGTATTCTTGAACAACAGCCAGAAATCCGGACTGCTGAAGAATTTCTCGAAATGTTTGAGCCCCACCCAGTCGCTCTCCATGATGCCGGTGAATACGCTGTAGTCCTTGAAGGCAATGATTAAGCCGTACAGGGGCCCGTAACGGAAAATAACGTAAAACAACAGGCACGGGATAAACAGAATTAACAGCTGTCTGTCCCGCTTCATATGCTGAAAGGCCGAAGCCATTCTTCTCCCAAGCCCGCCGCGGGGGGTGGCCAGTTTTGTCTCTGTCCCTGCACTTGACATGGTGTTCCCTCCTTAAGATGATGTGCAGCACCCGAGTGTTGTACCCGGATGCCGCCATCACTCCTATTTCTTCTGCGGATTAATTCGTGGCATCATCCAATCTCTTCTGGGCTGCGTTGAAAATATCGACGAGTTGCTTGGCTCCCTGCTTCTCAGCTTGGACCTGCCATTGCTGCCACTCAGCATCGCCGTAGTTTTTGTTCAGAATGTATTTCGCGTTAAATTCATCCGCCAATTTCTTCAGCGAGGTTTGAATTTCCGCAATCGTTGCGGTTTCGTCATCCGTAAAGTTCACAACCGGATCCAGCGGCTCGAATTTATTGCCGTTCAGCAGCTTATCCTGAGCCTCCTGTTCCTTCTCCGTGTAGTTGAAGTACACGCTGCGCTTATCGGAATTGACATACAGACCTTGCAGCCATAGACCGTAACGGTCCTCCAGCACGCTGATATCCACCAGCGGCACGTCGGTCAGCTCCGGATATACGGCTTTATCGCCTTCCAGCTTGAACGTCTCACCTTCCACGCCCATCGTTACCAGCGTTGCGCCGGACGGGCTCGTCAGGTAATCAAGCAGCTTCAGGGAAGCTTCCTTGTTGTCATTATTTGCTACTGCGATGCTAAAGCCGTTCGTGATGCTCTCGATCGTCTTGCCGTTGCCGGTCGGTCCGACCGGATTGCCGTATCTCAGATCATAGTTCGGGTTTTGGTCCTTGACCTGGTTGTAGAACAGGTCCAAACGTCCGATCCAGTCATAGGTCACAAAGGATTTGTTGCCTGACGTCATTTTCGCCGTCCAGGAATCGTCGGTGTCCGTCATGAATTCCGGATCGAGGAGTCCCTCGTTATACAGCTTCTTCATGAAATCGAGCATTTCTTTATGCTCGGGCTGTATGGTAGCGTACTTCCACACCTTGGCGTTCTCGTCGTAATACGTCGGATAGTTGGCTCCGCCGATTCCCCAGCCGAAGGCCCAATCGCGGAAAATGTGTTCTTTCGTCTTGGAGGCGTAAGGATAGGAATCCGGATAGGCTTCCTTCAACTTTTTGAGTGCCTGATAGAATTCATCGGTATTCGTCCATTCCTTGATGCCCAGCTCATCGAAGATGTCTTTGCGGTACAGGAAGCCGTGGTTAACGTCACGGTTGATGTTTGCAACCGGCCAGGTATAGATGTTTCCGGATTCATCTCCGTAGGACGGAATAACCCACGGATTCTCATCGACATACATCTTTTTGAAATTCGGCAGCATGTCGAGATATTCGTTGATGGCAACGACCGCTTTCTGCTTGCCGATCTTCTTCAGCTCCGGAGGCGTTAGCCCGTGGATAATGTCCGGGAGCTTGCCGGAGGCAACGGTTACTTTCAGTTTGTCTTGAAAGGTAGCCGAAGAATAGGCTTGGAAATTCACCTTGATGCCGGTTCGCTTCTCGATTTCCTTTGCAAGCAGGGAATCATTCAGGTTGGTTTTCTCGCTGACGACCATCCAATTGATCGTTGTCGGTTTATCGACCAAAGGAAGCGCGAGACCCCCAGTATCCCCATATTGATCCGGATCTGCCGGTGCCGTTGGAGGGGCTTTGTCTCCGTCCGTTTTGGGAGCTGCCTCTTTACCCCCTCCGCTGCATGCGGCCAGGATCGAAACTATCAGTGTGAATACGAGTGCCATACGAAACCACTTTTTTGTCATTTTCGTTCCTCCTTTAAAAAGATCATTTACATGCTGCTGACTGAATCTGTGTAATCGCTACTCTACCCCCGTCATTTCTTCTCATCTGTGCGTGTTGGTTTATTCATCTGGACTACGTTTCAAATAGCAAAATGCTCCCTATCACTCCTCCTTGTTGGCGAAGATCCCTAGCTGAGCGCAGGGAATATTCTAAAATCACTCGGCAGCCGATACCGATCCTCCGGCACGGATTTTTCTACCCATCCACATCATAAAAACGCTTTCACAATTCGTAAAGAAGCGTATTTCGGCGAGATGCTGTTTTTTCTCATCCAAGCCATTAAAATGCCAAAAAACCGCGTAGTATCAGGCTTTTCAGGCATGTGGAAAATGCTAAAGCGGTAGAAATATCTAAAAAAAATGAGGGATTTCATAACGAAATCCCTCACGGCGCATGTTAAATTTTTTCTCTTCCTCATCGTACATTTAAGTAACCGGACGCCTTGGCGTTAGATGAAAATGAGTGTGAATTCATTCACCCGTTTCGTCTTTCTTTGCTTTGGCACCCTTTTCCCGCAATTTCTTGCCTTCCTTGCCGTACAGATCCTTCAGGATCTTCTTGCCGGTCGGTGTCTGCGCAAGTCCGCCCTTTGCTGTTTCCCTGTGCTTGGACGGCATAGCCGTGCCGACTTCCAGCATCACGTCAATTACTTCATCGGATGGAATAACACTGCGTACGCCGGCAAGCGCCATATCCGATGCCGCCAGTGCCGTCACAGCTCCGAAGCCGTTGCGCACGATGCAGGGGATCTCGACCAGTCCGCCAACGGGGTCGCAGATGAGCCCCAAAGAATTTTTCAGTGCAAGTCCAACGGCATGAACAGCCTGCTCCGGCGTGCCGCCTCGAAGTTCAGTCAAAGCGCCTGCCGCCATACCGATGGCTGAGCCAACTTCGGCTTGACAGCCGCCCTCCGCACCGGAAATAAACGAGTTGTTGGCAATGACGTAGCCGATCGCGCCTGCGCTGAACAGCCCCATCACCAAAAACTCGTCTTCCCAGCCCAAGCGTTCCTGAGTGCTGACGAACACCCCGGGAATAATGCCGCATGAGCCCGCTGTCGGCGTTGCCACGATGCGCCCCATGGAGGCATTCACCTCGGACACGGACAGGGCGTAGGCCAGTGCCGTGCAAGCATCGGTACCGAGCGCGGTTACCCCGCTGCTCATATATTGATGGACGCGCACGGCATCGCCGCCGGTCAGGCCGCTTTTGGAAGGAACGGGTTCATGGATCCCCCGGTGCACTGCTTCCTTCATGATGCCGTAGTAATCGGCCATTTGCTTGAACGTCTCGTCCCGGCTTTTCCCCGTTTCCTTAATTTGTTCATTCAGCATCAGCTGGCCAATCGTAACCTGATCCTCCCGGCAGCATGCGATGATCTGCTCCAGCGTAGAAAACTTCATGACTGCGCCCCCTCTACTGTCAAATCTGCAACGACGACGCGGTGCACGCTCGGCAACCCTTCGATATGCTGCATCAACTCGGCCGGAACCGCTTCGTCCGACTCCACCACCGTCATGGCATCGCCGCCTCTTCCCTTGCGGTCCACGTCCATATAGGCAATATTGACGCCGCCGGCCTCCAGGAGCCGGGTGATATGCGCGACCATGCCCGGCGTATCGTCATGAAAGACCAGCAGCACCGGATAATTCATCGTAAACTTGACGTCGAAACCGTTTACGCGCAGCATTTCCACGCTGCCTCCGCCAATGGAAGCGCCTGCAATGATATCGGTATGATCGCCGTCTGTCAGCCTCAGCTCCACAGTATTCGGGTGAAAGGCCACATTCTGTGCCGTCTTGAATTTAAGTTCAATGCCTGCCGCTTCGGCAAGTTCGATCGAATTCCGGATGCGCATATCATCCGTTGCAAAATCGAGCAATCCGCCCACGACAGCCAGATCGGTGCCGTGGCCGCGGTAGGTTTCAGCAAAAGAACCGTAGAACACAATTTCCGCTTGATCGGGGAATGCTCCAAATATGCGCCGCGCAGCCCTTCCGATCCGCACGGCCCCAGCGGTATGAGAGCTGGACGGCCCCACCATACTGGGCCCAATAATAGAAAACACATCTTTAAACCGCATTCGCGATTCCCCACTTTCAACTATTCTGCCCTCATTGTATCAGTCCGCCAGCCATCTTTCCAAGTGCTCTTGAATAAATTCGTCATCGTTCAAATGCGGATAATCCCGGTAGACTCTGTCAATCTCTTCGGATTGGCCGGGAGACAGCGTCTCATGCGGATTCAGGCACCATATGCCTTTCAGCAGTCCCTGCCTGCGGAGCACCTCATGGATACCTGGAATACAGCCTGCAAACTGATGTGCAGGATCGAAGAAGGCCGCATTGGAGTCGGTAATCTCCACGTTGCGTGTCAGCCATTCCTTCACGAATCGATCCTGCTTGCGTGCCTCCTTGATCTCTTCCAGCAGCTCCACCGCTTTCTTCGTCCAGACTGCCCAATGACCGAGCAGACCGCCGACGATAGGCTTGGTGACCAGCATCCCGTCCACCTGGAATTGATACGTCGTCAGCAAATCATTGACGATGTTATCGTCGTTCCCCGTGTACAGCGCAATATCATCTCTACGGCTCGAATAACAGACGGCACGAACGACGTCCATCGTCTGGTAGCGGTTGAAGGGAGCCATCTTGATCGCAACGATATTCGGAATTTCGGCGAAGGCCCGCCAGAAATCGAAGGAGAAGATGTTGCCGCCAACCGACGGCTGTAGATAGAAACCGATCACCGGCATCCTCTGCGCAATCTCCTCCGTGCGCTTTAGAATGTCTTCTTCGCTCCAGCCGCTTAAACCGCCCATGCTGAGGAGGACGGCGTCATAGCCAAGCTTGCGGGCAATCTCTGTTTCCTCCACAGCCTGCTCCGTGGGGCCGCAGACACCGGCCACCATCATGAACGGCCGATCGAGCTCCGTCCTGCGGACCTCTTCTGCCGCAAGTCGTAGCACGGGTTCATACAAGTCAATACCCTTGTCGCGGATCTCGAATTGAGTCGAATGAACGCCGACTGCAACACCGCCTGCACCGGACGCCGCATAATAACGCGTTAATGCCCGCTGGCGTCGTTCGTCCAGCTTCCGATTCTCATCCAATGCCAGCGGGTGAGCCGGTATAACGAGCCCTTCATGCAGAGCTTTAAGCTTCTCGGGGGCCAAACATTGAGTTGCAGGAACCTGTCCGCTCATTAGAATTTCCCCTTTCTCTCTTGGAAGTGAGTCGGCTTTTTCCAGCTCTCGCCGCCGGATTGCACCCATGCTGCCGTCCAGTCCAGCATCTGCAGCAGAGACACCTTCGGATAACCGAACAGCTGGTGGGATTTCGCAGCATTGTTCAGGAGTGCGGTCTCGGATTCCGTACCCGTAAAGGTCACTTCTTTGCCCATCCGTGCCGCCAATTCCTGTGCCGCCCAGCGGATCGACATCGTCTCCGGTCCGGTAATGTTGATGATTTCCGGAGGCGAGCTGCAATGCAGGAGCGAACGGAGCGCCATCTCGTTGGCATCCCCTTGCCATATGATATTCGCATGCCCCATCGCCAGGTGAATCGGCCGGTCCTCGTGGATCGATCTGGCCAGCTCATGCAGAACGCCGTACCGCATATCGATGGCGTAATTCAGACGGTAAATTGCCATCGGCGTACCATTCTGGTGGGAAAAATATTCGAAGACGCGCTCTCTGCCGAGACAGGACTGCGCATACTCTCCGACCGGCTCTGGCGCTACCGATTCGTTGACTCCGCCGCTGCCCACCGGTGAGAACGGATACACATTCCCTGACGAGAACACCACCATGCGAGATTGCTTGAATTTCTCGGCCACCCGGCCCGGCAAATACGAGTTCATCGCCCAAGTAAAATATTCACGGCCGGTCGTGCCGAATTTATTGCCTGCCATGTAGATCACGTTCGGAGCCTCGGGGAGCTGCTGCAGCTCTCCATCGTTCAGCAGGTCACACGAAATCGTCTGTACGCCCGCCTCCTCCAGCTCGCGTCTGGCCTCTTGGTTCGAGAACCGAGATATGCCGATGATCCGTTTGCCGCCACCGCCTTCGCGTACGGCGTTGGCAGCCAGCCTTGCAAGGCTGGGACCCATTTTCCCCCCGACACCAAGTACAAGGATATCCCCTTCCAAAGACGCCAGATCGGCAACAAGCTGTGCTGAAGGCTCAGCCAGCTTCGCTTCTAATTCTGCAACGGTTAACATGAACAATCTCCTCCTCCGATTGATGATTCATCCTCATCATACGGCCCCGCTTGATATAAAGACAAATCTTTAAATCGTCTTTAAATAGGCAGTGATGTGCCATCATACTCGGCAGACTTACTTCCCGGAGAACGGGGACTTTCAGCCCCTGACGGACGAGCTGCAACAATCTTTATTACAGCATAAGAAAAACGTCTATCGACGTACTTTCTCAGTAGACAGACCGCGTTTAGAGGAAGTTTTTCTTGCGAGATAAGGATGCTAAGCTTCGGATGTTTATACTTTCTTATCTCTCAAAAAAAGCCCCCTGATCTCAGGGAGCAAACGAAACGTTCAGCACGATGTGTCGAAGCACGAGGAAGGCAATGATAAAGGAGGCTGCCAGCCCCAGCATCGTGAAGATGACGATTTTCTCAACGCGAGTAAATTTGGCCTTCGTTTTATTCATCACGATCACCTCGTATTCCATTATAGTACAAATATGATATCCTATTCCAGAAACGTGAATCTGAAGATTTTACTTGGCCTTCCTCTGGATTTTATGTGCGTTTTTTGACGTATTCAGGTCTGCTCCTGCCGTTATTCGTCTTTCATTCGTTTTTCCTCGTTCTTTTGGCCTTCAACATGCCCTTGCTCAGATGTCGGCCCGTTATTGAGCAGCTTTCGTTTACGGGCTACCTCTTCCCGTTTCCGTTGCCCCGATCTTCGCGCCAGCCATAGAATGAGCAGAACGAAGGCCGCGATGACCAATACGGGAAGCGAGCCGGAAAGGATGACGATAATCCATTGGACGATGATGGTGATCACGTCGATGCTGCCCTGAAAAGCTTGGGAAATCCGCTGCCCGAGCGGTGCCTGAATGGCGGACGTTTTGGGATCATCCTTTTTTTGGGGCGTCTCGTACAGCCTGATTTCTACCGTGGAATAAGACACGTTTTGGTCAATGTAACGCATTCGGCCTTTCATCTGCTCGATTTCCGATTGGATGCGCTCCAGCTCGTTGGCAAAAGCGACAAGGTCGGTCGTTTTGGTCGCTTTTTTCATGAAGGCGACGTACTGCTCCTCCATGATTTGCTTGGCCTTGAGCCTGGATTCCAAATCGACGTATTCCTCAGTCACGTCCTGCCCTTCGATGCTTCGCTGCAGGTTTTCATGCGCAATGTTCTCCAAACGGTTTAAAAAGGAGGAGAAATCGTTTGCAGGAACTTTCACAATAAACGTGCCGCCTTTTTCGCTACTGGACTGGGTTTCGCTGAAATTAACAATATAACCGCCGGAAAGCGTCACTGTGTTCCGGACTTCCGACTGCGCTTTTCCATAGTCCTGAATCTCCATCACGATATTCGCTTTGTACATCAGCTTTTTGTTGAGCCCGCCTGATAAATCCTGCGAATTAAACCCTGCGCCAGAAGCCTGGGCAGGCGATGGCATATTCGGAAGCTCGGCATCCGCCGATGCCGGCTCCTCGACGCTGTTCTTGCTCGTCACCGCCGTTCCGTTTTTGGCTTCCGCTTCACCTCCATCTGTTTGGTTTGAGGCTTGATCCACCGATGTTTCTTGCGATTCGACGGCCGCGGCACCTCCAGCGCTTTTGTCTTGAGAACCCGAAGAGCAGCCGCTGACCAGCAATACGATAAGCATCAAAGCAGTAATCCATGAACCCCGCTTTCTCATACTTCAACCCCCCTGAAGATAAATATTTTCCGTTTTATCTACTAACGGTTCCATCATCTGGAAGGTTGCGGGCGCGTTAAAGAAATTTATCAGGGCGGGGCCTTTGCTCCGAGAAACCTTTGCCCTCTCCATGCATCGCTTCGCCGTATACGGTAAGTACGAACGTCATTGTCAGTGCACACCGGCAGGTTCAATCTGGCCTGCAGCTTTTCCGGAACTCTCCCGGCAGATAGCCTGTCATTTCGCGGAATACCTTAAAAAAATACTTCTCGTTCGGATAACTGGACTGAACGGAAATATGCCCGCCGCGCCGCTTTCGCTCAAAACAACGCAGGGAAAGCGCCCCTTTCCAAAGCAATTTCACAGCACTACTCCAAAAACGTAAACCTGAAAATCTGCCTTGGTCTCCCCCTCGGCACCTTCTCGATTCCGGCAATCTCGACCAAGTCGTTGTCGGTCCACAGCTGGAGGAGCCGATGCGCACTGCGGACGGTAATGTCCAGCAGGTGAGCGAGCTCATGGACCTTGTATTCATATTTACCCGAACGGGCACGCTGGTTCAGCAGCTTGCTTAAATAGGCACTCGTCATTCCGGCGTCCTCTGCCCGCTTGATCAGCTCTGCATCTGTAAAGGACAGCACCTCCTGCACAGGGTCGGCCATCTCCAGCGGTCCTATCAGCGTTCCATCCTCCCGGACAATAAAGCAGGCGTTGCCGCCAACCTCCTTGGATTTCCGCATCGCGATGCGCGCATTGGTTCCCGCCATGCTGGCCGACTGGCCGAAACCCATGCCGATGCTGAGCGAAATGCCGTAGGTTTTGTTCACGTCTTTGGCCAATGGAATCGTTTTGTAACCGCCGGTTTCCCGTTCAAAGATGCCGCGCGTCGTGAAGAACAGATACTCGTCCCCGCCCAGATGGGTCAGATAGCCGTCCAGCGATTCCACATAATCGAGCACCATCCGGTGAATATCCAGCTTCAGCTTCTGCACCTCGTGCTCATTATTCCTTCTTAACGCCTGGGTTCCGAAATCGTCTATATTAATCATTCCGACCACGATCTGGCCTTCCCTGCTACGGCGGGATGCCGTGGATAGCAAAGCCCGCTCCAGCGATACCACGATATCCTGATCGGAAGGCAGCAGCCACTCATTCGGGACCCCTAGCCTCGTCAGCTCATGGGCCACCGATTCCACGCCCGTGAACGCAACAGAGCATCCGCCGGATTCATATTGAAGACGGTGAAAATCAATCAGATTCCCCTTCGGGGCATAAGCAGGTCCATCGTAAATAACAGCTTGTACAGCCGGGATACCCAGATCCCTTATCGTCCGGACCACCATCGTCTCGGTTAAGGTATCCACCGATATGCCACCAGCCAGTCTTCCCCGCTGCCCGGCATGGAACAGCGCTTTATATAAACCCGCGTCCGTGACGGGGACATAATGCACAGGGATTGAGACCTGTCCAAGCTCCTTCACCTTGCGCTGGGACAGCGGATCTGAGAGGAACAACACCTCAACCTCGCCTCCGATCCGCTCAGCCAGTGCCGGCGCTTCATCATCATCCTGAAAAACAAGCGGCACGGGGTCAAAGGAAGGAAAGGTTTCAATAACCTTCATGATTTTATCAACGATCGTCTGGGTTCCGATAATACCGATACGAATTTGCTGGACAGGGAGTTGCCTCCGCTCCGTCATGTTTCCTTCACTCCCATCTTTCCCATTGCCGAGAAGCCGCTTACCGGCAAGCCGGCATGGATACCTAAATCATACCCGCTATCGAAGATTTGGCAAGTGAAACTGGCCAGCGGGATTCATTACTTTTCAATTCCATCCATGCTGCCTACCTCTATAAATCCCCGCAAAAAAAGAGCCATTACGGCTCTAAACTGTACCCTGTAGAGTA
>NZ_JAGGRD010000065.1:0-41165 GCF_018613005.1 Paenibacillus sp. ISL-20
CTTCATATTACAATCCGTCATATATAATTGAATCTCACATATTTTCATGAACTATTCAGATTATTAAAAGCAGAGTGAGGTGAGCGTGATGGAGGATACCATCACCATTGTAGAATATGACCAAAGCTGGCCTGGAGCTTTTCAAGCCGAAAAAGAAGCGCTGATATCGAGCCTTGGTACCGAAGCGGTAGCAATCGAGCATGTGGGGAGTACCGCGATTCCCGGACAGGCATCCAAGCCGGTGATCGATATCTTTGTCGGCCTGACGCTGCTACAGCCAGTCGCTTATTACGAATCACGGTTCGATCCCTTAAGCTATAAGCATATTTCAACTGGGATGCATGGAAGATATTTATTCGCCAAGCATACGGAAGGAAGTTGGACCCATAATGTCCACCTTATGAAGCATGATGAATTATTCCATACGAGAAATGAAATTTTATTGCGAGATTATTTGCGAAATCATCCGGAGCTTGTCGAGCAGCACGGCGAAATAAAAAGGAAGGTTGCCCAGGACGCAAACTCCATGGAAGCATACACAAGAGAGAAAACCGCTTTTATTCAGATGATTGTGGACATGGCCAGAACGGAGCTGGGCCTTCCGCTGCAAAATGTGTGGGAGGACTAGGATTTCATGTTCGTTTGACATTTCATCACGTGCCAGTCACGCTATTCTATTCATGGAAAATCAGGCGGCCAGCGTCTCTAAGATGTACGCTGGCCGCCTTTATCTCAATGGGGATAAGCCGTTTCGAATTCGATGCCGCACGGACCGCCATTTGGATTGATGTCCAGATTGACCTCCGTACCGTCTTCCCGGAAAAGCGGCCGGTAGAATGCACCGATCTTGGCTGCTGATGCGTTCGCGTAGTGGCAGATGAAGGCCCGACGAAAACGGTGGGATTTGTTGCGGTAAGAGCCGTGGATCAGGTTGCCGTTAAAGAACAGCACATCGCCTTTATCCATGATCGCGGGAAGGACCTTTCTATCCTTGGGAGGCTTCACAAAGTGAGTGGTAAATGACTCGTTCGAATCGGCTTCCTCCGGGCACACCAGGTCATAATCACTTGTTTTCGGAACAACGAGCAGACCGCCGTTCTGTTCATCAGCCGCGTCGATTGCGGTCCATGCCGCGATACAGTTGCCCGGCTCGACCTGCAGGTAGAAGTTGTCCTGGTGCAGCGCCTGACCGCGGGAACCCGGGGGTTTGTAATAGAACATACTTTGAGCCGCAAGTGCTGGTTCGCCATACAAATCGGCCAGTACCTCCATAACGGGCTTATGCAGCATGTATTTTTTGGCGGTTGCATTAAAGCGGTGAGGATGCATCACACGAGGATAACGTTTGAGCGGTTCGGCAGCTTCATCATCCAACACCGGTTCAAAGTGGCCGGGCACGGTTGTGTGGCTGATCTCCTCGAACGTCGCTTCGATTTCCGACAGCTCCTCCTGGTGGAAGAGCCCTTTTACAATTAAATATCCCTCCGTTTCGAACTTGTGCAGCTGCTCTACCGTCAGTACGTTTAACCTCTCTCGCATAGGAATTCCTCCCGTAAGATTATTGTTTCTTCCTGTTGACAATAGAATAAGGTCTGCTTATCTTGAGAGGAAGTATGATATCTGCTTATTACTACCGGAATTCTGCTATTCGAGGTACAGAGGAGGAGAGGCTTGTGCGGACGCCTGACGGACAGGAAGGCATATCCTTAGAAAGTACCGGAACCATATTCGGCGACCATTTCGATCAAGACGATGCTTATCGCCTGCGTCGTCCTCACGGGATGCAGGACTGGCTGCTTGTCTACACGCTGCATGGAGAGGGCTATGTCCGGACGCCTGCCGGGGAGAAACGATGTGGGCCCGGGCAGCTTGGCCTGCTGCGCGCCAACATCGCACATGAGTATGGGACAGTCCAAAGGAAGCGCTGGAACTTCCTATGGATTCACTACCCCGGACTTCCGGAAAACAGGATGCTGCGTCATGAGGAGTTCCTGGTCGAAACGCTGCCCGATGAACGCGTCCGAGGGCGTGTCGAGCTAGCGTTTCGGAATGTGCTGCAAGATTCGCTGGACCGGTTAGACCTATGGGAGGCACTGTGCGAGAACGCGCTGCGTGAGATTTTACTTCTGCTTGCACAGCGCACGAACAAAAAACTCGATCCCAGGGTCGAACAAACCCTCGGCCTGTTGTCCCGTTCGTTAAAAGAAGATATTCGAATTGACGCCATATCGCGAGAGATCGGAATATCGGGGTCAAGGCTGGCCCACTTGTTCAAGCAAGAAACGGGGTACACCATCGTGGAGCATCTGAATCAGATGAGGGTTCGCCATGCCGCCTTATTGATGATCCATTCCGGCCGTACAGCGAACGAAGCTGCGCAGGATGTCGGGTTTAACAGTTACAATCATTTTGCCGATCAATTTCGTAGACAGTACGGGGTTTCACCGAGGCAGTACCGCCAGGCGTGTAAGCCTACATGAATGCTGCCAGTCTTTTAAGTATTATGCATGAATCATTCTAAGGGAAGAAGCTGCCTGCAAGGGTGCCGTGAAGAATGGCTCTGTACAACTTCCCTGATGAGATGTTAACTTATAAGGATGTCCCACATATAGAAAGAAGGTATTAAGTTGGCACGATCCTTATATATTGCACTCATCCTCCTAAGCCTCATATGGGGAGGTTCGTTCTTTTTCATTAAAAATCTGCTGCACGATTTCGGCCCTTGGGGGATCGCCTTCCTGCGGTCGACCTTTGGATTTCTCTTCATTACGATTATCATGCTCATCATGCGGAAGCCGTTTGCCCTGCGTGAAATTCGTTGGCTGCCGACCGTCGTGATTGCGATGATCAATATGGCCCTGCCATGGACCTTAATCGGGTTTAGCGAAACCAGGCTGGCGAGCAGCATGGCTTCGGTATTAAATGCAACAACGCCGATTTGGACCATGCTCGTTGGTTTAGTGTTCTTCGGCTCCGTGTTTAGGCGGATTCAATGGATGGGCATGGGGGTCGCGCTTGTCGGTCTGATCATTCTGCTCGGCATTCGCCCCGGATCATTTATTACTGTCGATTTCATTGGCTTTGCAGCGATGATAGGTGCTACTTTGTGTTATGCCGTGGGTTCACAGTTATCCAAACGCTTATTGGGCGGACTGAGTATGTATCAGCTAACGTTCGGAACGCTGCTTGGGGCGATGGTAGGGAGCGGTATCATCGCTTTTACTACGGAAAAGATTGATCTTTCGAAGATCGCGGAGCCTACCAATATAGGTTCTCTTGTTGGCCTGGGCATCTTCGGTTCTGGCGTGGCGTATATTCTGTTCAATTATATGGTCTTGAAAGGGAGCCCCGAGTTCGCCACATCCGTCACTTATCTCGTCCCTGCAACGGCGATGATCTGGGGATATACACTGCTGGATGAACCGATTGGATGGAGCCTCATCATCGGCTTGATTCTTATTTTATCCGGGGTATTTATCACAAATCGTGGCGGACGAACACGAAATGAAAGAGTTGCTGCTGTACCTAAGTAACACTCATTAGTAACAAGATGGACTGCTGAGAGGCAGTCTTTTTTTTATCCCCTTGTTTTTCTTTATATGTAGCAATCAAGTTATTCAGAAATTTCGCTATAAATGAAATTGAAGAAATTTATAAAGAGTTTCCTAAAGAGGGAATAATACCGCGAGTGATACGATTCTTTATTTTACGCCGGGCCGCAAAAATTGCGGCTTTTTTGCCGTTATCCCTTTGCGTTTTGTTATTTTCCTCTTAGGTTTAAAAGCTTGAAAATACGATGAAGACTCTGCGATTATTCTACTTCTTTTGCAAAATCCACTTTGGCCCATAACGGGACAAATGTAATGAAGCATGATAAATATCGATTGACACCTTCTTGGCATTTGCCTAATATACGGGCCAGACGGCCCCCATCATGTTCTATATTTTACTTACAAGGGGCTCATCAATCCATCGGTAAAGGAGGTCCGTTTACAAAAACAGTGACTGAACGCCCGCTTGCGATCCGCCTGCATGTGGAACGATCCTTCGGGAAGACAACGATTGAATCTAAGGAGGCTATTTATGAGGTTTAGAAAGGGTGGTAAGTACCAAGTCTTGATGCTTGTAATTTGTTTTATATTGGCATGCTCAGGAGGCGGTGGTGTCGCAGCTGCTTCCGGGAAGAGCAGGCTGGCTCAAAAAACGTATGGGACACCGGAAGAAATTCTGGTCCCTAACAACTATACGGTGGCCGTGTTCAACGGTACCACCGGTAAGGAAGAGGGCCGGAACGTGCTTTACGCGACCAGTAAAGGAAAACCGGGGCATCTTAACGTCATTGATCTGGAGGACTATAAACTGCTGCGGAGCATTCCGATCGGACCTTCCGAAAGCTCCTGGGCACATACCACGGCACCGGACGGAACATTGTTCCTTGCGGCTGACGGCGGCGGAGCAAGGCTGTGGAGTTACTCTCCGGTTACTCATGTCCCTGTGCAGGTTGCACAGTTCGACGGACAGTCGGTCCCTAACAGCATCACCACGGATGAACAGGGCCGTGTGTATGTCGGAACCTATCCCGGCGGCAAAGTGTACCAGTACGACCCGGCTACAAAGCAGACAAAAGATTATGGCCGCGTCATCGGATTGCTTGATCAGGAATATGTGCGCTCCATCGCATACCAGGGCGGCAATATATATGCCGGTACCGCACATAAGCAGATCGTACGCGTGAATTTGGCGACCGGTGAGAAGACGAATATCGCTGCTTCCTTGCCGGTTAAGGAAGACACCGTGTATGACTTGAGCACGATTGATAACCGTTATTTGTTTGCCAGATATACGGACGGAAGCGGCATTCCTGGAGAGGCGTTTATCTACGATACGCAGACGGAAAGCTGGCTGGATGTTGTGCTGGAGAACGTAACGGGGCTGCATGCAACGGACTCGCTTGACGGAAAACTGTATTATATGTCCGACAAGAAGCTGAAAACGTTAGATCTTGCCACGCATGAAGTCGAGTTGACCGGAATGGAGTACAACAGCGGATTTCGTGGTGTAGATTGGGTGGAATTTCCGAACAATCCGGAATACCCGGGCAAAAATCTGGTTACCGTCCGTTATGACGGCGGTGTTACGATCATGAACATCGAAACCAAACAAGTACACCTGATGCCGCCGGTCATTCCCGGTCTGCCCGGCGTTGTAAACCGATTGAAAAGCGTATCCGATACAGAGTTGATCACCACCGGCTCGCAGGCGCGTTCTTCGCTCGTTGATCTGACGGATAAAACGACGACGCCGTTCAGCATCGGCCAGGCCGATAGCGTTCATGCCGTGGGCAATAAGGTGTATATGGGCGTGTATCCGGAGGGCGGACTGTACGAGTTCGATTTATCGACGGAGCCTGGAATGAACAATCCGAAGAGATTGGCCGTGCTGGGCAATGATCAGGAGAGGCTGGTGGATATCTCCAGTTCAAAAGGCAAATTGTACATTTCAACGATTTCCGGTTACGGAACTTTGGGCGGCTCACTGACCGTATATGACACCGCTACCGGTGAAATTAACGTTCACCGCAATGTCGTCCAGAATCAGAGCGTGCTTAGCACCACGGTTCATGACGGCAAGGTGTTCGGCTCCACGACGATTAGGGGCGGACTCGGCTCCGAGCCGACCGAGGCGGAAGCGAAAATCTTTGTATGGGATGAGGAGAAGCAGCAAAAAATCACCGAGTTCCCGCTCAGGGTTCCGGGATTGGATAAACCGATATTCATCGGCGATCTTTCCGCCGGTCCGGACGGTTTGATCTGGGGGGCATCCTATGAGTACATTTTTGCAATTGATCCCGATACCTATGAAATAGTAAAAAGCAAAAAGGTGTATCCAAGCTTGAACTTCAGCCAATGGGCGCATCACCCGCTGCGCTGGTCGGAGGATGGGCTGCTCTACGTACTGTTTAACAACAAACTGACGGTCATTGACCCAGAAACGCTGGAGCATCGGACATTGGCCGACACCTCCAGATTCGATTTACATGCGGATGGGAACCTCTATTTCACGGATATGCAGACCAATACGATCCTGTATCGGATGGAAATTGACGGAGAGGTTGTCGAAGAACCGCCGCATACGGCAGTTCCCGTCACCAATCCGGGCTTCGAAGAGGAATTAAAGGGATGGAGCCCGTTATTCGCTCCCGGTAACGGTTACCGCTATGATCTCAGCACAGAACGCAGTTTCACGGGAACGCACAGCCTGAAGATTACGGACACGCTGAGAACGGCATCCGTTGCCGTTCAGAGTGATCCGATTCCCGTTATCCCGGGAGAGGAATATACGGCGGGCATGAATCTTTATATTGAATCCGGCCAGCCGGGCTTTATGTTCCGATTCTTTGATAGCAATAACGCGACCATCTCCACCTTGGAAACCCATTTGGATGAATCGCGATTGGCCCAGTGGCAGAAAGTGACGCTCAGAGGCAAGGCTCCAGCCAATGCTGCCTACGCTAAACTGATTGCAGTAACTTCCAGATACAATGTGGCAACCGCATATTATGACGATTTCTTTGTTACGGTAAAAGACAGTGCGCCACCAGTCTCAACGGTAAGTCAATCGCCTTCTCCCAACGAGAACGGCTGGTTGAATTCCGATGTGTCGTTGTCTATCTCTGCGGACCGTGCCTATTCTATCGAATACTCCGCAGAAGGGGCACAGCCGATAGAAAAGAGCAAAGTAAAAGGGAATACGGCTCAGCTTGAAATCACGAAGGAGGGCGTAACGACGGTCACCTATTCCGCTACCAACTTCTCAGGCGTACCTGAGGTTCCCGGGACACTGAAGGTGCAAATCGACAAGACAGCACCGGTCGTTGAATTCACCGGTGAGCGTACGTACACGGTAACCGACTCCGTATACGTTTCGTGCAGCGTCGAAGACAGCCTATCCGGGCTAGCTGACAATCCTTGTCTTCGTCCATTGATTGAACGTCCTGCCTATTTCTTCGAGCCGGGATCCCATGATATTTCCGTAACGGCAATCGATCTGGCGGGAAATCAAACGGAAGCGGTCTTTCGTTTCGAGGTGGTCGTGACGTATGATAGCTTGTCCGCGCTTGCAGAGCATTTTGCCGCGAGCGATCCGGGGCTCGCACAATCGCTGTCAAGTAAACTCCTTAGTGCCCAAGAGGCCGAGAATAGGGGTAACACCTCTGCTAAGGAAGGCATGCTGAACGCCTTTTCCAATGAAGTCAGCGCACAATCCGGCAAAATGCTGACGGGTGAACAAGCAGAATTGCTTGTCAAACTGGCAGGTTATCTGTAAGCAGGCGAAAGCGTTAGTCAAAAACACGATACTTTGCTTCTAAATCATTGTCCATATTTTAGAAACAGACAGCCGCGTGAATCACGCGGCTGTTTTTGTTTTTCACAAAGGCAAGAAGCTTCATCTAACACGCATGGAGTGGATTATTTCGTAAATAAATGAGGTACCGTCGAAATTTGTCATAACAAATGTACGGTTTATACATCTAAAGTAGCAATTTTTCGATGTCATATTGACTGGAAAATAAAACCTAACTAGAATGTGTTATAACAAATAACTGAATACATCAAAAATGTTAATACAAGTAGTTGAGAAGGAGGTGGTGCGTTGCCAAAGCAAGCAGATATTAGTCGCCTAACATAGCTAATATTTGCTTACGCAATTTGATCGAGAAAAGGGAGGTCATGACAAAGTATGGACGCCCGATTAAACTCGGCATCCCCACAGCCCGCTCCAAAGTCCAACAAATGGACGCATATTAAAAGGCAGCTTAAGCGAAATATCGGGCTGTACATCATTATCTCGCCGGCGGTGCTTTATTTTTTGATCTGGCATTATTGGCCGATGTACGGCGTTCAGATCGCGTTCAAAGATTTTATGCCTGGCCTTGGCATTTGGAACAGTCCATGGGTCGGATTTGAGCACTTCGAGCGGTTTTTTGACGCTTATTATTTTTGGACGATTCTGAAGAATACCATCTGGATCAGTTTATACGGACTGCTGGTTGGCATTCCCGCTCCAGTCTTGCTTGCGCTTTTGTTCAACGAGATTCGAAATCGTAAATTCCGCTCATTCGCCCAAAGCATCTCCTACGCCCCGCACTTCATTTCGGTTGTGGTCGCGGTCGGTATTTTGTTCTTCTTCATCTCGCCAACGAATGGCGTTTTCAACTCCATCCTTGTTTCCCTGGGGAGAGAACCGGTCGATTATCTGGCAGAGCCATCGAAATTCTGGCACCTGTACGTCTGGTCGGGCGTATGGCAAGGAGTTGGCTGGTCTTCACTTATCTATAGCGCTGCCATCTCGGGCATCTCGCCTGACCTGTACGAGGCGGCTTATATGGACGGGGCCAGCAAATTTCGGCGAATTTGGCATATTACGATTCCCGGTATCGTTCCAACCATCGTGATCCTGTCCATTCTGAGCGCTGGCGGCATCATGAGTGTCGGCTTTGAGAAAATACTGTTGATGCAAAACCCGATGAACCTGGAAACATCCGAGGTGATCTCCACTTACATGTACAAGAGCGGGCTGCTTAACACCCAGTACAGCTTTTCCGCGGCCGTGGGCTTGTTCAATAATGTGATCAACTTTATCATCCTGATTATCGTCAATGCGGTTGCACGCAAGGCGGGGGAGACCAGCTTATGGTAAAGGCTCGTCCGTGCAGGATTAAGGAGGGAACGTAAGAAGTGCTGCTGAACATCAAACGAACGCCTGGAGAAAA
This sequence comes from Paenibacillus sp. ISL-20, assembly GCF_018613005.1. Lineage (NCBI taxonomy): Bacteria > Bacillati > Bacillota > Bacilli > Caryophanales > Paenibacillaceae > Paenibacillus > Paenibacillus sp. ISL-20. The sequence continues at coordinate 8,774 of NZ_JAGGRD010000065.1, forward strand.
GTTGGCCGATATCATCATTTTAGTGCTATCCGTCCTCGTGATCATCGCCATTTTGTACCCGCTTCTCTTTGTCTTGTTTGCTTCATTTTCCGATCCGCGCCAAATATGGGACAAGCCGCTGCTGCTGTTCCCGGCTGGCTTCAACCTGGACAGTTATGCCAAAGTGTTCGAGAACAGCGAGATCTGGAGAGGGTATGCCAATACGCTCCTGTACGCATTCATCGGGACGGCAATCAATATTATGATGACGGTATTTGGCGCTTATCCGCTCTCCAGAAAGCGCTTTTACGGCAAGGGACTGTTTACGCTGCTGTTTGCTTTTACAATGTTTTTCGGCGGTGGGCTGATCCCTCTTTATTTGGTAAACAAGGAGCTTAGTTTGCTGAATACGATGTGGGCCTTGGTTCTGCCTGGTGCGATCAGCGCCTACAACATGATTATCATGCGAACCTACTTCCAGACCCGGATTCCGGTGGAACTTGAAGAGAGCGCCTATGTCGATGGCTGCAACGATTTTCATATGCTGTACCGAATCGTCCTGCCTTTGTCCATGCCGATCATTGCCGTCATGATCCTGTTCTACGGGGTCGGCCACTGGAACTCTTATTTTGACGCCATGATTTATTTGACGGATCGGAATAAATTTCCGCTGCAGCTGATTTTAAGAGAAATACTGGTTCAGAACGACTTCAAGGAAATGGCCGGAATATCGGTCGGCGCCGAATATGCGGATCAGATGATGGTCAAGGAAGGCCTGAAATATGCGATCGTCGTATTATCCGCGATGCCGCTGCTGCTGTTGTATCCGCTGCTGTCGCGTTTCTTTGAGAAAGGCATCATGGTGGGAGCTATCAAAGGATAAAGCCGATATAGGAAGCGGTCATTACCGCTTGGAACTCATAACTCATGGAAAGAGGGGATATGGAAATGAGAAAAGGAATGAAGCTTCTGCTTGCCTTAACGATGACGTTCTCGCTTACGCTTTCCGCCTGCAGCGGTTCGGGAGGAAAGGCGGAGCCGGAACCAGCCGGAACGGACGGAGATCCCGGCAGTATCAAGTTAAGGATCGTTAAGCGCGGATATACCGATGTGCATCCTCCGGCCGATCAATTATGGATGTGGCAAAAATACGAAGAAATGTCCGGCATTCAAGTCGAATTTGAGGAGCTGGCGGGCTCCGCCGTGACCGAAAGGAAAAATGTCATGCTCGGCTCCAACGACCTGCCGGACGCATTCTATCGCATTGCTTTCGGCACCGATGAGCTGATGAAATACGGCAAACAGGGCTTGTTTGTTCCGCTCGAGGACCTGATTGAACAGCATGCGCCGAATTTGAACAAACTCCTGAAGGACAATCCGGATATTAAGGGAGCCATCACGATGTCGGACGGACATATTTATGCCCTGCCTTACGTCGATTTCTCGAAAGCGTTCAATTCCGTTCGCCTGTATATCCACAAGGGTTGGCTCGATGAAGCGGGGCTTGATGTTCCGAAGACGACCGAGGAGTTTCGCCAGGCGCTGAAAAAGGTGCGTGAGAAGGACAGCTCGCGTCTGGGCTGGGTGCTCGAATCTTCCTATTGGACCTTCCTGGAGAGCTTCCTGGCTGGCAGCTTCGGTATGGGAGAAGGCGGTGCCAAGGCATTCGGTCAATATCTATATAAAGACGCGGACGGACAGGTCAAGACGACGTTTAATGATCCGAAGTACAGAGAGCTGCTCCGCTACATGAGCGATCTGTATAAGGACGGGTCGCTGGCCCAGCAAAATTTCACGACAGGCTACGATTATGTGAAGTGGTCTACGGACGGTTCCAACAATCTGATTAGTTCGTTTGTATGGGAAGGTCCGGGATATATCGGGAAGGATGCAGCGGAGAACTATGTGGGCATTCATGCCCTGGAAGGGCCGAACGGGGATAAGGTCGCAGGGGTGTTGGGGCCGCCGGCTAAAGGAATCTTCGGTTTCGTGATAACTAACAAAAACAAATACCCGGTTGAAACCATCAAGTGGATCGATTACTTCTATGGGGAGGAAGGGATTAACTTTGCCACCTTTGGACTTGAGGGCGAAATCTACGACTTGGTCGACGGCAAACCGAAATACAAGGACGAGATTTTAAACTACAAGGGCGGTGTACAGCTGGGCGCTTTCCAGTATGTCGATAACGTGTATGGTGCTTATTATCCATATGTTGAGCCTGACGACGATTTGCGGATGGCGGCGCGCGGGACGACGGTGGCTGACGAAATCAAAGCGGATCCTGCAGAGCTTGATGAGCTTGCGCCCAAAGAGCTTTGGCCGGATTTTGTTCCCACGGATGACGAAGCCAATCAAACCAGCGCGATCCTGACCGACATTAATAAGTATATCGAGGAGATGCGGGTGAAATTCGTTACGGGGAAAGCGAACCTGGACACCGACTGGGATAACTACGTAAAGACCCTGGACAAAATGGGCGCCCAGCGCTATCTGGAAATCAAAAAAGCGCAGTATGAACGTTATTCAAATGTAAAGTAATCGAAATGGTGCAAAGAACGGATGAAAGGAGCGGTTTACATGCCAATGATGCAAACGCTATAATTTTAGTACGACAAGATTAACACTGGAAAATAGATAAAGATGGGATGAGAACCAAGTTGACCAAAGACAATAAACCTCCGCTGTACCGCGTGATTATGGATGAGCTGAAATCGCAAATTTCTTCGGGCCACTATCCTCCTGAAGCCCAGCTTCCTACGGAGGCCGAGCTGAGCTCCACCTTCGGCGTGAGCCGTATTACAACAAGAAGAGCACTCGAGGAGCTGGAGCGGGACGGGTTTATCTACCGCGTCAAGGGAAGCGGCAGCTTTGTCAAACCTCGGCAACGTGGACAGGAGCAGCGGTTGGTTGGAACAGAAAAAATGATATCGCTTATCCTGCCTTCCGAAGACGACCGCGGTACGATGGGATATATTCGCGGAGCTTCGGACTGGCTCAACGCGAACGGCTACTATTTGAGCATTCACCAAAGTGATTATGATTCCCAGAAAGAACGGGATTTGCTGGAAATGCTGACCCGAAAGGGCATCGCGGCCATCATATTGTATCCGCGGAACGATCAGACGAACTACGACATTCTGCATCGACTATGCCTTGAAGATTATCCGATCGTGACCATCGATAAATATTTTGATAGCCTGCCGCTAGGGGCGGTGGTTTCCGACAATTTGGGCGGTTCCTATCAAGCCGTATCCAGGCTGATTGAGCTCGGTCATCGAAAGATTGCGTTTCTGACAGCGGTCAGCATTGAATCGACCTCTTCGGTGCGTAATCGTTATTTCGGATACTGCCAAGCGCTGAAGGACCATAGGCTTCCCGTCGATAGCCGTTATATCAGGCTGAATATGAAGGACTATCGGGAGAAGGTTGGCTTTGAGCGATTTTATAATGAACTGCTGAACTCTTACCAGGCGGAGGGAGTAACGGCTGTTCAGACGGAAAATGATCTGATCGCTGCCAACTTGCTGAACCGGTGTTTGGAACGAGGGATCCGCATTCCGGAGGATATATCGATCATAGGCTTTGATAATAACCCTGTCACAGAGCATGTCATGATCCCGCTGACTACCGTTGAGCAGAATTTTTACGAGATTGGACGCCAAGCAGCCGAACATGTTGTAAACTGGCTGGAGAGAGGGAAACAGACACCGGACCGGACACTGATCCCGGTCAAGCTGGTGGAGCGTGATACAACCGCTCCTGCTCCAAAAGGGAAACTCACTGAGTAGATTTTGATATGAAGGCTGATTGCCGGGTAGGGCTCTTTACCTGCGCGCAATCAGCCTTTTTAGAGGCATGTAAAAGTTGAGTATAAAAATTCTCTACTTACTCAAATACTCCGCAAGAATGGTACATTATTTAGAGGAAAGGAGGTGATCAACATGTGTACGATTCATATGCTGGTCGGGATACCCGGCAGCGGAAAAAGCTATGATGCCAAACAATTATGCAAAAGCGAGCAGGCCGTCATCGTTGCGACGGACTCGATCCGTGAAAGATTGTTCGGCAGCGAATCCAAACAGAAAAATACGTATCTGGTATTTGACGAAGCTTTCGCCGAGATCGAACAGGTGCTTGCGTCCGGACGAAATGTCGTATTTGATGCCACCAATGTCAGCCGGGAGCGGAGACAGAAGTTCCTGAAGCGATTTGGCGATAGATCAGTGGAGTGCCATATCTGCACAACCCCATATGAAGTGGCTCTGAAAAGAGTCAAGGGACGAAAACGCCGGCTCGATGAGAAGATCATGATGAAATTTGCCAAGAATCTTGAATTTCCTGTCAGGGGCGAAGGATTCAGCGAACTGCATCTCGTTCATGAGCAGGGCGAAACTCAGTTTACAAGAGAAGAACTGGAAGTGCTGCTAACACGCAAACCGGGTCATGATGAGTTATTTGGCTACTTGTCCCAATCTCCCTATTTCAACGTGATGCTGGGATATGATCAGGAGAATCCGTTTCATTCCAAAACGTTGTCGGAGCACACGTTTGCCGTGCTGGAATATATCAATGCTTTCTATGAAGGCGAGCATTTGCTTGCTATGCAATTAGCAGCGTTGTTCCATGACGCGGGCAAGCCGTTTTGCAAAGTATGGAAGCAGGCAAGAGGGTACTATTCCTACTATGGGCACGAGCATGTATCGGCAAGCATAACCTGCCATACATTGAAGGACCTCGGTTATGATGATGCATTTATTCAGCACGTCGTTCAACTTGTGAGCTTTCATATGGAAATTTTGCATGGAGGAGATGGCGGGGCATCCAAAATCTATCATTTGTTAGGCGAAGATGTGCTGGCCGAGCTGTATTTCTTCGTGGAAGCCGATACCTTCGGCAAATAAGGAGGTGAACAACGATGAAAATGAAATATCCCAAAACGATGCATTTGCCATGGTCCAGAGGTTATACGGATGACGATAAGATTTTACGGAGTACTGACCATTTTACGGGGCAGGAAGTTGTTATTACCGAGAAAATGGACGGGGAGAACACCACGATGTACCCCAATTTCATCCATGCCAGATCTCTGGACAGCAAGGATCATCCTTCCCGTCATTATGTGAAGACGCTGCATGGTGGCATCCAGTTTTTGATTCCGGAAGGATATCGTCTCTGCGGGGAAAACGTATACGCCAAGCATTCACTTTCGTATTCGGCGCTGCCTGCCTATTACATGCTGTTTTCGGTGTGGAATGAGTATAATGTCTGCCTGTCATGGGACGAGACGGAGGCTTGGGCGGAACGTCTGGGGCTTGTAACGGTTCCTGTCTTGTACCGGGGAATCTGGAACGAGACTGCTGCCAAAGCATGTTACACGAAGCAGTCAAACTGTGGAGGGGAACAGGAAGGTTATGTGGTTCGGCTGGCTTCCTCATTCGCTTATGGCGATTTTAAGCGCAGCGTTGCCAAGTTTGTGCGCAAGAATCACGTACAGACCGACGAGCATTGGCTAAGCAAACCGATCGAACCGAATCGTTTGGCTTCTGGGGAGTCAAACAGTTAGAATGAATAATTCTTAATAATTTTTAGAAAGAAAATGAGGTGTTGATCATGTAATTCCAGATTGCTTTTTATATGAGATGATGTGAAACCTTAGACACGAGCTGCCGCTGAAATCGGGGCTTTTTTTATTGTTTTTGTACATATTGGTTACCATATTTTGTTAGTTCAAGTATAATGAACCTATACATAAGGATGAAAAATAGAACCATCATGATTCCAAGATAGGAGATAAGATGAATAAGAAGAGGATGTTTCGAGTTTCTGCTCCGTCAGGGGGCAGATTGATGATTTCGATGTTGATTTTAATCGCTATTCTTCTTGGGAACATAATAAGAGGCCATGAAGAAAAGGACATCTTTTATTATGTATGGATTGTATGGTTGGTTCTTTTCTCCGCCATATTCGTCATCACCGTATATAGAACCTACGTGAAGAAGCTAAGTGTGATGGAAATGCATCAAGATGGAATTGTTATAAACGGTACAGAAATAAACGCTGAAGCTGTAGCATGTTTATTGATCAATGATGACAAGAAGCGGGTAATCGGGATCAAGCCGAAAGGGCGTAAAATCGTACCCCTAAAGCTATGTTTTGCGTTCGCGGAGGAGCAGGCGGAAGGGATCAGGCAGCTGGAAACATGGGCACAAGAACGTCATGTGAAGATATCAAAGGGATTTTTTATGAGGTGGATGTAGCGGAACGCTGTATGAGAGGTTTATCTAATGATATTAATTCTTCTTTTAAAATATTAAATCAAGAAAGCAATCAAGAAGAAATGTCCCGAAGATGGGCCGGCTATAATGTAATCAGGTGTTTAGACATGGATTTTATTATAGGGAGAGGCAATCAATCATGAATAGTATGTTCAATCAATTGGATATGACCCAAATATTAAACCGAATCGACACATTAAACTCTCAATTACAACCGTTATGGGGAAAAATGGATGTTGCCCAAATGCTGGCTCACTGCTCTGCGTTCCAAGACATAGCCATGGGCATCACAAACCCGCCAAGAGGCTGGTTAGGTGTATTGGTAGGGAATTTCGCGAAGCCCGTTTTTTATAATGACAAACCGTTACCCCGCAATATGTCTACCATTCCGGATATTATGATTGCGGATCCAAGAGAATTTGAAACGGAAAGAGCACGATTGAAGGAAAAAATCATAGCGTTCCAAAAGAACGGACCTGAGAGATGTACCACGCATCCCCATTCATTCTTCGGTAAACTGACCCCGGAGCAATGGGGAAAAGGGTTATACAAGCATCTGGACCATCATTTGAAACAGTTCGGCGTGTAAGAAACCTATGCAGTAATGATGCAAAAATACCCCGTATTTCTCGACAATCTAAAGCCCCTCAGCGGGGCTTTTTTCTATGCCTGGAACTCATGCCTGTCATGTTCACACCTAAAAATGTAAAAATAATTCGTTGTAATGTCGGCTGGCCCCCCTATACTAGATGATGATAGATCGGTTGATACCAAATGGGGGGAAAGCATGAAACTTCAAGCTCCGGGCAAAGCATCGAAATGGTTTGTGTACCAGAAAATCGTCATTGTTTTTATTCTACTATTACTTCCTCTCATCTCGATGAATATTTGGTTGAATTATAAGGGGATGTCCGTTACGAAGGAGTCCCTCTTGAACTCCGCTACGGCCGGCGCATCCTTCTATTCCAAGCAGCTCGATAAAGAGATGTATTTTATTCGGAATTTGCAGCTGCAGCTGCTAAATGACAAGGATCTGCAGAAGCTGAGCTTTCGGGGCAGTATGCTTGAGGACTATGGCGAGGTGGAGCTGATTGATCAGGTCAGGGATCGGCTGGCAACCCTCATGGTATCCAGTGAGTACATCGTGAACGCGGGGGTTTACGTGAAGGATATAGGAAAAACGATCTCGACCACAACGGGCGTGACCAATACGCCGAATAAGGAAATGGAACTGATCTCCTCCATGATGACGGTTATGCCCAAGCCTTCTTTTTATAGAAGCGGCGACCGGATTTTTCTGATTGAAACCGAAAACAACGGCGGCATCTGGTCCTACATCGAAATTTCCCGATCCAAGCTGCTGGGGGCTTTAAGCGAAATCGCCAAGCTGTATCCGGAATCCGAAGTATTACTCGGGAGTAAAGAAGGGGGGACCATATTAACGACAGCTCTGCGGGCCGATGAGTCATCCGAGATTTTGAGCCATATTCTGGACAATCCCAGCCCGGAGCAAAGTGTGCCGGGGACGGGGGAGCTGAATGGTGTAGACTATTTTATCATCGAGAATGAAGTTAGCGCGCTGGATCTGTCCTTGGTCATGTATGTGAACCAGAATGAAATCACGCGGCCTTTAAGCCAATTCATTACATGGTTTTATACGTTGTTTATTCTGGCGGTGATCGTCATGGTGCTTTATTCGTTCTCGGTCAATCTGATGATCCACAGGCCACTGTCAAAGCTTGTTAAAGCCTTTCATATGATCGAAACCGATAATTTGAATATCATGATCGAGTCCAGAAGCAAAGATGAGTTTCATTACGTATTTAACGGGTTCAACAGGATGGCGTTTAAGCTCAAACATTCGATTGAGGAAAACTATGAGCAAAAAATAGCACTTCAGCACTCGCAGCTGAAGCAGCTGCAGTCTCAGATCAATCCGCATTTTCTATATAACAGCTTTTTTAATATTTATATGATGTGCAAGGTTGGAGACGCGGATAGCGCGGCGGAGCTCTCGCAAAAGCTGGGAAGCTACTATCAATACATCACGAGAAGCGGCTCCGACGAGGTGCCTTTCTATAAGGAATACAAGCATGCACTGGATTACTGCGACATTCAAGGTATCCGCTTCTCGAACCGGATTGCATATGAGCATAAGGAAATTTCGGACATCCCGCCGTCCATAACCGTTCCGAGACTCATCATACAGCCTATCGTGGAGAATGCGTTTGAGCACGCGTTCGAAGACGGTATGGAGGAGGGGAAATTATATATTAGCAGCGATTACCGGGAAGGCAAATTGCGTGTCACGGTGGAGGATAACGGGAAGCTGCTAACGAATGAGATGCTGCAGTGTTTGCAGGACAGGCTGGCTATGGATTCGAAGCATATTGAAAAAACAGGATTGATCAACGTGAACAACCGGCTTCAGCTTAAATATGGGCTTGGAAGCGGATTATTCATCTCACGCAGCGCCTATGGCGGATTAAAGGTGGATCTGATCATTATCATCGATGGGATAGAGGAGGCATCATCATGTACAGACTGTTGATCGTGGACGACGAACCTGTCATCGTTAACGGCTTGGTTCAGCTTTTTCAGGAGCAAACGCAATTGGAACTGGATGTATGCAAAGCTTATTCCGCCAAAGAAGCGCTAGAGATTGCCAGGAGAGTGAAGCTGGACATCCTGGTCAGCGATATACGAATGCCCCAAAAGAACGGGCTGCAGCTGATTGATGAAATTACATACTATTGGCCGCATTGCCGAATCATTTTCCTGACCGGCTATAGTGAATTTGATTATGTGTATGAAGCACTGCGCAAAAACGTGGATAACTACATCCTGAAGACCGAAGGGATCGATCCGATTTTCCAAGCTGTCCAAGTGGCGTCATCTAAACTTGATGAGGAAAACCGTCGCAGAATCCAGGCGGAAAAGGCAAAGGTGCATTTTCAAATCGCCGAACCTTTGCTGAAACGGGAGCTGATACGAAAGGTATTGAATGGAGAAGCCGCCCGTTCTCTGCTGTCCGAGTCCCGTTATGAAGAAGTGGAGTTCAGCATCGATGTAGACCAGCCGGCATTCTTTATCTTGGGAAGGATCGACGGTGCGTCGGAGACGAAAACAAAGGATGTGGCGCAAGCTGTTCAGATGACGTTTATCAACGATTTGCCCAATTCATTTGCATGTGAGCATGCTATTCTGGACGATGCCTTACAGGTATGGCTGCTGCAGCCGGACGTGGAGCTTCGGGATCGTTTTCGCGGTGATGCGCAGGAAAATGAGCTTCATTGGCATGGGGTTATGTCTTATATGAGAGGCATTCTGGAGCTGGTTCAGAATGAATGTGAAGAACTGCTTGGCGTTTATGTTTCTTTCGGGATCTCGGGCAATCTGCATGATAAGTGGTATACCTCGGGGCAGCAGCTTGATATTTTACGATCCATGCTGCAGAGCAGGGCTGCGCTTGGTCAAAATATGGTCATTGTGAACATCGAAAAGGCTAAAGAACTTGAGGAAACGAACCAAGATTATGACCGCTTCAGGCAGGATGACATGAAATTCGACGTGATCGATCGGATCCATAAATATATCATGGAGCATTTATCCGGGGATGTCTCCTTGACCGCCATTGCGGAGGAGGTCCATTTTAACCCTTCCTATCTTTCGCGCTACTACAAGCAGCTGACAGGACACAACCTGCTGGAGTATATCCAGGCGAAGAAGCTGGAGGGGGCGCTCCATCTGATGTTGCATACGAATATGAAATTGCAGGAGATTGCCACTCGGCTCGGATTCGAATCTCCTTCGTATTTCGCTACATTTTTCAAAAAAAAGATGGGGGTTTCCCCTCAGGAATACCGAAATACCCAATAAGTAAAAAAAGTAAAAGCGATGTAAAAAACTTAAAATTGATAGCGCTTTCGGGCGGCATCTATAATGAGACGTAAGCAGCACAGATATGAAGATTATGCCAGATAAAGGGGGACGCAATCATGAGATGGATCAAGCTAGCGAAGATGATGTTGATTAGCACGATGACGCTTTCGGTAATGGCTGCATGCTCGAATCAGGTAAAAGAATCTGAAGGGACGCCGGCTAAATCCTCTACCGAGGATGCAAAAAACAATACCGCACCACCTGAACCTCTCGGTAAATATCCTGAAACGGTAACGGTCACGCAAGTGCTCGGCTACAATCCGCCGGAAGACCCGCGGACGCCTCAGGGGATTACACCTGAACAGAATGCTTACTTTAAAGATCTCAAAGACATGCTGAACATTGAGGTTCAGTACAAATGGACGGTGCCTTCCAGCCAGTTCGAGCAAAAGTTTTCATTAGCCATGGCTTCGGCGGACCTGCCGGATATTATGGAACTGGATCAGAAGAACTTCGAGAAGCTGAAGAAGCAGGGTATGCTTGCCGATCTTACCCAAGCTTACAACGACTACGCTTCGCCAGCACTGAAAAAATACATGGAGTCTGACGGCGGCTTTGCGATGAAGACGTTTACGTCAGAAGGAAAACTGCTCGCGATTCCCGGATTTGAGGATCCGTTCCTGTCGACCCAACTGCTCTGGATCCGCAAGGACTGGCTCGACAACCTGAATTTGCAGCCGCCGCAAACCATGGATGAGCTGGAACAGGTTGCAAAGGCCTTTGTACAGCAGGATCCCGACCAAAACGGTGAAAATGACACATACGGTATCGCGATGCAGAAGAATCTGTTCTTCTGGGGCTTTGACCTGAGAGGTTTCTTCAATGGATTTGGCGCATACCCGTCCATCGGGGACAACCAATCGGCCTGGATTAAGAACGACAGCGGCAAGCTTATACCTGGACTCATTCAACCGGAAGTAAAGACCGCGCTTGGCAAGCTGCAGTCCTGGTACAAGGAGGGGATTCTGGATAAAGAATTTGCCTTGAAGGACGAGAACAAGTCCGTTGAAGATATTACCGCAGGCAAGGTCGGCATTTCCTACGGGGAATGGTGGTATCCGAACTGGCCATTGAATCTCAATGTCGATAAAGATCCTAAGGCAGAATGGATTGCCCTTCAGATTCCTGGACTGGATGGACCCGGCAAATCCATGGTTCCCAAGATCCGCAGCAACAAGCTCGTGGTCGTGAACAATAAAATGAAGAATCCGGAAGCCGCCATTAAGATGATCAACTTCTACATCGAGGTGGGCAACAAGAAGTACATGGATCAGAATAAAGCAGAAAAAGGATATGTATACAATTGGTTCGTTCCACGAATTTATAATCCGGCCCAAATCGATACGATCTATACGGAAGTTAACAAAGCGCTTGACGCGAACCAATCGGAAATTACGCTGGATGACGAGAACTACAAAAATGTGGCGGACGTCTTCAAAGCAACGAAGGATTACCTTGCAGGTAATACCGCAGATGCCTCGAAAGGCGTAAATTGGGGCCAGTATTTCAGTCGGGCGGCAAAAGACGGCGGCTGGGGAAAGACGCGGCAAATCAAAGAGAGTCAGGCTTATGTGATTAATGAATTCTACGGCCTTCCCACGGCAACGCAAGTGGAGAAGGGATCCCAACTCGATAAACTGATGCAGGAAACCTTCACCAAGATCGTCATGGGGGCTTCGCTGGATGAATTCGATAAATTCGTTCAGAGCTGGAAGTCGCTTGGCGGCGATCAGATTACGCAAGAGGTCAACGATTGGTACGGCCAGCAGAGTGCCAAATAATCTTTGAATGATGGAACGGGAGGATGTGCCTTTAGGAAGTTGGCAGATTCCTCCCGTTTTAAATGGACGGGGAGGTTCATCTGTGAGAACGCTAAAAAAAGAATACCTGCTGCATTTGATGCTGCTGCCTGGAGTTATCGTCACGTTGATTTATGCTTATGGACCTATGGCCGGCCTAGTGATGGCTTTTCAACAGTTTGAGCCGCTGGCCGGGTTCTTCCGCTCGGATTTTGTGGGCTTTGATAATTTCCGATATGTATTTGAGCTGCCCGATTTCAAGCAGGTACTGTGGAACACCATTGTCATTTCCGTATTTAAAATGATTTTATTTTTACTGGTGCCTCTGATTCTGGCACTGCTTCTCAACGAAGTCACCCGAAGATGGTTCTCGCGTTTTATCCAATCCGCCATCTTCCTGCCATTCTTTCTGTCCTGGACGGTGCTTGGCGGCGTCATCATCGAATTGTTTTCCTTGAATGGTCCGGTGAACGGGTTGCTGGGCTCACTGGATATGGAACCGATCATGTTCATGCTGGATAACCACTGGTTCCGTGGGATTATCATCGGTTCGGACGTATGGAAAGGCATGGGCTATAACATGATTGTTATGCTCGCAGCCATTACCGGAATCCATGCAACGCTGTATGAAGCTGCTGAAGTAGACGGAGCGGGAAGATGGAAGCAGATGATTCATATCACGCTCCCGGGCATGGCACCGATTCTCATCCTGCTGGGTGTATTAAGTCTTGGCGGCATTCTCAACGCCGGTTTCGAACAGATTCTGATTATGTACAACCCGACGGTTTATGAGGGGGCGGATATTATCGATACCTTCGTCTATAGGCTCGGAATGTTCAGTCAGCAATTCGGACCTGCCGCCGCGGTCGGCTTCTTTAAATCCGTCATCTCTCTGGCTCTCGTGGCTGTGACGTACTATGCGGCTTATAAATATAACAATTATCGGATCTTTTAGGCTGGAGTGGAGGTAGGAAAATGCACAAACCAACGATCAGCAGAAGGCTGTTTGTAATCGTGAATACGCTGGTTCTATCCGCAATCACCTTGCTCGGTATCATTCCGTTCATTCATTTGCTCTCGATTTCGTTAAGCTCGAATACAGCAGCGATGGCGGGGGAAGTGAGGCTCTGGCCGGTCGGCTTTAACCTGGATGCTTACCGTTACTTAGGCGAAAAGGTCGAGTTTTTTCGATCGTTCCGGGTTTCGCTAACGCGGGTGGTGTTAGGAACGGCAGTGAATATGTTTTTGGTATTTATCACCGCGTATCCCTTATCAAAATCAAATCATCAATTTAAGTTCCGAACACCGTACGTGTGGTTTTTTGCCATTACGATGTTTTTCGGCGGGGGCTTGATTCCCACTTACATGATCGTGAAGAATACCGGCTTGATTGACTCCGTATGGGCTCTGATTCTGCCTGGGGCACTCAATGTATGGAACATGGTGCTGATGTTGAACTTCTTCAGAACGATTCCGAAGGAGCTGGAGGAGGCGGCAACGATTGACGGCGCCGGACACTGGCGAATATTATGGCGTATCTACCTGCCGGTTTCGCTGCCGTCCATTGCAACGATCGGCCTGTTTACCATCGTGGGACACTGGAATGCTTGGTTCGACGGAATTCTATACTTGAATTCGCCGGATAAATATCCGCTGCAAACCTATTTGTCTACACTCATCATGTCAATCAACTCCCAAATGACTTCGATATCGATCGAGCAGATCAAGGCGATGGAAAATTTGAGTGAGAAAACGCTCCGGACTGCCCAAATATTCATGGGCGCGCTGCCGATCATGGTCGTGTATCCGTTCCTGCAGAAGTATTTTGTCAAAGGGATGACGGTCGGAAGCGTCAAAGAATAAGTGCTTACAAAAAAAGGAGAAGAGTCGGATGAATAAGGTTAAGGTTGCCCTTATCGGAGCAGGACTGCGAGGCATCAATTATATGGAATATGCCCTGCTGCACCCTCATGAGCTTGAGGTGGTTGCCGTCGCGGAACCGAATCAGCAGCGGAGGGAACAGTTTAAAACTAGGCATGGCATTGAAGATGCAGCGTGCTTCGAGAATTGGAATGATTTCTTTGCAGGGCCCAAGCTCGCGGACGCGGTACTGATATGCACCCAGGATAAGCAGCATTTCGAACCAACGATGCGGGCGCTTGAAGCCGGTTACCATGTGCTGCTGGAGAAGCCGATGTCACCGGATCCCGAAGAGTGCATCAAGATGGGTGAGATGGCTTCGCAGGCCGGACTGGTGTTTTCGATCTGTCACGTGCTGCGGTATACGCCGTTTTTCACGACTTTAAAGGAACTGCTGGAGCGTGAGACCATTGGCCAATTGATGTCCATCCAGCATAACGAGAACGTGGGCTATTGGCATCAGGCGCACAGCTTTGTGCGGGGGAATTGGCGTCGTAAGGAAGACTCTAGCGCGATGATTCTCGCCAAGTCCTGTCATGATCTCGATATTTTGCTCTGGCTTGCCGATTCCGAATGCCTTCGGGTATCCTCTTTCGGTTCGCTGAGCCATTTTACGGCTGCGCAAGCACCGGAAGGCGCACCCAAGCGCTGTCTGGACGGATGCCCGGTCTCGGACCAGTGCCTCTATTATGCGCCGGATCTATATTTGACAGAGGATACGAATTGGCCAACGTCGGCGATCAGTGATGATATGAGTTATGATGCCCGTTATAAGGCGTTGCTCGAGGGGCCGTATGGCCGCTGCGTATACCATTGCGATAATGACGTGGTGGACCATCAGGTCGTCAATCTGGAATTTGCCAATACCGTCACGGCCGCATTTACGATGAGTGCGTTTACGCGAGATGTCAGCCGCACGATTAAGCTGATGGGAACCCGCGGGGAGATCCGCGGAGCCATGGAGAAGAATGAAATTGAGATCATTCACTTTGGCAGCGGCAAGATCGAGCGAATATCTTTTGCGGATAGGGGCGGGCATGTCGGGCACGGCGGCGGTGATATGGGCCTGATCAAGGATTTTCTGAGGCTGGTGCGGACAGGGGGAAGCCATCAAGGGCTGACTTCGGCTAGCCGTTCCGTTCAAAGTCATCTGATGGCGTTTGCCGCTGAGCAGTCGAGAGTAGATGGAAGCATCATCTCGATAAAGGAATTTGAGCAGCAGTTCAGCACGCAAGTAAGAACGATGTCCGGAAAATAATGTGTAGATCGCAAGCCTGATTGCTGTGCAATCGGGCTTGTTTTGTATTCTAAGGCACAACGCCAAGTGGCTGGCTATGATAAAATAAACCTAGTGCTTGATAATGGAACAAATAGATCGGCAGGAATATGAATCATGAAGGAGCACTCCGTAAAGGACACAACCCGAGCCGCTTCCGAAATGTAGCCGAATTTTTTGAAAGCTTGCTCTATCCGATAGGAGTTGACGATTTTGAGATATCTAAAAGATATTCAGGAGCCGGGGATGGGAACCTGGTATTTTGAAATTGATAACAACGGCACGGCTTATAGACAGATCGTGGTTTATGAGGATGGCAGCTGTATTACATCCAACCGGAAGCACGATTCCTATCATTTCATGCTGGCGGAGCACCCTCTTGATCCGGAGGAACCTTATTATACAGAAATCAGTCAAGCGGCATTCGAGGAGCTTTGGATGGAACAGCTGCAAGCTGGCCTGGAGGACTGGCATCGGACCCAACGTTTATTTCAAGTCGGCGCTAAAGTGGAAGGATTCATCGAGGCCTTTTTTCCGCAAGGCACGTTGATTAACTTGTTGGAGCCGCGGGCCGTTGGCTTGACGGACACGTCCGTTCTGAAAGCAGGCGTCCCTGCTAAATGGTTGTACCCTCGTTATCGGGTCATTGCCGAGGTATTCAGTTACGATGAAGTAAACCAATGGGTCCTTCTTGCCGATGCAGAAATTCCGGGAAGTCAGTTTAATGAAGGTGAACTTGGCGAGTAGGAAGGAGTATGGCCCAGGAAACCACGTTCATCGTGGTTTTTTTTGCGACTACGGACATGCGGATTAAGCCTTCGTTGTGAATTGGATATAATTTGCTAAGTTCGGGTTATCCTAATCTCAAAAGTAAGTCTTAGGACGAATTCAAAATACCCAGGAAAGGGTAATCACGTATAATTCCAAGACGATACAGGAGGTTAGCATGAAACATACAAACGGTATGTCCGATGTTGCGATTCTCGGGATGGGGACGGCATTGCCGGCACATTCGGTGGCACAGTCGGATATCGCGGAATTAATTGCCTCTACGCTGCAGGATAAACCTGATCTGGCCCGCTTTGCTCGAAGAGTATTTAGATCCTGCGGTGTCGAAACTCGTTATACCTGCGAACCCAACTACCTTGGTCCATTGGAAGAGTGCCGCTATTTGCCTTCTCATGACGAGTCAGACATCCCTACAACCGAGGAACGAATGGATACATACAAGCGGGAGGGCCTCCCGCTTGGCATAGAAGCAGCCGAGCAGGCCTTGAAGGATGCAGGTATGTCGCCGGATCGAATCACGCATCTCATTACGGTCAGCTGCACGGGTCAATACCAGCCGGGTATGGATGTACTGTTGATCCGCCATTTGGGGCTTTCTCGACGGGTTAATCGCCTGCCATTGATATTCCAGGGATGTGCTGCCGGCCTTAAAGCGATTCAAATGGCGCGGGATGTTGTCATAGGGGCGCCGGGGTCGCAAGTATTGATTGTGTGCGTGGAGCTTTGCACCCTTCATTTTCAACCGGTCAAGGAGAGGGAGGCACTGTTTGCAGCCTCGTTTTTCGGTGATGGAGCCTCATCTTGTGTCATCGGTCATCCGGCAACGGATCATCGGCATTATTTGGAACTTGGCTCGGGTTATTCGGTGCTGCTGCCGGATTCCACGGAGGATATGACATGGGAGGTAGGCAACACAGGTTTTGATCTTTTTTTATCCCCGCGTATTCCCAAGCTGCTCGGTATTCACCTGGAGGAAGAACTGCGTGTTCTGCTGAAGGGCGATAAGCTGCCGGAATTGTGGGCCATCCATCCTGGCGGACGGGGCATCGTGGATTCGGTGCAGGAAGTCATGGGCCTGACCGATGAACAAACCAAATACAGCCGGGACATCTTAAGAACGGCAGGGAATCTCTCCTCCGTGACCATTTTGTTTGTGCTGAGTGCGATGCGCAAGGAGATGCAAGAGCTGAATAAAGCTTCCACGGAAGGGGTAGCCATGGCCTTCGGGCCGGGCCTGACAGCCGAGCTTATGCGCTTTACCTATGTGAAGGCTTATGCGTCATCGGTTAAGGAGCAGGACCATGTCCTTCTTTAGAACCCTGTCCATCCGGGCGGAGGAAGATGAGCTAATGGATGACTTCTCCATGGGAGGAGAAGAGCTGAGCGAAGCGCTAAAGCATTTGAGGCGGCTGAATCGGATCTTTGCTGCACCGGGACCTACCCTGGACGGCGTGGAGAAGCTTTGGAAATCGATTGACAGCCCGAGGACCCTTAGCATCATGGACGTAGGGGCTGGTTCAGGCGATGTAAACCAGAAGCTGCTGCAATGGTCGGATCAAAGAGGCATCCAGCTGAATATTACCTTGGTCGATATGACGGAAGAAGCATGCGATGAGGCTAGACGACTGTTTCGAAACGAGCCGAGGGTTCAAGTTCGACGTGCCGATGTTAAAGAGTTACCCGATGCATCGGCAGATATTGTGACCGGTTCCCAGTTCATCCATCATTTCCAGGGCGATCAACTGGTGGACATGGTGACGCATATGCTGCGAACCTCTATTCACGGGGTCGTCATCAATGATATCCATCGGCATCCGGTCCCCTACACGGCAGTTTGGATTACAACGCGCATCATTTCCCGCAATCGTTATATTCGCCATGATGGTCCGTTATCGGTTGCTAAGGGATTTAAAGGGAGAGATTGGAGAGAGCTGAAAAAGCAGCTCAAGCATGACACCATGACCTATGAATGGAAGCCGCTGTTCCGCTATTCCGTTGTTATCCCGAACCATCGGGCTCCCTAGTCCTCTACTCGTTATCAAGCCAATGTTCTTCAGGAAGCTATAAGGCAGGTGGTCATATATGTCAAGGCAAGCGGATGTTATTGTTATCGGAGCGGGTGTAGCCGGTACCAGCTGTGCACTACAGCTTGCAAAGCAAGGGCATCGTACGATATTGCTGGATCGGCAATCATTTCCGCGTCATAAAACCTGCGGTGAATTCATGTCTCCGGAGACCAAAGAGATGCTGGATTATTTGGGGGTCGATCTAGTGGGTCAAGAGATTAAGCTCAGCGCCATGGATCATGCCAAAATCGTGATGTCACACGGCGGTGAAATTACCGCGCCATTACCGGGACAGGCCACAGGCATCAGCCGCTATGAGCTGGATCGCCTCCTACATGAGAATGCAGTGGCCGCGGGTGCGGAAGTTGTTACGGGAACAACCGTGACCGATATTCAGAAGCTCGGTGATCATCGGTATGAAGTCGATGTAAGGCAAGGGAACGAGCGCGTTCGATATGAGGCAAGGGCCGTCATTGGTGCATACGGTACGAAAAGGCCACGCGGCGTTTCCCCTGCCGAGGAGTATCGGGATGATACCATATATGTGGGAGTAAAATCACATTTTAGCGGCATTACGATACCTTCCCGGGTAGAGCTGTACTTTTGCGCGGGGGGGTATGTCGGAATCTCGCCGATTGAAAATGGGACGGTTAATGTGGCTGCGTTGCTGACCTTGAATTCAGTGCAGGGCAGCGGCAAATCGGTGCCTGAAATTCTCCGAGCCGCTTCTCGCACGAACAAAAGGTTGGCCGAACGGATGGCTGAAGGGGAGCCTGTTTCGGGAACCCAGGTATCGATTGCTCCGCTTCGTTTATCCCATACGCCGCATCCATGGTCAGAATATCCACACATCGGCGATGCCATGCTGATGCTTCCGCCGCTGTGTGGGGACGGGATGTCGGTTGCTCTGCGGTCCTCGCTGATATGCGCTCGTTGGACCAATTCCTATTTAAAGGGAGAAATAAACTTCGAACAATGGCGAGATCAATATACACTTGAAGCTAATCGTACGTTTACGGAGCTCCTCAGAAGAGCAAGGAGAATTCAGAACCTGGCTTTTGCCAAAACCAATCGCTTCTATCCAGGCATCGCCCGGATGATTCCAGGATTGGCATCCTATATCGTAAAAGCTACCCGGTTATCCGCATCGGGTATAGGCTCCAGATAAAAGCCGCAGGATTGCGGCTTTTTTGTATTGTTATTTTACGGATTTGTGTTGACTTTGGATAGATTATAATTTATTATGTCTATTAATAAATAGACATATTTAAATAATGTTTGTTATTTTGTTGAATGGAGGGGCGATATGCAGGATGGACAGTATTCACCTAATCCGACCGGGGTCATCCGAAGTACTCTTGATTTTCAGTTCCAAATCGCTTGGCAGATGCTCGACTTGCATTTCATGGGGCTTCAAGATGAGGAGTTTCATTGGCGACCTGCTTCGAAGGGACTCCATGTTTACCGTGAATCTGGAAGCTGGCAGGCGGAATGGCCGGAATCCGAGGAGTATGAGATTGGCCCGCCGAATATATCCTGGCTGACCTGGCATATCACATACTGGTGGTCTATGGTACTAGACATAGGATAAATGAATTGAGCAGCGAGTGGAAACGTGAAATGTCGGCTGTGACGGACGAAGCATTCCTTTCTACTGAACGAACGTTATGGCCTTTCGCGGATAAGCCTTTTCATGAATTGGCAGCCTGGCTAAATCTGGAACTGATGAAAAATGCGGCTGAGATTGGTTATTGCCGTTTCCTTTATGGTGTTCACAAGAAATAATACATGTATCCATGTACACTACGTCGCTTAATGATATCCGAATGATAGGCTTTCATAACTAAGAAAAATGAAGGGCTCTAAGTTGTTGGTACAACTTGGCAGCCCTTATATGTAGATTAAGAATGAGTCACTTCGTTCTCAATGACGATGCGATTTAGCTTTACATTTACCGGCGCCGCTATCGTATCGCCAACAGGGCATTTACTCTCCAGAAATTCAACAAACTGCTCAACCTTCTCGGGGGACGAAGAGGTCTTGATGTAGAAGGTGTACCGAATATCGGAGTATCCAGGGCGTACGTCAGAGCGATTAAAGAATCCATCCAGGTCAAGGTCGCCTTCTACATCAACTCTGAAATCTTCAAGGATCACATCGAATTTTGGCGCATAAACACGGGCCACAATCGATTGGCATGCCCCCAGGGAGGCCAGCAGAGCTTCCACGGGGTTCATTCCGGTATCCGTACCTCCAAGGCTTTTCGGCTCATCGATGACGAACTCGAACTGCCTTACATTAGTAACAACTTTTACCCCTTCTTGCAAATGGGCCGTTGCTTTGAACGTTTGAACACTTGGCATATAGCACATCTCCCTTTTTCTGGACAGCCCCATACGGCGTGGGTGATCTGTCTCTATATTATAATCTATACTATTTTACTAGGTTTAGTGTGAATTATAATTCTATTTAGCATGATCTGTCAATAGAACATGAATAGAACGATATGGCGGGCGTTTGTCATTCCCATGGGAGAGACCTGAGGAAGTAGAAAAAAAGAGAGTGTGTTTTCATATCGAAAACACACTCTCTAGATCGGTACCCTATTATTTTTCGGTGGCCTGACTTTGTTGCTTCAGCAAATCGCGAATTTCAGTCAACAATAGTTCTTCCTTCGATGGAGCCGGTGGTTCTTCTGCCTTAGTTTCTTCTTTGCGTTTGAAGCGGTTCAGCGTACGGATGAATATGAAGATCGAGAAGGAGACGATAAGGAAATCTACGACCGTCTGCAGAAAAACTCCATACGTCAGCGTTGCATCTCCGATTGTCGCATCTAGTCCTGATAAATTGACTCCGCCAAGGAGCAAGCCAATTACCGGCATAATGATATCGCTCACTAAGGAGGAGACGATTTTACCGAAAGCAGCACCAATGATAACCCCAATGGCTAAATCGAGCACATTACCCTTAAGCGCAAAAGTTTTAAATTCTTTTAACAAATTCATAATAAGTCACCTGCTTTTCAATCCGAAATGTATGGCGGCATTTAATCTACCACTCGAAATATCCTATCAGCAACTAGTGAATTGCGCAAGATCGTTAAGTTGTATCTTTTTTACGGAAACGTAGGCTAGCCGCCGCTTGCCCTATACAGGTTGACCAATAGGTGGCATTCATGTTAAGTTTATAATATTCGCACAATAACGGGATCGAATGAAGGAGGGATAAAGCGATGACTGAATTAGATGTTGTAGATGTTCATGTGAACCTGTCGATACTAGGAAGCATTAGACAAGGTTCACACCATAACCAATCAGATACCGGAACTTTATCCTTCTATACTTATATGCAGGCAAATTTAGCGATAGCTTGATCGTCGCTTGTTTCTTTATGGTATAGTTGGTTAACGTAAGCGTAGAAAGCACCGGATTTCTGGTGTTTTCGCGCTTTTTTTCGTTCTGAAATTTTGCCATAGAGGGATGAAGAAAATGTCATTAATCAATGTTTCTAACCTTTCGTTTGCTTATGATAGCAGCTATGATCCGATATTCGAACAGGTGAGCTTTCAAATCGATACCGATTGGAAATTGGGGTTTACCGGAAGAAACGGCAGGGGGAAAACCACGTTTCTGAATCTGCTGCAAGGCAAGTACGAATACAGCGGGAATATTTCGGCCACCGTGAGCTTCGAATATTTCCCTTATCATGTCGAGAACAAAGACTATCTGACCATGGATGTTATCGCAGAGATCTATCCGGAGTATGTGCATTGGCAAATCGTGCGCGAGTTTAACTTGTTAAAGGTTTCGGAAGATGTATTATACCGGCCTTTTGCATCATTATCCAGCGGAGAACAGACCAAAGTGATGCTGGCTGCGCTGTTTACCAAGGAGAACCGCTTCCTTTTGATTGACGAACCAACCAATCATCTGGACATGCATGCGAGAAAATTGGTCAGCGACTATCTCAGCAAGAAAAGCGGATTTATTCTGGTGTCTCACGATAGATCATTCTTGGATGACTGCGTAGACCACATCCTGTCCATCAATAAAACCAATATCGAGATCCAAAAAGGCAATTTTTCCGCATGGTGGGAAAATAAAAAGAGACAGGATCAATTTGAGCTTGCGAGTGACGAGAAGCTGAGGAAAGATATTAAACGTTTAACCGATTCTGCAAGAAGGACGGGGAATTGGTCGGATCAGGTGGAGAAATCGAAGAACGGTACCAGAAATTCAGGCTCCAAAGTAGATAAAGGCTATATTGGCCACAAGGCAGCTAAGATGATGAAGCGCTCCAAAAACTTGGAGCAGCGACAGCAGTCCGCCATTGAGGAAAAATCGAAGCTCCTTAAAAATATCGAGAGCTCCGAGAATTTGCAGATGTTCCAACTGGATTATCACAAAAAACAACTGGTCGAGCTGGAACATGTCTCCATTTCATATGGCCCCAAGACGGTGTGTGAAAACTTAAGTTTTACGATTGAAAAAGGGGACCGAATTGCCCTTTCGGGTAAAAACGGTTCTGGAAAATCCAGTATCCTTAAATTGATTTGCGGAGAAGAGATGCAATACACGGGTCATTTCAGCAGGGATAGCCAGCTTAAGATCTCCTATGTATCTCAGGACACGTCCCACCTACAAGGCAGTTTGACGGATTATGCCATAAGCAGCGGGATTGATGAAAGCCTGTTTAAATCCATATTGCGAAAGCTCGATTTCTCCAGACTTCAATTTGAAAAGGATATTTCGACTTATAGCGGGGGACAGAAGAAGAAGGTGCTGATCGCTAAAAGTCTTAGTGAGCCTGCTCATTTGCATGTTTGGGATGAACCGCTTAATTTTATCGATGTTATCTCTCGCATGCAAATCGAAGAGCTATTGCTTGAGCATGCGCCGACGATTCTGTTCGTGGAGCATGATCGTGCATTTTGCGAGAATGTGGCAACGAAGTTCGTTGAACTTGATGGCCATCAAGAAACATAAGAAATAATAAGATCGTCATTCCGAGAAGGAATAAGAGTATCAATTAGCTAGAATAAGTTCCTTAATAGGAAATCATAAAAAAAGCTGTTAGTTAGCGGCAGCTTTTTTTACATTTCGTTTGATATCAACTAAGACGATAAGTGGTGTATAGTATAGAAGTAAACCGTAAATTAATAAAAATCGCAATTGATAAATAATATAAGCGCATCTGGCATGTTATGATCTGAAGAGAAAAGGAAATCATAGAAACATGCTGGTTTTAACATTGAATTAGACGAGGAGTGTAACAATCGATGATTAGTAAAGTTGGTCAAATTATGGTGTATGTAAATAATCAGGATCAAGCCGTGAAGTTTTGGACTGAAATAGTAGGATTTCAAGTCATAGCTGAAGAGAATAACGGTGAAATGAGATGGATTGAAATTGCACCAACGAAGGAAGCCGAAACAAGTATCATTCTGCATGACAAGGAGCTCGTAGCCAAAATGTCGCCAGGAATGAATTTGGGCATACCATCTTTAATGTTTTTCACGGAAAATTTCGATGCGTTGCACAGCCATTTAACCAGCCATAATATCACCGTCGGCGAAGTGGTGAATTTGCCTTCCGGCAGAGTTTTCAACTTTGCGGATCATGAAGAAAACTATTTTGCTGTCATGGAAAAATAATAACCGGTCCATCAGATCAACCATAGATCGGATGATGTGAAGTCGCCTATTTGGCGGCTTTTTTGTATATTCTTTGGTATAACGCTTAGATGGTGGGCGTTATACTTTTTTCCTGCATTCGCTATAATGGATACAGTAATTGAAGGAAAGGGATGTCATGCATGAAGAAAGTGATCGTCATTGGATCGGGAATACTGGGGGCATCGACTGCTTATCAGTTAGCAAAAATGGGAGCGGAAGTTCATATTATAGACCGCAAAGACAAAGGACAGGCTACGGATGCAGCGGCAGGCATTATCTGCCCCTGGCTATCGCAAAGGCGGAATCAGGCGTGGTACCAATTAGCCAAGGCGGGCGCACGTTTTTACCCTGAGTTAGTGAAAGAACTCATCAGCGAAGGCGAGACAGAAACAGGCTACGCCCAAGTCGGCGCTCTTAGCATTCATGAGGATTTGGATAAAATCCGCAAGATGGAGGAACGGGCTCATATTCGGAAAACAGATGCTCCGGAAATCGGTGAGATTACCCGGCTGAATGAGGAAGAAACCCATGAGCATTTTCCTCTGCTTGGTGAAGGTTATCATTCCGTCCATATTAGCGGTGCCGCCCGTATCGATGGTCGTGCGCTGCGCGATGCGCTGATCCGGTCCGCACAGAGGAACGGGGCCCAGCTTATAAACGGGGATGCCGCTTTGGTATATCAAACAAATCGTGTAACCGGAGCAGTTGTCGGAGCTGATAGCTTCGAGGCTGATGAAGTCATTGTTTGTGCCGGTGCATGGGCTAATCAACTGCTTCAGCCATTAGGCATTGACTTTCAGGTTCGTTTTCAAAAAGCGCAAATCATGCATGTGCAGGCGGCTGACCAGCAAGATACAGGTGCCTGGCCGGTCGTCATGCCGCCTTCGGATCAATATTTGCTCTCTTTTGATAACCAGAAGATTGTGATCGGAGCGACTCACGAAAATGAAGTCAAGGGCTACGATACAAGAGTAACACCCGGCGGTATACAGGAAATCCTGAATAAAGGATTGGCCTTAGCGCCTGGTTTGGCTGACAGCACATTTGAGGAGGTACGAGTCGGGTTTCGTCCGTTCACACCCGGATTTCTTCCGGTTATAGGTGCTGTCCCTGGCTGGGAAGGCCTTAATACGGCAAACGGGCTGGGCGCGTCCGGATTAACGACGGGGCCATTTATCGGAAGCCAACTTGCAAAGATGGCACTTGGAATGCCGCTGGATATCGACATTCATCAATATGATGTTCGTACAGCGATCGTAGAGAGTTGAGGCATGGCGGTCAACTGAGCAAGCATTTGTGGGGGGCAAACTCCCCTTACGGGATAATATGTAATATGCGGACAAAGTGAAACCGGATATTGAATATAATGAAAGCCGCGAAATTCGCGGCTTTTTATTGTTGAGGAGATTGTGGTCAAAGCCTGTTATACGGAATGGAAAAGTAATTCGCAATCAACGAGTGATCGGGGAAAGCCTCTCGTAAGGGAAAATTCTGTGAACATCTACTGAAAATTTTCCTTGGCACAGAAAATCAACGACTAAATATATTGCTTTTCATGATAGGAGATACCTTATTTGGTTTTATAGTCCTAAAGGACCTACGGCTGATATACCGGAGATTCATATCGTGATAGGGTTTAGGCTAGGATAAGACAGCCAAGTTAAGTAGAAACTAACGAAGCAGCCGTCAATCCTCCTTTTTTATTGCGAAATGACCGCATTACGACATTGGTCAGTCAGTACTGTATAGGAATTCACCCGTCCAAACAAAGGGACGCATTCTAAAGAAACAATGGATCATGGAGGGAGATCGAATGTCAGATACGAAGCAAGTACCACAACCTAAAACTTACGGACCGCTGGGCAATCTGCCTCTGCTGGATTCCGCAGCTCCGGTCCAATCGCTTGTGAAGGTCGCCTCGGAACTCGGGCCGATATTTCAATTTCAGTATCCCGGCGGGCGCAGGGAGCTGTATGTCTCGGGTCACGAATATGTCAAGGACGCGTGTGACGAGAAGCGTTTTGATAAACGAATCTGGGCGCCGCTTCAGAATGTCCGTACTTTTGCAGGTGATGGATTGTTTACGAGCGCTACACATGAGCCCAACTGGAAAAAAGCACATAACATCCTGCTCTCCAGCTTTAGCCAGCGTGCGATGCAAGGCTACCATACGAAAATGGTCGATATCGCCATGCAACTTATCCAGAAATGGGCTCGGCTCAATCCCGACGAAACCGTGGACGTTCCTGCCGACATGACGCGCCTGACGCTGGATACCATCGGCTTGTGCGGATTTAATTACCGGTTTAACAGCTTCTACCGGGAAGACAATCATCCGTTTATCGACAGCATGGTGCGGGCTCTCGATGAAGGCATGAACCAGTTGCACCGTCTGGGCATACAAGACATGTTTATGATTAAAAAGAAGCGGCAGTTTCAGGAAGATGTTCAGGACATGTTCTCGCTCGTTGATGAGCTCATTCAAGATCGCAAGAAGTATGGCGGCGAAGAAGGGGATTTGCTTGCGCATATGCTGGAAGGTGTCGATCCGGATACAGGCGAGCGCCTGGATCCTGAGAATATCCGATATCAGATGATTACGTTTCTTATCGCGGGGCATGAGACGACAAGCGGATTGCTGTCCTTTGCCATTTATTTTTTGCTGAAAAATCCGGATACATTGCAAAAAGCGGTAAGCGAGGTGGACCGCGTTCTGAAAGATCCCGTGCCAACTTACAATCAGGTTCGGGAGCTCAAATACGTCCGCATGGTTCTCAGCGAGTCGCTGCGCTTATGGCCAACGGCACCTGCCTTCTCGTTATATGCCAAGGAAGATACGGCGATCGGAGGAACCTATCCGATCAAGAAGGGGGATAGCGTAACGGTTCTGATTCCGGGACTGCATCGAGACACCCGCGTGTGGGGAGACGACGTGGAGACGTTCAGACCGGAGCGTTTCGAAGATCCCAGCAAGGTGCCGCATGACGCTTATAAACCGTTTGGCAACGGACAACGCGCATGTATCGGGCAGCAGTTTGCGCTGCAGGAGGCAACCTTGGTGCTTGGTTTGGTGCTCAAATATTTTAAATTGATCGAAAACCAGTCGTATGAGTTGAAGGTTAAGGAAACCCTCACTTTGAAGCCGGAAGGGTTTCATATTCAAGTTCGAAGCCGTCAAGAGGGGGCTGCACTCTTGGTTCCGGGAGCAGGTAAGGCGGTGTCACCCGAGTTGGAGAAGCGGGAATTCGCCAAGTCGCCAGATAAAACGGCGACCAATGCCCATCATACACCGCTGCTCGCTTTATACGGGTCTAACTTGGGCACGGCAGAGGGAATTGCCCGAGAGGTGGCGGATGCTGCGAAGCACCAAGGGTTCGACAGCCAGGTAGGTACGTTGGACGATTATGCCGGAAGGCTTCCGAAGGAAGGTGCCGTCATCATTGTAACCGCCTCGTACAACGGACAGCCGCCTTCCAATGCAAAAGCATTTACGGAATGGCTGGAGAATGCCGCTGAATCAGAAATCCAGGGTGTGCGATATGCCGTATTCGGCTGCGGGGATCACAACTGGGCAAGCACCTATCAGCGGATTCCTCGTTTGATAGACGAACAGCTTGCCGTCAAAGGGGCGCAGCGATTGCTCACGCGCGGTGAGAGTGATGCCAGCGGCGACTTTGAGCGTGAAGTCGATGAATGGACAGAGCATTTATGGCCGGATCTGATGCAATCGCTAGGTCTACCTCTGATGTCCGTCAATGAGCTGAAGCGCAGTACCTTGTCTGTCCAGTTCGTGCAGGGAGCGGCCGCCGTGCCTCTGGCAGAAACCTACCAGGCTGTAACCGGGCGCGTTGCTCACACCCGCAATCTGCAGCATGCGGATAGCGGAAGGATCACGCAGCATATCGAAATCTCGCTGCCGGCGGGAACGGATTATCGTGAAGGAGATCATCTGGGAGTGCTTCCGGTCAATCCAAAGACGCTGGTTCAGCGAGTTCTCCGAAGATTCAAACTGGACGCGGGTGCACATCTTATTTTGTCTGCTGAAGGAAGAAGCGGTGCGCATTTGCCGACAGGCATTCCTGTCCGTCTGGACGACCTGCTGACCCGCAGCGTGGAGCTGCAGGAGCCGGCCACAAGAGCGCAGATTCGGGAGATGGCCGCTAGTACGGTATGTCCGCCGCATGTGAAAGAGCTTCAAGAGCTGCTTTCGGAAGATACCTATCAGGCTGAAGTGCGGGCCAAACGGATCACCATGCTCGATCTGCTGGAGCGGTATGAAGCCTGCGAGCTGCCGTTTGAACGGTTTCTTGAGCTCCTGCCTCCATTAAAGCCGAGATATTATTCGATTTCCAGCTCTCCGAAGATTAGCCCGAATACGGCAAGCATTACGGTCAGTGTCGTCCGGGGCAGTGCTTGGAGCGGCCAAGGGGAATACAGAGGCGTGGCTTCCAACTATCTGGAACAATTGGAGACGGGTGCGGAGGTTCTGATGTTTATTCGTTCTCCCGAGTCGGGCTTTGCCCTGCCGGAGGATCCGGCAACGCCAATTATCATGATCGGACCGGGCACGGGTGTGGCTCCGTTCAGGGGATTCATCCAGGCAAGACAAGCGCTTCGAGAGGCTGGGCAGAAGCTGGGCGCTGCGCATCTGTACTTCGGCTGTCGGAATCCGGAGCAAGACTATCTTTACCGCGAGGAGTTTGAGCAGGCGGAGAGAGAAGGTTTGGTCACCCTGCATACGGCCTTTTCGAGGGTAGACGGCGTGGAGAAATGCTATGTCCAGCATTTAATGACACAAGACGGAGCGTTATTGCTGTCACTGCTTGAGGCAGGAGCGCAAATGTACATTTGCGGCGACGGCTCCCGGATGGCGCCGGAGGTGGAACAAACGCTGACCCGTTCCTATCAGGACCGACATGGCGTGAATGCAGAAGAAGCTGCCGCCTGGCTATCCGGGCTGGAAGCGTCGGGACAATACGTAAAAGACGTTTGGGCCGGATAATCACCATGACAGCGGGATTCGTCGTTCTATACATCTCCTTGCGATCCAGTACTGTTTTTATGTTAAGATGATCAGTACATGATAAATGGAACAGATTAGAAGGAGAGTGTGACTTATGCGCGAAACTGATACCTGTGTTCCGACTGGCGTGAAGCCCCAAGACACCGGCTTTGGTTATACGTTATCCTTGATCGGCGGTAAATATAAAATGATCATCTTGTATTGGCTGTCTGAAAATAAGGTTATGCGGCATAATGAGCTGAAGCGAAGCATTGGTTCCATATCCTTTAAGACGCTAAGCGTCATGTTAAAGGAGCTGGAGGCAGATGAGCTAATCGTTCGCACGGAATATCCCCAGGTCCCTCCCAAAGTCGAATACACCTTGTCGGAACGCGGACTCTCCCTCATTCCTGTGTTACATATGATGTGCGAGTGGGGAGAGCAAAACAGTCCGTCGGCGGTGGAAGCTGTGCAGCTGGAAGCATGAGGTTTTGTTATATTCAAAGAAGTATTTCCTGAACAAGGAAATACTTCTTTTTTTAACGGCTTCATCAGTTAACGCATCACAGGTTATCTATGAACTTTAAGTAATCTTGTGCACTTGTATCCAATGCGCTATGAAGAGGCGATAGGTCCATGTCAGGCGCATTACCGCCAGGAGCAGCTTCTTGTCCGTAAAACGCAAAGAACGAACGATAATCTGCCTCGCAGTAGCGGAAGGTCGTTTCAAAAGGGGTTAATATCTGTGCAAGCGTGTGGCGATACCTTCCGTCTTCCTGATAATCTTCTTTTTTTATGCCAGCCGAAACCGCTAATCCAACTTTGCGTTTCTTTAATTTATCGCCTCCGTTTGAACCGTAAGCCCACCCGTAAGCGAAAACCTCGTCAAGCCATTTTTTGAGGAGTGGCGGGCAATTAAACCAATAGATTGGAAATTGTAAAATAAGATTGCTATGCGATTCAATGAGCTGCTGTTCTTTTTGTACATCAATGTTTCCATCAGGATAAACCTTATATAATTCGTGAATAGTATACTTCTCCGGATATTGCTTTAGTTCCTCGATCCAGCGCTTATTGATGACCGAGGTTTCCAGACTTGGATGCGTTACGATAACAAGAGTTTTCAATGACTTTTCCTCCTTGAGGGTGATTTATTTTCTTAGTATAAAGTGATCGCTGCAAGGATGTAAGTATGCACTTTTAGTACAGGTACTTACCAAAAGGTAAGTGTTGCGGAGGAAATAGTAGATTGTAAATTGTAGAGTTACAGAAAATAAATAACAACCATAATTGCATTTTATGATATATAATAATTTGCACTGACTGCATTAGAACGATCTCCCGCGGGTACATAAACTCTAGATCACTCTCTGGATAATCGCTAAATGTATGTAAGGCCTATATTAGGAGATATTATCTGTATCATATTATTTTCGTAAAAGGAGTCCTTGTTTAATGGTAGATTTTTTTATGAATTTCAATCCCATTATCCAAGCATTACTAGCCACCTTGTTTACTTGGGGAATGACGGCGTTAGGGGCGGCTGTTGTTTTTTTTACAAAAACATTGAACCAGCGCCTGCTGGATAGTATGTTGGGTTTTGCTGGCGGTGTCATGATTGCGGCCAGTTACTGGTCCTTATTGGCTCCAGCCATCGAGATGTCGGAAGGCAATCCGATCGGGAACTGGTTTCCGGCTGCCTTCGGATTTTTATTAGGCGGAATCTTTATATGGGGAATCGATAAGGTATTACCCCATCTACATCCCAATTCTCCGATTGGAGGAGCGGAAGGATATAATCCAAAAGTCAGAAAACGGAGTACTCTGCTGGTACTCGCAATTACCCTTCACAACATTCCGGAAGGGTTAGCGGTCGGGATCGCATTTGGCGCGCTTGCTAATGGAGGGACTGAAGCATCACTGGTAGGCGCTCTGACGCTGGCTCTGGGAATCGGCATTCAAAACTTCCCGGAGGGCGTTGCAGTTTCCATGCCCCTACGAGGAGACGGAATGTCTCAGCGAAAAAGCTTTTTCTATGGACAGTTCTCAGGTATGGTGGAACCGGTTGCCGCGGTAATCGGCGCGGTAGCCGTCGCCTTTATAGAACCCATGCTGCCTTACGCATTGAGTTTTGCGGCCGGTGCTATGATTTTCGTTGTAGCCGAAGAGGTCATTCCAAGCTCGCAAGAAAAAGGCAACAAGGATTTAGCGTCCATGAGTTTAATGTTCGGTTTCGTATTGATGATGATTCTTGATGTGGCGTTGGGGTAGAGACGAGAACAGCCAGCCGGGTACGGACTGGCTGTTTTTGCGCTCCAATCCGCAGGTAAGCGAGACTGGACTTAGGTCGAGGTTTCCATCTCATTCGCGGGACCAATGCTCAAGTCTCTAAATGGATGTTATACTGAATAAGACTTCAGGATTCGGCGAAGAGAGGGACAAAAAGGGACGACGGAAGGAATGGGAACACGTTATGCAAAAGAAAACAGGTATATTGATCGTAGTGGCCGGCGTACTGCTGCTCCTCTTTACGATGAACCCGATGAACATTTTTTCGGATATTCAATTCGGATTTTCCTTTGACACCAAGAAAATTAATGAAGAGAAAATAGTGGCCGCTGATGATTATCGGGATTTGACCCTACAGACTGGAAGCACTGACATCGAAGTCACTAAGGGAAATTCAGACGAGATTAAGGTTCGACTGAACGGAAAGGTAAGCTCGAAAAATGTAGACCAAGTGAAATTGAAGGTCGAGCCAAACGGCGATACGCTGGTGATCGGGGTCGATGTTCCTGACGGTATTCAGTTTGGCATACGTATACTGGATATCGATTTATCGGTGGAGTTACCGGAAAAGCAATGGACAGCTGCAAAAATTGAAAGTGGAAGCGGCAATCTCGAGATCGGTAGTATGCATGGAGATGAGGTCACGATCAAGGCAAGCAGCGGAAATGTTAATGTTCAGGATGTGAAGGCAGGCTCGCTGACGGTGCATACGGGCAGCGGTAATCTCAAAGCTGAGGAGATTGAAGCCGAGTCGTTAGCGTTAGAGTCAGGATCTGGCAATATATCGGCGGAACGCTATCATGCCACAACGCTAAACTTCAAAAATGGAAGCGGCTATGTTGAACTGAAGGACGGGGAGTCGGCCGTCCAAGGAAAGTCCGGCTCTGGAAACATACGCCTGGAGTCGGAGCGGTTGATCTATGAAACCGACCTGCAAGCTGGAAGCGGAAACGTGACCATTGATCTGGTTCAAGAGCCTTCCTCTCTGGAAGTTGATTATCAAGGAAAGTCCGGTAATGGGAAAATACAGTGGGACGGAATACGATATGAGGTAAAAGACGAAGGCAGGGTGAAGGGAACGTTCGGCAGCGGCGACGCAGTGCTGAAGGTTCGCACAGGCTCTGGAAACTTCACGCTGAAATAAAGCAGATCACAATAGATTTAATGAAATGACGTGAAGGGGCCGTCCCAAAAGATCTTAGATCTTGCGGGAGGCCCCCTTCTTGCTGTTAGAAGACGCTCCATGTACGTATCGTTCCTCCCATCGCTGATATGAACGAGACCTGTCAAATAGCAGTTTGTAACTCCCTTGTTTTTCCCAATCCCCCTTATACAAGAGAGGGTGTAAAAACTGAACTTTGGGGGAACGGGATCACCT
>NZ_JAGGRD010000065.1:41283-42089 GCF_018613005.1 Paenibacillus sp. ISL-20
TTGTATCGATAACTCCAAGCGGATTCAACTAATAAACGGCGAAGATGTGTATTACCCGATTTTGTAATGTTCCCTTGCCATCTGCTTTGACCACTTGAGTATTCCCTCGGCACTAGACCCGTGTACCCATAAATGCCTTTGCATTACCAAACCGGGTAAATGAACACACTTCGGCTACGATACCTGTTGCCGTTGTTTCAGCCACCCCACGTAAAGTTTGAAGAGCTTGTATTAATGGAGCGTAGCGCCCCTCCGTCGCTTCCTCGTGAATCGCTGCTTCAATACGCTTTAAACGTTCTTCAATTTCATCCATCTGATGAAGCATTTCCTGCAGAACCAAACGCTGAGAAGCAGACTCAAGCGGAATACGCCCTAACCACAAACGATATTTCGCTGTCCAGCGGCGAAGTGGTTCTTGGGGTGCAATCTGATGGCGAAGGAGGAACTTTCCAATCCGCTGCCGGATCCGAGTCCGATCTTCCTTGACATCTTCACGCATTCGTACCAGATCACGAAGTGCTTCTTCTTCTGGAGTAGGTACATGCACGCTTGTTAATTCACCTGCTCGGAGTAATTGTGCTAAACGTATAGCATCTCTACGATCGGTTTTCACCCGTTCTCCTGGGCGACTTGGCATGAGTGAAGGAGCAATCACAATGCAATGATATCCATGTGCAATTAGCAAGCGAACTAAAGGATATCCTGTTGGACCTGCCTCATAACAAATATTTAGCTCATGGGGTTGCCCTAACTTTCTCAGTACTTTTAAGATGTGATATTCGGTATGAGGAACCGCACCTAAGTAC
>NZ_JAGGRD010000066.1:0-254444 GCF_018613005.1 Paenibacillus sp. ISL-20
TTAAGTTCAGCCTATATAGATTAGCTATTCAAACAACCATATAAAAGAACTCACCTCCGCTTCCTCTATATGAGCTACCCCTCTTTTCTATGGCAAGTATCTAGTAGGTTCAAAGCTTCTTGTTCGTTACCTTGCTTGAGATAAGTAAGGTAGCTTGAACGATGTATGTATCCAATTGAGCTACTCTACTACTAAAACGATTTATCCTAGCAACATATGACGCTTTTTTAAAAAATAATTTTTCCAGCGATTGAAGGAAAATTGTGTAAATATATGTTAATATTTTACTGTAATGGAAAACTGCTTGATTTAAAATTACGTCAAGCAGCTAATGAATAAAATAAAACGGAGGAGGGTACACGTGGAGCAAGAACAATGGTTATATTTCTTACGCACTAATTTCTATGATTTAGACCACGACACCCAAAAATTAGCCTATGAAGCTTATCGGAATTTGGTCTATCGGGACATTTATTTTCTGACACGAAGTCATGAACTGGCCGAAGATGTTGTACAGGAGACGTTCTATAAAGTGGTGGCTAAAGTCCCTCAACTGCAAGACACTAAGCATTTGAAAGCCTGGATGATTAAAATAGCTAGGAATTATGCCTATGATTTGTTAAAAAAAAATAAAAAATATCATCATCTTAGGGATCCTCAAGTCGTTATTGATATGAAGGCCCCTTTTTTACGCCCTACGGTAGCCGAGCAAGTGGAAGATCAGATTCGGAAAGAGATACTACTTGAAGCTCTAAATGAGCTAAGCCCCGAGTATCGTCAAGCTTTGTTTCTATATTACATCGAAGAAAAACCATATAAGGAAATTGCACAGGAGCTAGAAACAACGGAACAAGCTTTAGCTCAAACGATGGTCAGAGCAAGAAAAAAATTGCACCTCTACTTTTCAAAAAGATGGGTTGATGCAGATGAGTGACGAATTTAAACATAAACGACGAACGTTAATTAGAGCAAAGAAGGTGATCTCTCTCGTTTCGCTTAATACAGAATGGCATCAGATAGCATCTGTAGTTGTAGCTGTAAAGGGCACGCCTATGGTACGATATGAAGGATTGGCAAGCGACTTAGCTAGCAAATCGCCATGCCATCATAGACATCTGGATTGGGGATAACATCTTGAAGACATTTAAGAAAGTTTACATAGAAATTACGAGTATTTGTAATCTGGCCTGCACGTTCTGCCCGCCGACAGAGCGTAAGGCCAACTTCATTAAAGTGGAAGATTTCGCGAGAAGATTGGATGAGATCAAGCCGCATACGAGTTATATTTATCTGCATGTGAAGGGGGAGCCGCTGCTCCATCCGAAGATCGATGAGCTGCTGGATATTAGCCATGAGAAGGGGTTCAAGGTCAACATCACGACCAACGGCACGTTGATCGCGAAGAACCGGCATAAGCTGCTGGGCAAGCCGGCCTTGAGACAAATGAACTTCTCGCTCCACAGCTTCGACGGACATGTTGGTTCAACAAATCGCGAGGGATATTTGCGGGAGATACTCTCCTTTGTTCGTGCCGCGGAGGAGCATAAAGTCATCTTTTCGTTCCGTTTGTGGAATTTGACGCAGGATAACCAAACGAACCTGGAGAAGAGCCGGAACCGCCAGACGCTCGAAATTCTGGAGCAGGAATTTAATCTGGACTACCGAATCGAGGAAAAGGTTGAACCTGGCGGTGGCGTGAAGGTTGCCGACCATGTCTATCTGAACCAGGACTATGAGTTCCAGTGGCCAAGTCTAACAGCGCCGGAGGATGAAGGCAAAGGCTTCTGCCATGCGCTTCGCAGCCAGGCGGCCATTCTCGTAGACGGGACGGTTGTACCGTGCTGTCTGGACGGGGAAGGGGTCATCAATTTGGGCAATATTCATCAGAAGTCCTTCTCGGACATCGTCGATGGGGAGCGAGCGAACAATCTTGTGGATGGATTTTCACGCCGGGAAGCTGTTGAGGAATTATGCAGAAAATGCGGGTATCGGCAGCGGTTTGGGGCTTAAACAAGAGGCGGAGAAAAATTCCGCTTCTTTTTTTATACCGATGTATGGTATCGTTATGTGTTATGACGTAAAGGAACGGCTTGTGGAAACTCGATCAAGAGATGCCCCATGTTACGTGATGAGACAATATAGGTATTCACCTTAAAGGAGACCCCATGACATTTCAAGATTTAAATATATCCCCCGTGATTCTCAAAGCTTTAGCGAAGGAGAATTACAAGACGCCAACGCCTATTCAGGCTCAGGCGATCCCGGCTGTGTTGGCCGGCAGAGATTTGCTGGGCTGCGCGCAGACCGGAACAGGGAAGACCGCCGCTTTTTCGGTACCAATGATCCAGTTGTTGAACGAACAACCCCTTAAACCGGGCATGTCGCGCCGTATTCGCGCGTTGGTGTTGTCGCCGACCCGGGAACTTGCCCTGCAAATTTCAGATAACGTGAAAGCCTACAGTCAGTTCACGAAGTTGCGGTCGACGGCCATTGTTGGCGGCGTTTCGCAAAAAACGCAGGAGCGGGCGCTACAGCAAGGAGCGGACATCCTCATTGCTACCCCAGGCAGACTCCTGGATCTTATGAATCAGAAGCGTGTCGATCTGCAGCATGTGGAGATCCTGGTGCTGGATGAGGCTGACCGGATGCTCGATATGGGCTTTATCCATGACGTAAAACGAATTATCGCCAAAATGCCGAGCAAAAGACAAACACTGTTCTTCTCGGCTACCATGCCTGCGGAGATCACCCAACTTGTCAAAACATTATTGCAAAACCCTGTAAAAGTGGAAATCACGCCGGTTTCTTCTACGGCCGAACGGATCAAGCAATCGGTGTATCTGCTGGAAACCGGAAATAAACAGAAGCAATTGAATGAGCTGATGAAGGACCCATCCATCGTGTCGGCTTTGGTCTTTACCCGTACAAAGCGCGGGGCTGATCGGGTTGTGCGCGATCTGACGAAGGTGAACATCTCGGCTCAAGCCATTCACGGGAATAAATCGCAGGTCAGCCGTCAGACGGCACTCAAAAATTTCAAAAGCGGGGAGACCCGGGTACTGGTGGCTACGGATATTGCCGCCCGAGGCATCGATATCGACGAGCTGTCGCATGTTATTAACTTTAATCTTCCGAACATTCCGGAAACGTACGTTCACCGGATTGGCCGGACGGGTCGTGCGGGACTGAGCGGAACGGCGATATCGTTCTGCGAAGTGGACGAGGTGCCTTTTCTCCGAGATATTGAGAAGTTAATCGGAAAGTCCATACCCGAAGTGAAGGACCATGCTTTCCCGATGTCGGGATCATTAAGAGCAGCCAAGGTAGACCGATCGCCGAAATCGGGCTCGGGCAAGTCCAGCAAATCAGCAGCAGTTAGACCTGCTAAACCGAAGGCCGATACCACCCGCAAGCCAAAGACCGACACGGCTCGTAAACCGAAGTCAGACGCAGCTCGCTCTTCGAGCACGAATTCGGCACGTAAGCCGAAGGCGGAGGCCGTCAGTAATCCGTATTCAGAGATGGCACGTAAGTTCAAATCGGAAGCTGCTCAGAAACCCAAGGATGGCCAAGCACGTAAGCGCAAATCCGAGGGATTCAATAAGGGAAGCAAGACCGGTAGATCCTCGTAAGCAGAAATAACGATGGTGGGATGATTTCACATGCAGGCGTTCCCGCCCGGCATTTATGACAATCATCCCAAACGTAGAAAGCACCCTCTCCCACTTGTGAAGTGGAAGAAAGGGTGCTTTTTTTCGAAATGGAATGAGAGTTACGTGCTCTTTCTCCCCGCTAGAAACAGGAACAGTGGAATTCTGCGCCTGCGCTCATAGGTTTCCTCGTTCAAGAAATGTTCTCGCACGGGTCTGGATTCCCTAAGCTGCTCCACGATAAAGCCCGCTTCCTTCATCGCCCTGAAGTAATCCTCGACGGTTCGATGGTACTTCTGAACGGTGCCTCCGAGCCATTGCTGTTCCCGGTAGCCTTCGCTGAAGTAATTGTCCACGATCCAGTTCGTTCTTGTGCCGGACGGCTGAAGTGTAGAGGTAATGACGGGATGCTCGACGGAGAAGACAAACCTGCCGTTCGGCTTCAAGCTCTGATGAATGCATTGAAAGACGCGCTCAATATCCTGCAGATAATGAATGGCGAGCCTGGAGAGCACTAAATCATAAGAATCGCGGGGATATGTAAATTCCTCGATCCTCGTGTGCACAACGGTTCCGTTGTTGTAATCGGCCAGATTGCTTGAGGCGGCTTCCACCATATTACGAGAGCCTTCAATCCCCACATACGCAGCACAACCTTTGTTGAGCAATTCCACGCCAAAGCCAGCATCGCCGCACCCTAGGTCCAATACATGCCGATCCGAGATATTCCCCAGCAACTGCCAGATGACGGGTTTCTCCAATGTATCGTTGGCGTTCTCCTGCCCTTGCCGCCGCTCCATGTACTTCTCGAAGTTCGTGTCGTTGTCATAAAAATCGGATCCGTGATAGCTCATAAGCACCTCCTTCTAGGAATCATCCTACACTCGATATTTCAGGAGATCAGCTAGCCGTGCTAATCCACCTAAAACAACCGTCTGCAAAATCCGGGGCGGTCCCGCGAGGTGCCCATGATGAACAAGGGTCTTTCCTGTCACATAACTCACCTCGATCCGTTATTTTGGAAAAGACTGGGGATGTTTTGTCTTATGATCCATTATAACGGATCGTTCCTCCCGGAATAATACCCAGGCCACGATTAAGATATAAATAACCGTGCCGATATGAATCCACGCGCTGGCAGGAGTTGCTCCGTCACTACGGAGTACTAACACGGCATCCACGATGGGCATTTCAATGCTGAGAATGAGTAGGATAAGGGATGCTTTACGCAGGCGGAAGAGCAATAAAGCGGCGATCACCAGCCCGATGTATAAATCGCGATTGGCCTTGATGTAGATGATGGCTGCATCCGAAGAATGAAAAAGAGTTAAACCAAAGCCTTGAATGGCGGCCTCCGGCTGAATAAACGTGTTCACACCGAGGTACAGCAGAAACAGCGAGAGTGAGGCGACTAGCCAGTAAGAATAAGCACGCGGCCCCCAATCCTTGGATTGCCATGATGTGCTGGAACCATATGGATTCATACAATAATCCTCCTTAAATATTTCGAAAGCATCTAGGCTGCTGAATAACGTTCCCAGTCATGCTCCGGTTGAATTGACTCTAGACTAACATGCAACATAGAATCGTGATAAGAACCCACTTTCGAGTAAGGAGCTTACTTTAAAGTAAGCTATAGAGGAGGGCTATATGAGAACATCTGCTAAAGCTGTCATTAGTCAATGCCCCATTGAAACGGTCATGCATGTCATAGGGGGGAAGTGGAAGCCCTTGATCTTATGGAATCTAATGGAATCCACCAAGCGCTTCAGTGATTTGGAGAAGGACATACCCGAGGTTACGCAGAAGATGCTGACCCAGCATCTGCGGGAATTGGAAAGTGACGGGCTTGTTGTTCGGACCATCCATCCTTCGGTTCCGCCAAAGGTGGAATATGCTCTGAGCGAATATGGTATCACGCTGCTGCCTGTGCTCGATGCGATGTGTAATTGGGGAACGATTCATAATCGAATAGCGGTAGAACGTCCTTTATGATACGAAAAATGTGAATGTTAAACGGCGTCAATAGGCACCAAGGAGTAGCCCCTCTCATAAGGTACATGAGCGGACATTTTTATTGAGGGGGTTACTTCCGAATGTACGGAAATTACTATCATGTACCTGGGCCGATGACCAGGCAGAGAATCTCTATGCAGCAAGCTCAAGAAATTGCACTTGCCCGTGTTCCGGGCCAAATTGTTCATGTCGATATGGATCTGGAGCATGGCGTGTTGGTCTATGAAATAT
Organism: Paenibacillus sp. ISL-20; assembly: GCF_018613005.1. NCBI lineage: Bacteria > Bacillati > Bacillota > Bacilli > Caryophanales > Paenibacillaceae > Paenibacillus > Paenibacillus sp. ISL-20. The sequence continues at coordinate 5,898 of NZ_JAGGRD010000066.1, forward strand.
TTATTCTGACGTCCGACAATAGATTGTTTGAAGTCGAAATTCTTGCAAAATCGGGAAGAATCTTAAAGGTTGAGGAAGAAGACGACGCGGATTAAGGTGTATTAGGCTGGAAAAAGCAAATAACCGAGTGAGACGTGGAGAAGCCTTCGTTTCGCTCGGTTTTTTATCTGTGGGGGATGTTAAGTTTCGGTTGCTTCACCACCTCCTGACATCATGTGATTCCCATGACGAAGAAGTGGAAGAATCATCAAGAATCCGGCGAGAAAACATGCGCCAGCTAAAGCATAAACGTAAGTTAGTGACATGGCCTGCTTCAATAAGCCGGAGCATCCCATTGTGATCAGCATGGCTCCGGTCATGAGCGGCGTACGTACTCCGGTGACCCGACCGATGTAGGCTTGTTCAGTTTGCTGCATGACCAAGGTATGGTTCCCGATAAAAATAGCCGGTTGCAGCAGCGCAATCAGGAATTGCGAGAGCATGGTCAGCCAGAGGAGCGTCGACAGACCCAGCATGAGAATGCCTGCGCCGTTCACGATTAATCCCATCATCAGTAACCGTCCGGGAGCGATTCGGGATGCGAGCATAAACGTTATGATTCCACCCAGGATTTCGCCTACACCGTAAGGGATGGTAATCCACTGCAAGTCCTGAGCGGACAAGCCTAAGCGTTCGGTCACCAGAAATACGCTGAGCGGGGAGATCAATCCCACCCCAAGACCCACAACCATGAAGCAGAGGCTTAGCCGCAGCAGGTCTCTTTTGAATACAACATAACGAATACCGTCGGCCATATCGTGAAGAATGGAGGGAGCTGCTGTTGCGGTGTTCATAGATGTCTCTTGGTCTTTAGGCACAAACAGCATGGCTAGGGCAGATAACATGAATAATCCGCTCGTTAACACGAGGGCAGCCGATATGCCCCATTGCTGAAATACCCATGTGCCCAGAACCGGTCCGATAATCATGAAGAGAGAGAACAGCGTTTGCAGCAGTGACATTCCAATGGAAGCATCCTCGTCCCGCACATAGATTTTGAACAGCTTCATGCCGGAGGGCTGAGCGAACTGCGACAGGGTGGAAGAGCATAAGGTCGCGAAGAATACAGCGCCCCACGAGCCGGATTCCAGCATCAGAAACACGATGAAGACGAAGCAGGCACTGAGTATCTCGCACCAGACGATGGTTGCTTTGGGACGCCAACGGTCGGCGAATACACCCCCAATGAACGAAAACAGAAAGATCGGTCCATATTCCGCGACGGAAATCATGGAGATGGCAAAAGCATTCCCGCCTGTCATGTCCATGACATACAGCAGAACCGCAAAATTTCGGATCCATATTCCGAGTTGAGAGCATACATTGGAAATCAGGATCGCTCGGACGAAGCCGTTGTGGAGCAAACGGATAGAGCTTGGCATGGTGATATTCCTCCTTACTGAATCAATGCTGGAACCTATTTTGCGGTCTCCTGTAAGGTGAGAGTCAATGGTCAACCGACACCAGGATCGTGTAAAGTAAGAAAATAGGCTGTTAGAGGAGGGATTTCATGTTTATCGTCAACGTAGAAGGGGCCGTCTGCAAGGACGGGCAGTGGCTGATGATTACGCGCAGCATGAAGGAAGAGCATGCGGGCGGAACACTCTCGTTAGCGGGAGGCAAAGTAGACAGGGAGGGGCACACGCTGGATATTCTGGAGCGCACGGTGAAGCGGGAGCTTTACGAAGAAGTTGGCGTCGAGGTGAAGGAGAACGTCACGTACGTCTACAGCTCTTCTTTTGTAACGGACGATGACCGTCCTGTCATCAACATGGTGTTTTTGTGCGAGTATGATAAGGGGACACCTTACAGCAAGAGCCCGGACGAGGTCGAGTCGGTACAGTGGATGACGCTGTCCGAGATCATGAATCACCCGAAGGCACCGCCGTGGACGAAGGAGAGTGTGCAAAGAGCGGAGGAGGTACTGCGTAAGCTAACCTAAATGTGACGTACCGTATGTAAAAAAGAGTTCATAAGCGTTTATTCCCTATATTTGACGGCAGGCCGTCCCCTATAATGGAGTTGCACAGATATTCAGGCTGTATTTCCTACGATTCGTATAACAAAGAGAAATCGAATCTTGTACAAGCTGTGTGCAGGGGTTCGCAACAACATTAAAGAGATTATGAAATAAAGGGGATATGAAACATGGCCAAAACAAAACGGGGCCGCGCACTATGGAGTATGCCATCACGTGGCCGCGGCACATGCCCGGTATGCAGCACTTCTCGCATCAAGCTTCTCTACGTCGCTAACAAGTCGGACGGCACGGCGCTAAAGGTATGCAAGAGATGCCAGAATGCCGATCCGTCCAGAGTTGACGCAGCTGTCGTGTAAGATGAGGTTCGTAGGTTAACTGGATGTGAATACGAAACTTGAGAAACGATAGTCATGCAGCAGCCCGCTCTTTTACAACAATGGAGCGGGCTATTTCATGTCCTGTGCATGAAGTTCAGGCGTTACTTGCCGCCTTTTATGGACATGGCTGTCATATTCGTCGTAATCCACGCTGACATCCCTATAATGGATTCGGAAAATGGTATGGGGACTTTCCTCCGACTTGGCCTCCGCCACCTACTCGCTGAATTTAAAGTACTAATGAGGTTTACTTTAAATTTCGGATGGGATAATATCTGATTTAATAAATCGTAAATTAGATGTTCGCCAAATTGTGTAGGGAGTGAACATATCCATGCAATTGGATAAGGTGGTTAGTTATCATAAGGCGCTTGCGGATCCGACGCGAATCAAAATGCTGATCCTGCTAGCCGAAGGTGAATTGAACGGACAGGTTCTGGCCGAGAAGATCGGCGTCACGCCGGCAACGATCACGCACCATGCAGCGAAGCTGCGGGAAGCGAGCCTGATTAAAGAGCGCAGGGATAAGAACACGATCTATTTCTCGTTAAACCATTATTTCATCAAAAATAGTGCAACTGCTACGGAAAATCTAATCTACCAAAGAGTAAGGTCCGAGGGCGTCCCCGAGCGCTTGGAGGAAGAAGATCAGCGGACGAGGGACGCTGTTCTGAACAATTTTTTCACATCCAACGGGAAGCTGAAGAGCATCCCTGCCCAGTTGAAGAAGAAACTCATCGTGCTTACGCATATGGTATCCCGGCTTGAGAAGGGACGTAAGTACACAGAGAAGGAAATCAACGAGTTTATTCAGGGTTACCATGAGGACTTTGCAACTCTTCGCCGGGAGTTCATCATGCATCATTTCATGTTTAGGGACAACGGGGTGTATGAGCTCAATCCGCAAGAGATGTGGGAGCGGTGGGAGGACCTATCCTCATGAAAGAAGATTTGCCGCTATCCCATAGTACTCACGTTCGAAGTAACAGACGTTGAGGAGTTAGGGCAGTAAGCTGCATCAAGAGGGGATTGAAACGAACCGATCAAAAGTGATAGGCAAGTGCTGACTTTCATTAGGCAGAGGGCTTGCCTTTTTTTATTGTTAACGCGCCTGACGCATCTTCGCAGCTGGGTGTGCACTGCCTAATGTTACTCATAATCACTGGACAAGCGTTGTAATGTTAATGTAGGTGGTAGTCTAATTCTGCGGCAACGTTTACAATGGGAATATAGGGATTTAATGCTAAGTGAGGTGATTGGATGGAAGTCTACCGCTGCATGAATCATCCTGAAAGGTCGGCCGTCGCTCAGTGTACGCGCTGCGGGAAGCCGGTGTGTGAGGAATGCCATAATCCGGAAACAGGTCGCTGCCGCTACCGCTGTGGTGAAATGAATACCGGTCCCGGCGCGCCGAGACAGCCTAGGAACGTATGGGTGACCGTGATCGTCTCTATACTGGCAATCTTGGGCGGTCTTGCGCTGCTGCTGCTGACGATTTGCGGGGCAATCTTGTTTTCTTATTAAAATAACGCGTTCCTATTTCCGGCTAAATCGCATTTCCAATTCAAGTTTTGATATCAAGGAGTGGACAGATGGAGTTTCCTGTTTATGTGTACCTGGGGTCCTGGCGGATTCATCCGCACGTGCTGTTTGAATCGCTGGCCTACTTTATCGGCTTCCGCGTGTATTTATGGACCCGCAGGCCGAGCGGCATGACAAAGCTGATGAGCCTGCAGATTCTGGCTGGCATCATCGCCGGCGCGGCCATTGGTTCCAAGCTGCTATTCTGGCTGGAGGATCCGGCTGTTACCTGGGAACAGCTGCGCCAATTCCATCTGCTATGGGGAGGCAAAACGATTGTCGGCGGTCTTCTGGGCGGATTGATCGGCGTGGAGCTGACAAAGCGCTGGGTGGGATGGAAGCATTCAACGGGCGATGATTTTGTTTACCCGCTGATGCTGGGCCTGGGACTCGGACGAATTGGCTGCTTTCTGACCGGTCTTGATGACCATACCTATGGTACGCCGACGACCTGGTTCACGGGCGTGGATTTCGGCGACGGAATTTATCGCCATCCGACTCAGCTGTATGAAATCCTGTTCCTGATCGTGCTGGCCTTGCTGCTGATTCCGCTGTACCGCCAAAGCCGCGGCAGATCCACTCGCGCGGGCTACGTGTCCGGGCGGATGTTTCAATGGTTCATGGCCGGGTATCTGCTCTTCCGCCTGGTGATCGACTGGATCAAACCGACGCCGCATCCTTACCTGGGATTGAACAATATCCAATTAGCCTGCATCGCAGGCCTCATCTATTATGCGTGGCTGATCGGCGGCAGAAACCGGCTTCGCCGATCGATGCCGGGTTCCCATTTTCCAAGCTGACCAAAGGAGTCTTGATTATGCCAAAAAACCGCCCTTATCTGTATCATGAACTGACGAATAGCATATGCACGACCTGTTACCGCAAAGTGGAAGCCAAGATCATCGAGGAGAACGGCATGATATATATGCTCAAAAGATGCCTCGTTCACGGTCCGGAAAAAGTGCTGATCGCAACCGAGGCCGATTATTACCATCAGACGCGGAAGTTTATCAAGCCTTCCGAAATGCCGCTTGTCTGGAATACGCCGATCCGTTACGGCTGTCCTTATGACTGCGGGCTCTGTCCGGACCATGAGCAGCACAGCTGCCTCACGCTGCTGGAGATCACGGACCACTGCAATCTGCAGTGCCCGATCTGCTTCGCGGAATCGTCGCCGCATCGTACTTCCTACAGGTCGCTTGCGCAGATCGAATTCATGCTCGACCGGATCGTCGAGAACGAGGGGGAGCCTGACATCGTTCAGATCAGCGGCGGCGAGCCGACGACGCATCCGGATTTTTTTGACATCCTGGACATGTGCAAGAGCCGTCCCATCAAGCATATTATGGTGAACACGAACGGCATCCGCATTGCCCAGGACCGCGATTTTGCGCGGAGGCTGGCCGAATACATGCCTGGATTCGAAATTTACCTGCAATTCGACAGCTTTGAGGCGCATGTGCTGAAGGAGCTGAGAGGGGCCGATCTGCGGCGCATCCGCCAGCAAGCCATCGACCATCTGAATGAATTCAACATATCCACGACGCTGGTCGTCACGCTGAAGAAAGGCCTCAATGACGGCGAGATCGGAGATATCATTCAGTATGGACTTCAGCAAAAAGCGGTGCGCGGCGTCACCATTCAGCCGATTCAGGCTGCGGGCCGGCTGGAGGGGTATGATCCGGCAACCGACCGGCTGACCGTGAGCGAAGTGCGGCGGATGATCATCGACCAGTCCGAGGTATTTACGGATGCGGACATTCTGCCGGTGCCGTGCCACCCGGATTGCCTGGCCATGGGCTACGCTTTGAAGCTGGGCGGGGAAGTGATGCCGTTGACGCGGATGATCGACCCGGAAATCCTGCTGGAGGGCGACAGCAACACAATTGTGTTTGAGCAGGATCCGGTGATCCGCGGCAAAATGTTCGAGCTGTTGTCGACGGGCCATTCGCCGCAATCCTCGGCGCTTTCCCTGAAGAGCCTGCTCTGCTGTCTGCCGCTAGCCGCCGTACCGGAGCAGATAACCTATGACAACGTCTTCCGGGTCATTATCATGCAGTTCCTGGACGCCCATAACTTCGACGTCCGCTCCGTCAAGAAATCCTGCGTCCACATCATGCATCCCGATGGACGGATGATCCCGTTCGACACTTATAACATGTTCTACCGGGATGACAAGGAAGAGCTGCTGAAGGAGCTGAAGGAAGAGGTTGTCACGGCTTGGGACCGGTAAGAAGGCTCTGAAGTTATGGCTCGATGGCTTTGAAACCGGACGGATGAGGCTATATCTATATAGCACTTGAGATGGAGATAAGCGATTTCGATTCCTATTCATTCCTAACTACATAGGGAGGCGAGAATTGTGCAGAACAATCCCCCTGAAACGGAGAAGGTATCCCCTTATCAGTTGGACCAGAACATGAAGATCGAGAACGATGGAGCGGGTGAACGATTATGGTATTCCCCCCAAGAAGAGCCTTTCCAAGTATCGGGCTTCGCTTGGCTCAACGTTGAACATAAATATCGCAGGCTGCCTGCGGTACCTGATGTTCCCATCCGACCGGAGGTGGATGCGTTAGCGAACTGTACATCGGGCGGTCAAATCCGCTTCCGCACGAATTCGCGGAGCGTGTCTGTCCGCGTGCGTTTGACCGCAGGATCCGGCATGTACCACATGCCGCCAACGGGGGAGTGCGGCGTCGATGCGTATATCGGCGGCCCTGGTCAGTGGCTGCATGCGGGAACGGCTCGTTTTCAGGCCGGCCAGGTGGAGTATGAGAGCAGCATCTTTGATTCCGGGACAAGCGAGGCACGATCATTTCTTCTGAATATGCCCTTATACCAGGGCGTCGAGGAGATATGGATTGGACTTGAACCAGGAGCGGAGGTTTGGGCACCGGAAGCCTATGATTCTTCCAAAAAAGTGATTGTATACGGAACTTCCATTACGCAAGGCGGATGTGCGTCACGGCCCGGCATGTCGTATACGAACATCTTAAGCCGCAGGCTCCATCTGGAGTTTATCAATTTAGGATTCTCGGGCAACGGAAAGGGGGAGTCGGAGCTTGCTGTACTGGCAGCCCAAATTTCGGAACCCGCATGTCTCGTCATTGATTACGAGGGGAATTCCGGGGGCACCGAGTCTTATCGGCAGACCTTGCCGCGGTATATCGAGACCTACCGCAAGGTTCATCCGGAGGTTCCTATCATTTTGATATCCCGCATCCGCCATGGGGCCGAGTCGTTTAAGCCGGAGATTCTCGAAGGGCGGCTCGCGCGGAAGAAGTTCCAGATGGATCTCATCCGGGAGCTGACCGAGGCCGGAGATCAGAACCTAACGTTTGTGGATGGATCGGATTGGTTAGGTGATGATCCTGGGGAAGCCACCGTAGATGGGGTTCATCCGACGGACCTCGGCTTCAAGCTGATGGCGGATGGGCTTGAGCCTGTGCTAAGGCAAGTGATTGACGATAGAGCCGCTGCAGCAGGGCGATCCAAAAGTTAACAGGTTCCAATGTTGGCGTATGGGTGTAGTACGGTTACGGAATGAAGTCGCTATCTGTGACGTTTGGGCCAGGCCAATGAGCCTTATGGCGCGGATCTATGGAATCTTTACCAAAAATGGTACAAGTCTATTATAGGTTCTAACAAATTTGTTACATCCTACTTGCGTTATGACGATAATATAGAATAATATGAAGGGGCGCGGCTTTCATAGAGGGGACCCGCGCTTTTTTGCTATCTAACTTGCCTGGACACCTTCTTATCGGAAGCCCCCCCTGTAAGAGAGTGTTATGACGCGGAAGGCCGGCATGCCTTAAGGGTTTACAGGCTTGAGATGCGCATTTTCATATTTTCCATGTATAATAGAAGAAATCATTCAAATAGGAGCTAGGAAATGAAAAAGCTAGGAAGAAACGATCTATGTCACTGCGGAAGCGGGAAAAAGTACAAAAGATGTTGTCTTGAAAAAGATGAACGCACGGTATACGGTAAAGTCATCCAGTTCCCTGGTGCGAGAGCAGAAGAGCCTAAGCTACAGGTCGATCAATTGCGTCAGATGATTAACGACAAGCTGGGATGGATGGACTGGAATGCTGATGAGCATCGCGAGCTTGCCGAGTCTGTGTTTCCTCAGATCTGCCGGGATTATGAGCTGCAGGATGATCAGCAGCTGTTTCAAGTGTTCAGCCTCCTGATGGTCTGGAACAGCTTCTCCAGAGAAGCCAATCCGAAGTACCGTAAACAGGGCGGATATGCAAGTGCGTTGGAATATATAGTAACTTCATCGCTGAACATTTCAACAACGAAGTCCGACATCGCGAAGAAGCATGAGGTTTCCGTTGCTACGTTGACCCGCAACAGCGGTCAGATTCAAGACTTCATGGATGGCGTAGCGGCATCCGGTGACGACGCGAACGTCGAGGAAGAGGAAACCGATAGCGAAGTGGACAAGGACTTGTCCCTGGGACGCTAGCATTGCCAAAGTGAAGGATCCATAGAATGAGTGCGGCATTTGCGCATTCGGTTTCATAGCGTGACCGCTCCTACTCATGTGGGGCGGTCATTTTGCGTTGAATACCCAATCGAATTCCAAAGATGTTTATACAAGTTCAATCCTTTATGGTGGATTAATCAGTTTGTGATATGATTTAAAAGAGAAACAGTATTCAACCGCCATTAGACTTATGAAGGAAGCAAAAGCAAATGGCTTCCAGGTTACCATGCTTTATGTAGGCCTTGGTGATCCAAATCTAAATGTCGAACGAGTAGCCGGCAGAGTTCGCAATGGGGGTCATCACATCCCTGCAAAAGATATGCATCGTCACCATTCTTCTATGTAAAATCTTCTCCAATACCTGGGCCTGGTTGATCATCTACTTGTCATAGATAATAGCGCACTGAGTGGCGAATTTGTGCTGGAAGCAGAATTCGGGATAATTAAGCACCTGTCAGCAGCCAGCCTAATGCAATGCCGTATAGCAGATGACCTGCCAGCCAGAATAGAAGGGCAGCGAAGTCGGACAGCTCCGGTGTGTGAACGGACAAGACCGTAGTCGGGTACAGGACAAGTCCTACGGCCAAACAGACCAGGGAGACCCAGGACAAGCTTCGTCCGCGGGACCAATTCTTCTGCTTCAGAAAGACGGCCAGAGCGATGCTCAGCAGGACGGAGATGACGAGATGCAGCGCAAACTCGATAGGTTCGGAGAGCTTCATCTCCTTCAGGACGGGTACGTAATCAACGTTCAGCAGCAGTGTATAGACCTCTAACGAGGTGATGTGCTCGATCACTTTAAGGAACAGCCCGAGGAGAATGCCCGAGGCGATGCCTGCCCAGACCGGCCCGTTCAGCTTCCATTTACTCCACATGAGCGATATCCTCCTTTGTTGTTCATTGTATGATACTTGTCAATCAGTGGGAAACGAAATTCTCGCTTTTACAACCATGGAACGAATCGACTACGATGGGGGCAGGGAATAAATGTACATATAATAAATATGCGTGGCGATGCCGCGTCCCCGGGACCCCTGAAATACGCTATAAGACGGATAATGGGCAAGTGGATTCCCATCTCCGGTTTTCCGTAAGCGGCCTCCGAGGAGAGGAACCGCAGGCTCTTTTTCTTCGGCGAAGACGGCGAGCCGTGGAGATTGCCGGCAGCTCAGCCATGCAGGATGCAGGAGCCGTCGGCTTAGCGTGTTACCGAGTCTTGTTTAGAAATTGTATAGTTCGGTCCTATACTCTAGTTCTATAGACTTATACATCTGGAGTGATAGGATGACAGACGAGTATTTTGACGAAATGCGCAAGTTCGGCCATGAGGATGAGATGAGGTACCGGATGTTGATGCGAGGGGTAAAGAACCTGCTGGAACAACGGAAACGTGAAAAGTCCAAGCTGTTCAAAGTACTCCCGCATCGCCAAAGAAAAAAAGACCTGCGTGTAGGTAAATGGTCATGATGAATCGATAGTGGAGCAGTCGTGAGCGATAGCAGTAGAAGCATGCGATTGTTAGGTTTGAATACAGGGACCGCCTTCCACCATGGGGGCGTTTTTTTTGCATGTTTTTATGTCTCTGTCTATTCGGGTTGGCATTTGTTTTCAACAATGATGGACGAGTTAAAGCCGATATGCTTATTCGATGTCTCTGCCATCTCGGCTGCTCTCATATCTTGCTTTGTCCAAAACCCGTTTTAGATAATAACTCCATATTGTTGAGAAAAGCCTAAATAAAAAAGGCCGGCTCCTACAGCTTGAATGCGAAAGGGAGTCGGCTTGATTGCAATTTATGCTACACCGATGCCAGCTCAGGAGCTGGAGTCGGCGTTGTTGGTTGTTTGGGTTCCGCTGGTTCCGGCGTGACGGCTGAAGGTCGGCGCATGCCCTTCCCTCGCGGGACGCACATCGGGGTCCCGTACAGCGGGTCCGGAATAATCTCGCACGGCAGCTGGAACACGGTCTGCATTAACTCGGAATCGATGATATCTCCCGGTTTGCCCTTTGCCTTGATGCTTCCGTCGCGAATAGCAACGATATGATCGGCATAACGGCAGGCCAGATTGATATCATGCAGCACCATGACGATGGTTCGTTGTTCTTGAACATTTAATTCATACAGCAGATCCAGTACTTCGATTTGGTGCGTCAAATCCAGATAGGTGGTCGGTTCATCGAGCAGAATGATCGGCGTTTCTTGTGCCAGCGTCATCGCGATCCAGGCCCGCTGGCGCTGGCCGCCGGATAACGAGTCAACCGTACGGTCAGCCAGTTCGGTCAAACCTGTGGAGGCCAGCGCCGCCGTGACTGCTTCCTCATCCTCGCGTGACCATTGACGAAGCCAGCTCTGGTACGGATAGCGTCCTTGCTTTACCAGCTGCATCACCGTTAATCCTTCCGGGGCGGTAGGCCCTTGAGGCAAAATGGCGAGCTTACGTGCCACGTCCTTGGTGGACAAGCCTGCGATGTCGGCCCCGTTCAGTACAACCGAGCCGCGCTGCGGTTTCAGCAGCCTGGCCATGGAGCGCAGCAAAGTGGACTTGCCGCAGCCGTTGCTGCCGATAAACACGGTGATTTTACCTATAGGCACGGTTAAATCCAGATTTTCGAATATAAAGTCTCCCCCATAGGACAGACCCAATCCCTTTGCTTCCAGCGTATTCATGACGCCAGCTCCTTTCGGTTCTAGAATCGATTGCGGTTACGATACAGCAAGTAGAGGAAGAACGGCGCGCCGATCGCAGCGGTGAATACGCCTGCTGGAACGTCGCGCGGCAGAAATGCCGTCCGAGCTACCAAGTCCGCGACAAGGAGCAGAATCGCACCGATCAGTGCGCTGACCGGCAGGACGCTCCCGAAGGAGGGGCCCACCAGCCTGCGGGCCATATGCGGTGCCATCAGACCGATGAAGGCGATGGCGCCGCCGATCGAGATGGCCGCCCCGGCCAGCGCCACGCTGAGTCCGATTAGGATCAGGCGCTGTTTCTGAACCTGGGCGCCCGTGCTGCTGGCAACGTCGTCCCCCAAGGCTTGGATGTTCACATTGCGAGCCTGCAGCCAGGTAAGTGGTAGAAGTACGGCTATCCAAGGCAGCAGGGTCAATACGTCCTTATCCCAGGACATGCCGTAAATGCTGCCAGCCATGAAGGTAAGGGAACGGTCGGCCAACTGCAGCGGTCCGGATATGATCAGCATATAGGAGATCGATTTGATTGCAGCCGATACCCCGATTCCGATCAAGACGAGCCGCAGCGGCGATACGCCATTTTTCCAAGCAAGCACGTACAGAAGCCCGGTAATGAAAAAAGCACCAAGGATGGCGAATAACGGCATCCAATGGATCGATACGGTGCCTGTGAATATGAAGATGAAGAGAACCGCTCCAAGTGATGCTCCCTCCGTTATACCGATGACGTCGGGGGAGGCCAGGGGGTTGCGGATGACGCCCTGCAGAATAGCCCCCGCCACGGCGAGAGCGGCGCCGATCAGCACGGCGATTATAATTCGGGGCAGCCTTAGCTGCATGACGATAACCTGCTCCATGGGCGGAGCATCGCCGAACAATGCCTTCATGACATGAAGCGGCGAAACAAACTGGCTTCCTGTTCCTGTGCTAATAATCATGGCGGCGATGCAAAGCACGAATAGGATCAGGCATACCCATAGTGTTCTTCTCTCCAGCATAAACGATACTTTAGCGTTCCTGGAGCGGAATATGCGGTGTTTACTCATTGTGCTCGTCTTCCTTTCCTGGCTATGTACACGAAGAACGGCACGCCGATGATTGCGGTCATCACGCCGACCGGGACTTCCTTCGGCATGGCAATATATCGGGAGCCGAGATCGGCCGTCACCAGCAGAAGTGCGCCGAGCACCGCGCTGTAAGGCAGAATCCAGCGATAATCATTTCCTATTAAATGCCGAACGATATGCGGGATGATAATCCCAACGAATGCGATGGGTCCCGCAGCGGCAACGGAACCTCCGGCCAGCAAAATAACGGCCGCTGCCGCTAACAGCTTAATGAGTGCTGTTTTTTGCCCAAGGCTCTGGGCGATGTCATCACCCATGGAGAGGGCGTTCAGATGACGGCCCAGTAGGAGTGCAGCCAGCATGCCGACGGTCATGTATGGCCACACGGCCGCAAGTTGGTTCAAATCGCGTCCGGCTACCGAGCCGACCAGCCATACCAGCACTTGATCGAACATTTTGCCGTCGGAGAGCATTAATCCCTGCGTCAAGGAATGAAAGAAGGCGGCTATGGAGGCACCCGCGAGGGTGATTTTTACCGGCGTCATGCCGTCCCTGCCGATGCTGCCCAGGAAAAACACGATACCGCCGCTTACCGCAGCTCCGATTAGCGCGACCCAGGTAAGGGATTGAAGTCCGCTTATGCCCAGCCAACCCGCCGACATAATAATGAAGAAGGCCGCACCGGAGTTCACGCCCAGCGTGCTGGGCGATGCAATCGGATTGCGCGTGATGACCTGCATGAGCGCACCCGCAACAGCCAGGCTTGCTCCTACGGCAAGTGCAATGAGCGCTCGGGGCAGTCTTGCTGTGAGAATGATCAGATGCTCGTTGCTCCCGTTGAAGTGAGTGAACGATTCCCATACCTGATGAAGAGGTATGTTTGTTACTCCGAATGCGATGCTGCACATTACGGCAGCAGCCAGCGCCAATAGCGATATGAATAGTCCGAATACGCGCATATATGCTCACTTTCTTAAGTCCATGAATAATTAAGTTCATATGAATTTTAGGTGAAGGGACCCCATCTGTCAATGATCTTGATAATCATTCTCACAAATATCTTGATATTTTTCATGAAACCCTTTATAGTTTTGAATCAGTGATTGATAATGGTTTTCAAGTAGAGGGATATGACACAAGGGGGATTTAGATAGGAATGGGAAAAGGAATGGCAAATAAACCAACGAGGGGCCTCAAGTTTAGCTTGCTGGCTCTCATTATGATCGTGATTCTTGCCGGGTGCGGAGCAAGCCCAGCGAAAGAAAATGCAAACAATACCGGCGGCGACACGACGAATAATGCAAGTGGTAACAATGGTAGCGCAGCAAGCGAATCCTATGAAGTTACACATGCGATGGGTACGGAAACAATCAAGGGAACCCCTCAAAAAGTGGTGGTTCTCACGAACGAAGGAACCGAGGCGCTTCTGGCATTGGGCGTGAAGCCGGTAGGTGCCGTTAGATCCTGGACAGGCGATCCATGGTATCCGCATATTAAAGATCAGATGGAAGGCGTTACCGTTGTCGGGGAAGAGAGCCAGCCGAACATGGAGCTGATCGCCGGCCTGCAGCCAGACTTGATTATCGGCAACAAGATGCGTCAGGAGAAAGTATACGAGCAATTGAAGGCGATCGCGCCGACCGTTTTTGCCGAGGATCTTCGCGGCGAGTGGCAGAACAATTTTGAACTGTATGCCAAGGCGCTGAACAAGGTATCCGAAGGCGAGGAGCTTTTGGCAGCATACGACAAGCGGATTCAGGATTTCAAAGAGAAGGCTGGAAGCAAGCTGGACGAGACTGTCTCCGTGGTCCGTTTCATGGCAGGCAAGACGCGTGTGTATCATACCAATACGTTCTCGGGCGTCATTTTCGATAAAATTGGCATCGCTCGCAACGACATGACCAAGAACGCCAAGGACGATTTCGTTGACGAGATTACGAAGGAACGTTTGCCTGAGGCAGATGCCGACAGACTCTTCTACTTCACTTATGAAACCGGGGATGGCGGTGCCAACCAAACCGAGCAAGAATGGATCAACGATCCGCTGTGGAAAAACCTGAACGTCGTCAAGAACGGCCAAGCCCACAAAGTGGATGATGCCATCTGGAACACGGCAGGCGGCATCCTGGCAGCGAATCTGATGATTGACCAGCTGCAGGAATTTTACGGCATTCAGTAATGAATGAAGACGAATGTTGCAGGGGAGTATTGTCGTATAGCAGATGATGCATAGGAAAGAGCTAAAAAAGGAGGCATCCCAAAAGATCTGAGATCTTGAGGGATGCCTCCTTTTTTAGTATCACGCGTTGTCAGTATCACGCGTTGTCAGTATCGCGCGTCGAAAGTACCGCCGCTACGCAGCTGCATGCCATACCGCTCAACTAGCACAGCTTAACCAACTCCGCTGCTTCGTCCGTAGCCCCTGACCTGCTATCGGACTCCAGATCCCTTATTTTCCTGATTCGCCCCCGATTCTTAAATCCACCGGACTCAGGATCCCTTATTGCCACAATTACCGGCCTATTTGCCATCATATTCTATGAATAACGTACCTGGTGTCCGTTAGCCATCAAAAATCACACCTATTCAGCCAAATAACGTATCCTCAGTCCGTTACGTTCGAGGGTAGCACCAAGGCCCAGTAGATCATCAGTAGCCAAGACCAGTAGTAGCCAAGACCAATAGTAGCACCAAGACCGGCAGTAGCACCAAAATCAGCATTAGCGAAGCAGGTAGCACCAAGATCAGTAGTAGCTAAGGCCAGCAGTAGCTAAAAAACCAGTAGTAGCCAAGCCCAGCAGTAGCACCAAAACCAGCAGAGCAACAAGCCCAGCAGTAGCACCAACACCACCTGTTAACGGACTCCAGATCCCTTATTACCGCAATAAACTGCCTATTTGCCATCATATTCTATGAATAACGTACCTGGTGTCCGATAACTATCAAAAATCACACCTATTCAGCCAAATAACGTATCCTCAGTCCGCTAGCCACAAGCAGTAGCCAAAACCAGTATAGCACCAAGACCAGCAGTAGTAACAAGATCAGCAGTAGTAGCCAGATCCAGCAGTAGTAACAAGATCAGCAGTAGCACCAAGACCAGCAGCAGCCTCAGCTATACACGCTGTGTTACCCCGGTTTCTACCTCTAAACCATAGCTACTCCGAGTTACCCAGCCCCTACAATTATAATCCCATCCATCCATGCATACCCCTAGACACCGAGTCCATCCGTGCTCTCCTGTTATACTGCTATTGCTTCACTTCATATTTTCACGATATCTTCACCACAATCTCCGCTCCGGCAACATAGGTCATCGCTTTGATGTATTCCGGGTCTTGGGCACGCTGTTCCACTTCTTCCGGAGTGAGGTCCTCCATTCGTGTCTGTACCCACCATAAGTTGCCGAACGGGTCCCGTACCCGTCCCACCCGGTCGCCGAAGAATAAGCTCGTTGGCTCCGTCACCGAGACGGCTCCTGCGGCCAGCGCTTGTTGGTAGACGGCATCGCAATCCTCAACATATAAACGGAGGTATGCTGGTGAATCCGGCCATTCCGGCTTCGCGTCAAACATCATCACGACGGCATCCCCAATTCGGACCTCGGCATGGCCGATGATACCTTCACCGACATAGACGCGGGCTAACTCTTCGGCTTGAAAAGCCTGCTTGAGGAATTCGATCAGCGCTGCGGAGTTTCTTGAGATGATCCACGGTGTCACGGACGTGTAGCCTTGCGGAATGGGTTTAACGTCTTTCGGTTGGTTTGGTTGGTTCGTCATAAATACGCTCGCTCCTTTAAACTTCATTTATTTGCATAACGATTATGTGCTCATTATGTTGGGGCATACATGACAACCGAGCGTCAGTGTTTCCGAAACAAGTGTTGGGCAGCCCCCGTTTTTATTTCGCGAAAGACCTCGGCCACCGTACAACATCCTAATCCCCCACTCATGGGAAAGCTTCGAGCGTGGGCTCCGTTCACGAACAGTTAATGTTTGACAGCATCTACAAACCTATGTACAGTATTAGACAAAAGAATAGGAAGTCCACTAGGGGAGCCGTTGGCGGCTGAGACAAGAGTGTATCTTGGACCCTTTGAACCTGATCTAGTTCGTACTAGCGTAGGAAAGTGGAGCCTTCGTATACGAGGTCTCGGTGCGTTTTTTGGCGCACTTGGGCTTGTTGACGAAGCCGCTCCAGTTTTCGGGGGCGGCTTTTTAGCGTTGCTTGGAAAGTCGTGTCTTATGGACTTCCTGCTCTTCAATATGTTGGAGGTGGGACAAAAATGAGTTTCACGCAAGAGCTCCGTCAGCAGGCGGGAGGCATTTTTCAAGCAATCTTCGATCATCCCTTTGTAAAAGGCATTGCCGAGGGGAAGCTGGCACGGGAACAGCTGATTCACTATGTGAAGCAAGATTTTGAGTATTTGAATGCCTACATGCGGATCTACGGAATCGCCATATCCAAATCGACCAGCAGGGAAGAGATCGCGACCTTTAACGAACAGATTTCATTCATCTTGCACAGCGAGGTGCATCCGCATCAGAATTTGTGCGCAGCCGCCGGGGTGACCTACGAAGAGCTTCAGGGTTATCCGCTTGCTCCGTCCGCGCATCATTATATCCGTCATATGCTGACAGTGGCGCACGAGGGCAGTCTAGGCGAGATTATGGCCGTACTGCTTCCTTGCCCGTGGACGTACCTGGAGATTGGCCGCAAGCTGCTGGATGACGTGAAGCCGGATGAATCCCATCCGTTCTATGACTGGATTTATTTCTATGGCAACCGTGGGGAAGACGCGACAGCCAAGTTCTGCAACCGTGTCGATGAATGGGCAGAGGGCGCGACGGCAGCCGAGCGGGAACGGATGAAGGAGTATTTTATGCTGAGCTGCCAGTTGGAGTATATGTTTTGGGATATGGCTTATAAGCAGGAGGAATGGCCGGTGCTGCTGCAGGCTGCGGTGCTATAAGGAGTCATAACAAGGACATAAATTCCAATTTAGATAAGAGAGGCTGATTCCAATGCGTTCATGGGAAAAAGAAGTTTCGGCGCTTTTAACGAAGGTACAGCAGACGAGCCCCCTCGTTCACAATATGACAAACGTGGTGGTTACGAATTTTACGGCTAACGGCTTGTACGCGCTGGGCGCGTCGCCGGTCATGGCTTACGCGCCAGAGGAAGTGGCGGATATGTCTGCCATTGCAGGCGCGCTCGTATTGAACATCGGCACGCTGAACCGCGAGCTGGTGGATGCGATGATCATCGCCGGACAATCGGCGAATGCACATGGCGTCCCGGTCTTGCTGGACCCGGTCGGTGCGGGAGCGACCCGTTTTCGGACGGAGTCGGCATTGCGGATCCTAAGCGAGGTGAAGGTTTCGCTCGTGCGCGGGAATGCGGCTGAAGTCGCTCACCTTGTCGGGGAGGCGCGCGAGATCAAAGGCGTAGATGTTGGCAACAGCACGGGCAGTGATCATGCTGAGCTGGCCGTGCGGGCTGCACGCGAATTAGGCACGATCGTGGCCATTACCGGTGAAGAGGACGTAATTACCGATGGAACAGAGGTACGCATCATTACCGGAGGGGATGCACTGCTCACGAAGGTCACCGGCGCAGGGTGCCTGCTGACCTCGGTGCTGGGTGCCTTTGCCGCAGTGGAAGCAAACCTGCTGCTTGCGGGTACGGCGGGTCTGGCCTTCTACGGGGCCGCGGCGGCGAGAGCTGCGGAATGCACGGCGGACCAAGGACCGGGAAGCTTCCAGATCGCTTTCCTGGATGAGCTGGCAAAACTTCATCCAGGCTCGTTGGCGGGATATGCCGCTGTCCGGGAAGCGGAAGCGGCCGCTGCCGGTGGCACACGATGAGCAAGACACGCGTGCCCCGGGCACTGACGATTGCCGGGTCTGACAGCGGCGGCGGTGCCGGCATTCAGGCCGATCTGAAAACCTTCCAGGAGCTCGGCGTATACGGCATGTCGGCGATTACCGCGATTACGGTGCAGAATACCTTGGGGGTTCATGGCGTATATCCGCTGCCCCCCGAGGCAGCCGCAGAGCAGATGGAAGCGGTAGGATCGGACCTCGGAGTAGATGCATTGAAGACAGGCATGCTGTTCAACGCCGAGATCATTCGCCTGGTTGCTGACCGGATTCGGGCTTTTGGCTGGGGGAAGGTCGTTGTCGATCCCGTGATGATCGCCAAAGGCGGAGCGGAGCTGCTGCAAAGCGAAGCAGTGCAGGCTGTACGAGAACACTTGCTGCCGCTGGCGTTAATCGTCACCCCCAATATACCGGAGGCCGAAGTATTGGCGGGGATGTATATCCGCACAATGGAAGATCGGAAGGAAGCGGCGAGACGTATTCATGCTCTGGGGCCCAAGATCATTGTGATCAAAGGCGGCCATGACGAGGGAATGCTGGGCACCGGTGAAGGCGATGATTACGAAAGAGGCAGGGGACCAGATATAGCGGCGGATACGCAGCAGGAAGCGTTGCCTCAGTCCGAAAGTACGTATGGTCAAACGAGAATTGCCATTCCCGCCGGGGAGTTGCGTGGGCCCCGTCCTTCCATTTTCATGGATGACGTTAATCCCGACAGTCCTCCGGTCATGGACCTCGTATACGATGGTACGGCCTTCACCGAATTATACGGCAAAAGAATTCATACCGTTCATACGCATGGTACCGGCTGTACTTTCTCTGCCGCCATCACTGCAGGCCTGGCCAAAGGCTTGAGTGCATTCGATGCGATTCAGAGCGGGCGCTTATTCATCCAGGCAGCCATTGAGGACGGCTTAAACCTGGGGCAGGGACACGGCCCCACGAATCACTGGGCGTATCGTCGCCGCCGTCAGGAGGTGCTGCGATGACGGGGAGAGTGACATCCGAGATGATGAGACGGCATCTACGAATGTACCTCGTACTCGGCAGCGTGAACTGTCTCGAAGAGCCAAGCCGGATTGTGCAGGAAGCACTGGCTGGCGGCGCGACAATGGTCCAGTTTCGTGAGAAGGGACATGGCTCGCTTGTTGGCGAGCCGATGATCCAGTTGGCTCGCCGGATCCAGAATCAGTGCCGCCAAGCAGGCGTACCCTTCATCGTCAATGACGATGTGGAGCTGGCGCTGAAGCTGAACGCCGATGGCGTGCACATCGGCCAGGACGACGAATGCGCGGCTTCCGTACGGGAGCGGATCGGCAACCGGATTCTGGGTGTCTCCGCCCATACTGTGGAGGAAGCAAGGCGCGCGATTCTCCACGGCGCCGATTATCTTGGCATCGGGCCGATCTATCCGACCCGCTCGAAGGATGATGCCAAGGCGGTGCAAGGCCCAGCGATCCTCCGTGAACTGCGCGAAGCTGGAATCGATCTGCCGATCGTTGGGATTGGCGGGATTACTGTGGAGCGCGTGGAGGAAGTCATGGGAGCGGGTGCGGATGGCGTCGCGGTGATATCCGCTGTGACGGGAGCGGAGTCGGCGCGGGAGGCTGTGGAGGCTTTTATAGGAAAGATATGCCGTGCAACTGAACGAATTTCTTGAGATGTAAGAGGATTATAATGCGGATCATGAACAAGGGTGTCGAAGCTTCTGCGGCACTCTTGTTTGTTTGCGTCAGATTTTAAATTACTATATATGCTCAGCTTTTGCGTCAACATTCTTTTGATCCATTCGAATCTATAAATTTCGTGTAACATTCCAGATCATTGCCATTGAGACCCGGATATGATATACGTAGGACAATGTACCTGGTCACGATTAGTGAGCTCTCCAAATAAGTTGAATAGGAGATCGGAATGAATAATAGGCAAAAAGAGATTTTTCGCAATTTGTTAATGGAACCGAACCGGCTGTGGCTCGTTCAGGATCTGGCGGATCATACCGAGTGCTCGGAGAAGACGATCCGAAACGATCTGAAAGTGATTGAAGAATATATAGTTAAGCACTCCAGTGGTAATCTGGTGAAAAGGCCGGGACTCGGCGTTTATCTGGAGATCGGAGAAGCAGATCAGACTGATTTATTCCACCGTTTGTATTCAAACGAGAGTTCCACCGAGCATGAATCGGATGAGGAAAGAGTGCTGCACCTGGCTTACCGGCTCTTGATGAACGCGAAGCCCGTAACCATACAGAACCTGGCTTCACAATTTTATGTGAACAAGACGATTATCCGTCGAGATATGGAGAAGATTGAGGGCTGGCTGCACAGCTTTGATCTGAGCTTAATGACTAAGCAGCGCGTGGGATTAATGATTGAAGGCTCTGAGAAGAACAAACGGATGGCACTGGCGCGGTTGAACCAGTTGATCAACCGTCCGGAGTTAACGGGACAGATGATGCGTAAGCAGTATGAACCGCATGAGATTGCAACCGTATACAATGAGTTGAAGGCATTACAAAAGCAGCATCAGCTCCGCTTCACCGATGAAACCCTTGAAAGCCTGATGCTGCATATTTTACTCATGGTCAAACGGACCAAGCTGGGACAGCCGATTTCGCTCTCCGAGCAGGACATTGCCTTTTTGGAGAACAAAGCGGAATTTGCATGGGCGATGGACTTTTTGAAGCAGCTGCAAAAGCTGTTTGCTGTACCTTTTTCCAAGGAAGAAACTGCTTATCTAACCCTGCACCTGCTTGGCGGGAAGTTACGATACACGCAGGAGGATGGGGGCATTGGGCGGAGCGATCTAGCAGACAGCCACCCCCTCTTGCCCCAATTGGTTGAGCAACTGATTCGGCGGATGTCGGAGCTGAATATGATCCCTTTCTCCAAGGACCAGGTATTATTGAACGGGTTGAAAGTGCATTTGTACACGACCATGAACCGTCTTCATTATGGTCTGGCTGTGTCCAATCCGATGCTGGCTGAGATCAAAAAGATGTATCCCTATATGTTCGATCGGGTCATTATAGCATTGGAAGAGGTAGGGGGAGCGCTCCATCTGTACTTCCCCGAAGAGGAAGCAGCATATTTGACGCTGCATTTTCAGGCGTCTGTTGAACGGCTTCACCAGAACGCGAGCCACCCCCAAAAGGTCATTATTGTGTGTCACATGGGCATTGGGATGTCCCAATTGCTTCTCACGAAGGTGGAACGGAGATTCCCGTCCGTGCATGTGGAGACAACGATGTCCAGAGCGGAAGTGCAGGATTATCTGGCTGCTCATGAGGTGGATCTTGTCATTACGACCGTTGATCTGCCCGAGCTAAAATCACCTCATATCCTCGTTTCCCCTCTGCTCGAGGCCAGTGACGAGCGTAAGCTGGAGCAAGCGATCCGGCAGCTTGATGAGCCGGACAACAGGGCGGCTGAGGAATCGGTCTTTTTGAAATATACGACACCTTTTCTCGTCTTTCCACAGCAGGAGATAGAGCGTCCAGAACAGTTAATCGCCAAGTTTGCGCAAATGCTGGAGGACAAAGGGTATGTCGAGGCAGGGTACACGGAAAGTGTGCTGGATCGTGAGAATATGTCTGCTACGACGATTGGGGGTGGCATTGCCATCCCTCATGGCAGCTCGGAGTGGGTTAAACAGTCCTGCATCGTTGTTGTTACATTGAAGCAGCCGATTACCTGGGGAACTGAGAAGGTAGAGCTTGTGTTCTTGCTTGCTATCAAGCATGATGAGCGGAAAGAGATGCGGCAGCTGTTCAGGGAATTGTCACGGATCAGTGAGCAGCCGGCATTGGTCAGTGCGTTGTCTAAGGAGACGGACGTGTTGCGATTGCTGAGTACGTTAAAAGGGTAATATTAGTATTAGGAACTGTGACGATCAAGCAGGACGTATACGTCCTGCTTTTTACATTTTTTTGGGGTCCCCGCAAAGTATTTGGAATAAGCATCGTAGCACAGGCTCCACTTTGTGGGGATATTTTATTGCGAAATAAACTGTTTTTCCGGAAGTTCCGGTAAAAAGTTCATCCAATAACAGCGTTTTCAGCGTGTACACTATAAATGTAAGCGGGAACATGAGAGCAAAGGAGAATGACGATCATGAAAATATTAGCGATTACTTCATGTCCTAATGGAATTGCACATACGTATATGGCTGCTGAGAATCTGCAGAAGGCAGGCGCGAAGCTGGGCGTTGAGTTGAAGATCGAGACCCAAGGCTCCATTGGCGTGGAAAATCAATTCACGGAGCAGGATATCCGTGAAGCCGATGGTATTATTATCGCTGCGGATAAAACGGTGGTGAAGGACCGGTTTGTCGGTAAAAAACTGCTTGTCGTTGGGGTGCAGGATGGTATCCGACATCCAGAAGAGCTGATCCAACGGATGATGAAAGGGGATGTGCCCGTCTATCAGGCACAGTCCAAGTCAGTCGAAGATACAGAAGAGAACAGACCTAAACAAAATCCGATCTACCGTCACTTGATGAACGGTGTATCCTATATGGTGCCGTTTATCGTGATCGGTGGGCTGCTCATCGCAATCGCACTGACGATGGGCGGCGTGAAAACGCCGGGTGGTCTGGTTATACCGGAAGGTTCGATCTGGAAAACGATTGAGAGTATCGGCGCGGCTGCGTTTACCTTCATGGTTCCGATCCTTGCCGGATTTATCGCAATGAGTATTGCGGACAGGCCGGGTCTTGCACCAGGTATGGTCGGCGGGTTCATTGCTGCGAACGGCAGCTTTTATGGAAGTGAAGCGGGAGCTGGATTCATCGGGGGGATTATTGCTGGTTTCCTGGCGGGTTATGTTGCACTTGCTATTAAAAAGATCAAGGTTCCTCGGTCGTTGCAGCCGATTATGCCCATTATCGTTATCCCGGTACTGGCTTCACTAGTTGTAGGGTTAATCTTCGTCTTTGTGATTGGTGCTCCAGTTGCGGATCTGTTTGAAGCGTTAACCGTCTGGCTCGCGGGAATGCAGGGCACAAGTTCGATTCTGTTGGCGCTTATTCTGGGCGCGATGATATCTTTTGACATGGGTGGTCCCGTGAATAAGGTTGCGTTCCTGTTCGGCTCGGCCATGATCGGTGAAGGGAATTATGTGATAATGGGCCAAATTGCCGTTGCCATCTGTGTTCCTCCGATTGCAATGGGACTGGCAGCAATGATTAACAAAAGGAAGTTTACACCTGCGGAACGTGAAGCTGGAAAAGCAACATTTACGATGGGACTGTTCGGGATTACCGAAGGAGCGATTCCATTTGCGGCGCAAGATCCTCTACGCGTCATTCCAAGTATCATGGTCGGTTCGATGGCTGGTTCGGTAGTTGCGATGTTTGGCAGTGTCGGTGACAGTGTAGCCCATGGCGGGCCGATTGTAGCCGTACTCGGTGCCGTTGATAATGTGTTGATGTTCTTCCTCGCTGTCATTGTCGGCGCAGCCGTATCGGTTATCATGGTGAGCTTGCTCAAGAAAGATGTTGCGGCTGAGACTCCTGCAGTTGTTGGAGCAGGAGCGATAGAGGGTCCTGCCGGAGCAGGTGAGGCGTCGGCAGTAGACGCAGCTGCACCCATGGCTGCGGACTTAACCGAAGTGGCTTCAACCGTGATCAATAACGGTACAGCAACGGAAACACCTGCTATCCGCGTTGAGAAATTGACGGATATTGTAACACCGGATCTCATTAACCTGAATCTGGTCGGAACGACACAGGATGCGGTTATCGACGAAATGATCGGTGTATTGGAGCGGAATGGGGCGGTAAGAGCTGACGGAGATTTTAAACAGGCCATATTAGCCCGGGAACAAGAAAGCTCCACCGGCATCGGCATGAATATTGCGATCCCTCACGGTAAATCGGATGCTGTTCTGAAACCAAGCGTGGTCTTTGGTATCAAGCAGGATGGTGTCGACTGGAAGAGTTTGGACGGCAGCGAAGCCAAACTGATCTTTATGATTGCCGTGCCGCGTAATAGTAAACAGAATGCGCATTTGAAAGTGCTGCAAATGTTGTCCCGTAAGCTGATGGACGATGATTTTAGAGAAGCGCTCTTGGCGGTGACAACGAAGGAAGAGGCCTATCAATTGCTCGATCAGGTGCATTAATTCAAGCCGCTGAGTGACTTCACCTAGCCATTGGTTGGGTGGGCAACAGTAGCCAAGGAGCTTGACTTATAGCAGAAGGATAATGGCTGATCTGTTGGAGTTAATCCTGCCGTTATCTCATCATATTAGGGTTCTATGGAACCATTCCAATGAAGTCAGCCCCGCACAGAAATGAGCGGGGCTGGCTTCAATTTTGCGCATGCTTGAACCGGAGTAGGCATTTCGCCTTTCCATTATTTATTTGGTGTCCATATCTATCATCTGATCTGTTACTGGTATGTTTCGTTGTCATATTTTGCATAATGACAATGATATCCAGAATATGATAAAGTTTGTTCATTCCATGTCCAATGGATTGTGTCCGTTTGGAGTGGACAATAAACGAAAATAACATCTGTGGGTGATATCAGCATGAACATGAAAAAACTCGGCTTACTGCCGAAAATCCTTATAGCCATTTTGCTCGGCGTTGCGATCGGATCGTTCTCACCGGAATGGCTGGTTGCCGGATTAGCTACCTTTAGCGGGTTGTTTGGAAACTTCCTTGGTTTTGCCATACCTTTAATTATCATCGGATTTATTGCTCCAGGGATCGGGGAGCTGGGAAGAGGGGCCGGCCGCCTGCTGGGCGTGACCACGGGCCTTGCCTATCTCTCCACCGTTATCGCGGGGCTGTTGGCGTTCTTGGCAGCGACGCTATTGTATCCGTATATGTTGGAGGTTGGTGGTCTGGTTAATTCCTACACCAATCCGGAAGAGGCGCTGCTGGAACCTTTTTTCAAAGTTGATATGCCGCCTGTATTCGGGGTAATGACTGCTCTGCTGCTTGCCTTTACGCTGGGGCTCGGAGCGGCCGTAATCAAAGGACAAGCGTTGCAGAAGGTCATGGTTGATTTCCGGGAGATTGTGGAGAAGCTGATCGCCTCGATCATCATTCCGCTGCTGCCGTATCATATCCTCTGCGTGTTTGCCAACTTAACCTATGGCGGGCAAGTGACCACGATCCTGTCGGTCTTTGCCAAAGTATTCATTATGATCATTGTCCTGCATGTGCTGTTCCTGATCATACAATACCTGGTTGCGGGGCAAGTCGCGCACAAGAATCCGTTTGCCATGCTGAAGAACATGCTGCCAGCTTATTTTACGGCGATAGGTACGCAGTCTTCTGCCGCTGCCATTCCGGTTACGCTGCGCCAAACCAAGATGAACGGAGTCAGTGGGAAGGTCGCTGATTTTGTCATCCCTCTGTGCGCAACCATACATCTATCCGGCAGCACGATTACGCTGGTGAGCTGCTCGATGGCCGTCATGCTGCTGACAGGGATGCCGACTTCCCTCGGCATGATGTTCCCATTCATTCTGATGCTGGGCATTACGATGGTTGCCGCTCCCGGAGTTCCCGGAGGCGCTGTCATGGCAGCATTGGGACTGCTGGAGTCCATGCTGGGCTTCGATACGACACTGACGTCGCTCATGATCGCCCTCTATATTGCGCAAGACAGCTTCGGAACGGCTTGTAATGTAACCGGAGATGGAGCTATCGCAGTGATCACGGATCGCGTGAGCAAATCTGAGCCTGCGTAAAATACGTATGCATAGAACCAGTTCATTACCACACTTGTGGGTTGAGCTGGTTTTTTTAATGGAAGCTTGGCAGTGTGGATTTGAGTGGAAACATGAAGATATCCATTCATAAATAGCTGAACCCTTTATCGTACAAGCAGAAAGAGACTGAACCTAGTCATAATTGACTATACCCCGATAATAGAAAGCGGCTGTCAGAGGCATATGAAGGACCTTGGAACCTTTTCCAGTTATTTGAAATGAAGTAGAATGACTATCTAACAAAATGACGAAGAGGTTGACGTATGTCCAAAATACTTGTACCTCCTGAGGTGCTGCTGGCAGTGTCGGATCAATTCGACAGGGCCTCTGATCAGCTGGAAGCGAACAAAAACACGCTGAATCAACAGATTCAGATGCTGGCGTCGTGTTGGGATGGTACGACGTGTTCGAGATTTTATTATGATTTTCAGCAGGCCTATCGCGACATGAAATTGACGATCGAGCATATGCAGGTCACCAGTCTGGAATTGAAGAGAATCGCCTATAAATTCATGCAGGTGGACAATGAGCAGGGCCAGTTAGATCCCAGGTGTACGGCTCCTCAGATCTTAAATCCTGCAGGGACGAGCAATGTCCACTATGGTAAGGCCATTGAGGTAAAGTCGTTTGGTGACCAACTCAAAGATTTGGGTGATGAAGCCAAAGACTTCGCTAAAGGTGCGAAATCGGGGGCCGCCGAGATGTGGGGAGCGGTTGAAGATAAGACAAACGCCTTGGTCGAAGATCCGATCGGAACCGGTAAACAGATGGCTTACGATGTTACAATAGGGACTGCTGAGGAGGTCGTGAATTCGACCATATGGGGCGCCAAAATGGTATTTGACGTTGGCGACACCCGCGAGAAATTCGGTGAAAGGATACAGGCCGAGCAAGAGCGAATGAATGAGATGGGGAAGTCGGCCTATCTGGGGCAGCAGGGAGCCATGGCTTTAGGCGCTTTTGCTCTTAACCGGATTGGGATAAAGAACATTCCCAATCTCATGCATGATTCGGGGGGAGATGGGGGTAAGGGGCAGGGAGTAGAGAAGACGCCAAAAGCTAATGGGAACTATTCAGGAAATTTAGTAAAGGTTCCTAAGGAAGATAAAGCTGCCGATATGTTGGCTAAAAAACTAGGCGGTGAGTCTAGAGTGAAATTTAGCAATGATCCTAATGGACGTGAGTTTGATGCAATAAGCGATCAGTATATAGCACAAACCAAGCCGCCATTGAACAGTTTAGATAAGCAATTCAGAAAGCAGGCAAAAGCTACGATAGAAGCTGCTATTGAGACAGGTAGAAAAGCTTATTTTCATTTTGAAGGAAAACCCGATGATAGAGTAATTCGACAACTCCAAGAGTACGCTGAAAGATACGAAGTGGAAATTATCATTGATACTAAGACTTTAAAACCATGAGAGGATGAAATGAAATGTATGAGTATCACGGATGGGCAACCATTAGAGAGAGTTCCTCATTTGAAGATGATGAGGAAAAGTACTCGTTCATTGTTCAAGATATTCGAAAGTATTTCGATGAGATAGAGTGGCCCTCCGGAGTATTGGATTTAAGAGCAGTAAATGGTGATTATCAAGTTTGGATAGCAGGTCTTAATAATCACAAACCTGTGACAAAGAATAATCCAATTGAGGTTTTAAGGAAGATTGGGGAGCTGGCTCCAGGATCTTATGGTGTTCTGTATATAAGAGATAGTGACGATGCAGAACTTTTCAATGAATTCAAGGTCTACACTTTAATTCGCGGAGAAATCATGGAGCATAATGATCCTTTCCTATCCCCATTTATACCTAAAATAGAGGATGCTTACGAGGATTAACACAATTAAGGAATAGCTTCCAGATGACACGCTTTATGTATGATTTGAGGGAAAGTGATGTTGAAGTACATCATTTGATGAAACAAATTTCTACGGAATGTATGTTGAGTAAAACACTATTTGATTACGCATCCCTAAAAATCCTCTTTTGATGATGCAGATCTTAGCTTTGCTAACATATCTGGATCAGGCTTGAGGCGAGCATC
Organism: Paenibacillus sp. ISL-20; assembly: GCF_018613005.1. Lineage (NCBI taxonomy): Bacteria > Bacillati > Bacillota > Bacilli > Caryophanales > Paenibacillaceae > Paenibacillus > Paenibacillus sp. ISL-20. The sequence continues at coordinate 33,785 of NZ_JAGGRD010000066.1, forward strand.
ATTTCGAAAAGCAAATCTAAGCTACGTAAAGTTTTCTAATGTTGATTTAACAAACGCCCTGCTTGATGGAGCACTTCTCTATGGAACTAGCTTTGAAGAAGTTAGCGGGATTGATGAAGTCTCTGCCTAACATATTTTTGTTGGATCTGAAGAGAATCCAAAAAGGTTGGAAGGCGATGATATCAAACAATGGTTACTGGATCAGGGGAGAAGGTAATATCTTCATCAGCGGAACAACATTTTGTTAGTACGATGCGCAAACACATTCAAATTCGAATGTGTTTTTATTTTATAAATATTGTTGCAACTTTGCTTTATTTACATTTTTTTGTGATTATTTACTCTAGGAGAATATTACCTTAATATTTCCTGTTTACAATAAGATAGAAACTTATCGTTTTGCGGATGATATTCTGAAAATGATGATAACTAGGAGGAATAATTGTGAAGAAGCTACTAACAAGTATTATGGCAACATCTATGATTTTCAATATAGGTGCTTTTTCAGGATCAGCTCAAGCAAAACTGGATGAACATCTATTTTCAAAAAATCCAGGTCTTGCTTTCGATGTCATTAGCGACATTCAAGGGGATTACAATGACTTTAAGCATGTACTTAACGATATGAAACAGGTAAACCCAGCTTCAAAAGCATTAATCGTTAATGGTGATATTACGGACCGAGGGTGGGATTTTGAATATCAAGCCGTACAACAGGTGTTAGATCATAATCCCCATCCAGAAAATGTATGGTATAGCATAGGAAATCATGAGTTTTATAAACCGAAATGGGCAACACCGAATACATTATCGCAAAACACGTGGCCAAATCATACGCCAGAATCCGAAATGTTCCAAAATTTTTATAACTTTACTGGCGAAGAGAAAGTCTATCATAAAAAAGAGTTAGACGGATATCCGCTGCTTTTCATAGGAACCGAAAAATATATGCACTACCATGATAAATCCTTGTGGGATGAGGTTTATCTTAGTGATGAGCAGCTTGATTGGTTAAAGCAGAATCTTGAAGAATATTCAAAGAATGATCCCAATAAACCCATCTTTCTCTTTAGTCATCATGTCCTGAAGGATAGTATTTCAGGCTCCAATCAATCCCCCTATACAGGTGATTACTTAGACCAAGAAAAATTAGAAGCCATCTTAAAGGATTATCCGCAAGTCATTCTTTTTACAAGCCACAGTCACTGGGATCTGAATCTTCCGGATTGGGCAGGTAAAAAGGTAGTTGAAGGTGGAGATAAGCGTGGTTTTACTGTTGTGAACACAGCTGGTATTCAAATGGGCTGGGCATCGGCAGGTCCTAATGGTGGCGAAGTGCAAACCGGCATTGATTTTAAACAGGGACTTCAGGTTGAAGTGAACGGAAATGATGTAACAATAAAAGCGTATGATTATAAAACAGATAAAGTTATTAAAGAGCTGGGTGTGCATAATGGTACGGTTGCTCAATTACCACCTAATGTTGAAGCTGATGATGAGAAAAATGAGCTCATTGGTGCTACCCAGTACATGGAGTACTCTGTGAATGGAAATGGAAAAGGGAATGGGAATAGTCGCTGGGTTGACTATGATCCGAAGAACCCTCCAAAATTTGAAGGAACCCAAAATGTATTCGTCCGCCATAAAGGTGAAATGAACCTGGAAGATGGATTATCTAAAAAGGTGACTTTCAAAAAATAATGTCTTAATAAACAGAGCGTTGATTTTATCAGCGCTCTGTTTTTTTGCGGTACATCAATGTGTATCGGGGGACATCAACATAGTCCCATTGAAGTCGCAAGACATGTTCCGATTTGATGGTGATCTAACCCGATCTGACTTGGGCATTTCAATATCAACCTTTCGAAGTAACGGGTTCGCTATTCATCTTTTCGTCCGCATCCATTTTAACTGCACGCCCAAACTGTACATAATAAAACGCAGCTACCACAACGATAAGAATGGCAAGCACCATAAAAATATTGCTATAGATGATAGTCGTGCTATTTTGTGGTATCGGATTTAAGCGAATGGTCGATGTGCCCAAATCCAGTATCTTGCCGATAACAGCTGTTGATGTTGCCGTAGAAATAAAAGTGATCATGGAGAATAATCCCATACCTACTCCTATATGCTCTTTTGATAGCGTTCGTGAAACGGTGTTCGACATCGCAATTTGCATGAACGATTGACCAACAGCACCAAAAATAAGAAAGATCCCAATAAAAACTGGCGACATGCCAACGACGGAAGACAAAGAGATAAAGCCAATCAGAAGAAGTGCCGCTGCTGTATAAACAAGGAACGGATTTCCCTTTTCATCTGCTAATTTGCCGCCGCGCCGACCCAAAAACGCGGCCATTAAAGATGACGGCAACATAACCATTCCGATGAAAACAGGTGACGAATGGTTTACAGAAGAAAGCAACTGAGGTGTAATGAATGGAATGGCAAAGCTAATCCCGATCATTACGAAAGTAATAATTAGACCGAATGTAAAAGGTTTGTTTCGAAATATAGCCGGGTTAATGAATGGCGCCGAAGTGTATGTATACGTAATAAGAAAAAAATGAGAGTAATAGTACCCACCAAGGCAAACCAGATACTTCCGTTTGTTAAAGCCAGTAACAGAATGGCCACTGTGCCCGCCAAAAGCAATCCGCCAATAAAGTCGATTTTTCTGGCAACTCCCTTTTCTTCATCTAAATATTTCCGATACATCGGTAACGTAAGCAACGATAAAAGCGAAATTACAAATAAAACCCGCCAGTTCCACGTACTACTTACCACTCCAGCAATGATCGGACCCATTGCCAAACCGAGTGAAAATCCGATTGCAACGGTACCCAACGCACGACCGCGGCTTTCAGGAGAGAAGTAACGAACCGGGACGATCATTGCAATCGCTGGAATGACCGATGCACCAGCTGCCTGCACAATTCGACCCACAATTACCATCCAATATTGAATAGCCGCTAAGCCTACAATAGATCCAATTGCAAAAGTAGCAGGCCAAACGTCAACAAATTCTTCAGGCTGTATCTGTCTGTCAATTTTCCGTAGGTTACCGAGCCGATTGCGTATACAATCATATAGCCTGTGATGATCCAGCTCGCTTGCGATGGAGAAAGTTGAAACTGTTCGCTGATATTAGGAAGTACAATATTAAACATGGTTGCATTCATGACGGAAATAATGAGCGTAAAGACAAGTAAACCAAGTAATAACTCTCTGTTATTTTTTTGAACGCTTTGATTGGATTGCATTGGAATGCCTCATTTCTATAGGATAAAACAGCATTGCAGGGGAATGCTTTAAATACTTTGCTTGGTAGATGCTCATCGCCAAAATACTGAAAAGTCCTCAAAATTGAGGACTTTTCTGTTACTTTGGACAATTTGAATTTGAATTTGTTTTTGATCTTGCTCCCACAGCCGCAAATGATCGTATGCTTCAAAACTAGAATGGGCTGCTGGCACTTGGGGCATATATTTTGATGCTGCGTCGCTTGGAGCATTAGACTTTTCAGCTCTTGTTGTATACGAACACCAAAATTTTTCATACCATCGTCTCCCATGCCTCAACAGCTTGGATTACTTGATTTCCCCTGTTGCCATGAGAACGGCTCTTCCCAGCGTATGGCTCAGCATGGTGAATCCAAGGAGAGCCGGTGTGGAGTTAGGGGCGACGCCAATATTCTCGACATCCAGCGCATGAACGACAAAATAATACCGATGAGGGCCGTGTCCCGCTGGAGGCGCCGCACCGATAAACCGTTCAAGTCGCAAATCGTTCGGCAGTTGCAAGGAGCCTTGCGGCAAACCACTGCTATGCTCGTCACCTGCACCGGTCGGCAGTTCGGTGACGCTGGCAGGAATGTTGATGACGGCCCAGTGCCACAAGCCTGATCCGGTCGGGGCGTCCGGATCATACGCGGTTACGACAAAACTCTTTGTCCCTTCGGGTGCACCCGACCATTTCAAATGGGGCGAAAAATCTTTGCTGCCTTCCAATCCTGACATCTCCGAGTATTGCTGGGGCTGTAGAGGAAGGCCCTCCGCAATGTCGTTACTCGTCAATTGAAAGACTGCGACTTCTGGCAACTTGGAAAATGGATTGTTGTTCACTGTATATTACCTCCTTTTATTTTTCAATGTCGATAATACACAACATAATCGATTCTGTAAAGTATAATCGTTTTTATTGTACATTATTGAATTTAGTCTTTGTTTTTTTATAAATTTCGGTGTAAACTATCGAAATACGTATAATTATAATGTGCATGAAGGAAGGTGCTGCTTCATGGCCAAAAGGAACGGTTCGTCCACCTTAAGCGAGAATGTCACGAAGAAACTACAGTCCGATATTCTGACTGGACAATATGAACCCGGCTTTCCATTGAAAGTTTCGGAATTAGCCAGAGATTTTGAGGTCTCGGTTGCCGTTGTTCGAGAAGCGCTGACCCGATTGGCGACCCAAGGTCTTGTACAGCAAAACCCTAACCACGGATTTTCAGTAAAGACGGCGTCGGAAGAAGAGCTGAATAACATCATACAAGCACGGTTAATCAATGAATCCGAAGCTTTACGCCTATCCATCGCTTATGGCGATCTCACATGGGAGTCCAATGTAATCGCCGTTCATCACAAATTATCGCAGACGGCTGAGCACAAGGAAGTAAATGAAAAGCTTATCGTTCGCGAAGAGTGGTCCGAGATCCACCGTCAATTTCATTACGAACTTATAGCTGCATGTCCCAATCCGGTTCTCCTGGATATCTGCAGCAACCTTTGGGATTTGAGCGAATTTTATCGACATTGTTCGCCCCCTAAACAGCAAGTTCGCGATGGCCTCGCTGAACATAAGGCATTAACAGATGCCGTTCTTAGCCGCGACAGTGATCGTGCTGTACAGATCTTTAGAGCGCACATCCAGCTCACCGCGGATGTCCTGTTTGACAATCATTAAGTGGTTATGCTACAAATACCAACTTTCAAACCCGTTGTAGACAAGTAGAAACATAGTCGGAGAGGTGGCTGCCCATCATTTGAGCAAAGCTGCTCTGCCGCACCACCGTTGTATTCAATCGGTTCATAAGTTTGCGCGTTGTTTTCGAAGGACTTGGATAGGACGGGCTGTTTGAGATTCGCCAGTGGCCATTGGGGCAACTGAAATAGGGCACCCCTATGGGTGCCCTATTTGATCATATTACGAAGTGCTGTCTTCAAATTTTTTTGTGTTTGAACCCCGCTTACCCACTCGAAGACCCGAACAGTCGTTAATGCCTCTGAACGATTTTTTTGTCCTTGATTTCATATACGGTATCGGCTACATTCTCTATCAAACGGACATCGTGCGAAATGAAAATGATCGTTCCTGCGTAGTTCCTCATCAATTGTTCCAGCGCTTCCACCGCTGGAAGATCCAGAAAATTGTTGGGTTCATCCATCAGCAGGATGTTATATCGCCCCAACAGCATTTTGGCAAGCTGCAATTTAATGATTTCTCCGCCGCTCAACACGGATATATCCTTGCGTACGTCCTGCTGAGAAAATCCCATCGATGCCAGAACGGCTCGAATTTCCGATACCTCATAATCACTGTCTTCCAACATGAACTCCATAACCCCCTGATCACGGTCAAACTTGTAACCCGTTTGGGCAAAATAGCCGATCTCCGCTTTAGGGGATACGGAAATACCATGTTCACGATGGAGTATCATCTTGAAAAGCGTCGTTTTGCCCGATCCATTCGCACCGGTGACTGCGATCCTGGCACCCAATGGAAACTGGAAGGAGGCCTCCTCGAAAATCTCCTTGCCCTCAAACTGTTTGCAAATGTCTTTCCCGGTAATCGGAAACGGATGATGAAGCTCCAAGGCTTTGCTTTGCCGAAAACGGATAGATCGTATGGCTTCAGGGGGGGGGTACCTCACCCAGCGCTTCGATTCGATGCTCCATATGTTTAGCGGCATTGTGGAGCTTTTTCTGTTTGCTGCCCGTCGATTTTTGATGAGCCAGACGGCCGCCGCTTTCGGAGCTGTTTTTTCGTGAAGCGCCCTTGGCCTTTTGATCCACTTTTCGAGCCTGGTTAAGCTTTTCGGTAATGGCTTTCTCTAGCCGCTCCCGTTCCGCAGTAAACTGCTTATATCTTGCAGCCTGGCTATACCGTTCCTCTTCCTTCTGACGCAAGTAATCGGAATATCCGCCCCAGTATTCCGTGATTTTCCCCTCATTCAACTCCCAGATCTTATCGACGACTTGGTCAAGGAAATAACGGTCGTGACTGATGATGAGCAAGGCGCCGGAGTAATATTTTAGCTGGTGGATCAAAAAGTCTATGCCACCCTGATCCAGGTGACACGTCGGTTCATCGGCAAAAATTCCGTGCACCTCTCCGGAGAGGGCCTGGGCTATTTTTAGCCGTGTTTCTTCACCGCCGCTCATATTCTCCGCTTCACAGCTCTCAATTCCCAGCTTTCCTATTAAAGCGTAATCTTGAATTTCTTGTACAATGACATCATCCAACTGGGGAATATAACTGAAGTTGCCTTCCCGAATAACTTTACCATGGGACAAAGGAATTTCCCCCAGCAGGACTTTTAGTAGTGTGCTTTTTCCTGCTCCGTTCGCACCAACCAGACCGATTCGGTCATAGTCGTAAAGCTCCAGTTCATCAATGTCCAGAACATCGCGCCCCGAATATTCCACAACCATATCTTTTGCTTTTATCAATAATTCCATATTGTTTCCCCCTTCAAAAATCGCAGTTACTGTTCGCAGGATCTCCTGCGATTGAAGAAGAGAGGTCTAAATAAAGAAGTACCAATGCATGGATCTCATAAGATTTGCCCCTTTTCATATTTATTTTTCTGTATCTTTTATTGTCCGGCTGTTTTTTGGCAATAAAAAATACAGATCCGAGTCCACAATGGGGCTTAAATCTGCATGGATAACAAGATAAGATCGCGATACAAAGGCATAGCAAAAAAGCTAACCGTGTCGCAATCTATGTCTACATACGCAGGAAATAAGCAGCTCAAAAAAAGCCCACACTTGTGGTTTGGAAAATCCGCTTTTTTTATTGCCGGCTTATCTTATACGCATGGAATGTAACATAGATAACGAGCCTCCTCATAAATGATACGTTGAATCATAACATTGGCTGCTATAACTGTCAATAAAATAGAGTGCAGTCCACGATAACCAGTAGATAGAGCAGACCCTTAGATCGCTAGAAGAACTTGACCTGTTGTTGAAAAAGGCGCTTAGCTTTGAATTGTATTTTCTGGTGTCTGGATTTTTAATAGGTCGCTTAGCCATCGCTCTGGCTATTTTGGCCATCCTCTTCAGGATCCTGCGATTGTAAACGAATATCAACAATTCTATTTTTATAAGTTGCTCCCCAACTCTTCATGGATAAAATGATCGGTTCCAATGTTTTTCCGAATTCAGTAAGCGAATATTCCACTTTAGGTGGTACCTGTTTATATACTTCGCGATGAATAATGCCATCCCGCTCAAGCTCCCGAAGCTGCAGCGTGAGCATGAACTGAGTAATGGCCGGGTAGAGGCGGCGAAATTCACTAAATCTTTTCGGACCTTCAATGAGGTGATAGAGAATAATACCTTTCCATTTTCCCCCGATAACTTCCAGAGTTGTTTCAACAGGACACCCTTCTGTACTTGGAATCACATGGTTCTTATGTTTACGATCGCTCAAACTCCTTATCCCTCCCAATAGTTCAATAATTAATACTATATAATAAAATTATGCGTACTTCTCAAATCTTTATATATATTCTATTATAAATCCGTGTTAAGTTCAACTCATTTGGGCAAGGTTCGAACGGCACAAAATGAACAGAGAGAAGGATGTTGAGTCATGAATTTGAAAGGGTTGTTCATTGGGTTACTTTTTACGGTTTTATATTCTTCGGGGGCCATTATCATGAAAATTGGTCTGCTCTCAGCGTCTCCATTAACATTAGCGACATTACGTTTTCTGATCGCCGGGGTGCTGCTACTGGTCTTTATTTATGGATTTAGAAAGGGGAAATACCCTTTACCTAACAAAAGAGAGTGGGGCGTTTTACTGCTTCTGGGTTTGCTGAATACCTCGTTGTTTGTTGGTCTAGGCAACTTAGCGCTTCGAACCATTTCCGCCGGGATATTCAATCTCTTTCTACCCATAAATCCTTTTGTCTTTGCGCTTTTTTCCCTAATCTTCATGGGGAAAAACATTCGTGCAAAAGAATGGATGGGTATGGGTGTTTCTGCCATAGGTCTATTCATCGCAACCTACCCATCATTGGCAAACAGTCATGCCTCCTTAAGCGGCATTTTATTACTTGTTTTGGCAATGGTTTCGATGGCTGTTGGAAGTCTCGTCTTTAAAAAGGCCAATCTTCAGTTGCCTAATCTTGTGATCAACGCTTGGCAGGTATTCATTGGCGGAATGATTATTATGATTCCGGCTCTCTTTCTAGAGTCTGGAAATCCGGTCAATGTGGACGCGCATCTAGTCGAATACTTGATCTGGTCCGTCTTCGGTCTCTCCATTTTTAGCATGGGTCTCTGGTTTTATTTATTGAAACAAGATGCCGTTAAAGCAAATAACTGGCTACTTTTAAATCCTGTCGCGGGCTATATTCTGGCAGCCATCATACTGGGTGAACCGCTTACGTGGTACTCGGTCGTAGCCACCATCGTTGTGCTTTTCGGATTGTACTTGTCAGGAAATTTTCGCATCAAACAAACGAAGGGAAAAATGATAGAACAAACGGAATAGTTTTAGAGAATCTGATTCAATGAATATTAGAGCTTGTTTTGATCAATCCTTTTCAAAACAAGCTCTTTCTTTTTGTTCATTTATTTAATTCGGTAAACAAATAAAAAAACTCCCGTATAATCAGGAGTTAGTTATCGTATTGAAATGCTGCCTTAAAAGAATCGAATAAGGAAGAGAGATATCTTTTGCGATGTTCATTCTTTATTTCCGATACAACTCTTTAAGGATGTTTAATCCTTTTAATTGGTTTTCTTCATCCTGCTGTAATAGCAGCGAGTTAATTTCTAATATGATCTCATTATCTTTTTTACCTAATGATATAAAGTCAAAGAAGTCGAGATTAAGCGCTGTTGTAATTTTTTCGAGGGTTTGCACGGTGAAATTGCCTTCCCCTCTTTCCAGCCTGCCTATATAGCTAAACGAGGACCCGATTTTTTCGGCAAGCTCCTCTTGAGTTAAGTTCTGGCTTTTTCTTATTTCTCGTATAGCAATTCCCAATCTCTCTGCAACCGATTTTTCCATATATGTATCGACTCCTCTTATATAAGAAGTGTAGACAAAAGATAGTTAATATTGGAGTCACTAAAAGTTTCATTATATATTAATTATTGTCCTTAAAAGTTTCATGTGTTAAATTGTAAATGTATTCAAGTATGGTGTGTGATTGCAAAAGGTATTCTTTTAGCAAAGTGAGTTATGTGTTACTTTAAGCATTAATTGACAGGTGTTAGACTCATTTATACTATTACTATAGAGTCATACTAAATTATGGATGTTCGGTATGCGGATATTCTTATTGGAGGTTGTTTGAATTGATACATACAACCACGATACGATCAGAATTGGATTTTCACCTGAAAAAGACGGGATTAACTATAAATCAATTTGCAGAACTATCAAAAATTAACTCAGGGACGTTAAGCACTATTATTAAGGGTGTACGCCCCATTGCTATGCAGCAATTAGATCGAATGGTATCGGCGATGGGACTTCCCGAAGGCAGCTTTTATGAGCTGTATGCGGATGAATGTTTTGCTTATCCGCTGAATTGGCGAAGACTAAAGCCGTTTTTGTACCGCTGTGCCGAACTGGATAAGCTGGAGCTAATTCAGAAGGTTGTTCGATACATGACGGATAACCTAGCTTATGTGCCGATGCTTTTTGACACAGCAGAGGATTTGTTTAATCAGGGTAAAAATTCAGCTGCCTCAATTATTTACGAATCAGTAGCCGAGAGTGAGAAATATCAACATTCTGAACGGTTAGCTCTGTGCCATTATCGACTGTTTACAATCTCATTAGGTCATGATCAGGAAAAAAATCTTCGGGCAGCCACCAAATTTGAGGAATTCGTCGAACGTTTAGATGAAGTGGATCAGCTTGATGCGCTAAAAGATTTGGCCAATGTATACTGCTCTCTGCGCCATTGGAGTAAGGTTGATATGTTGGCTAAAGAGATGGGACGAAAGGCAAAGATTCAATATGCTTTTAAATATGAGAAGGATGGCATTCGCTATCATCATGATAAAGAGCCCCAAAAGCCGTTGTTTTTATATATCATTTATTCATATTTGATGTGTTCAGCTGTCTGTGATGAGCGTGGTGATTATGAGCAGGCATTACGATATGTGGCATTATATTCCGACTTGAGCTGGGTTAAAGAGGACTCGGAAGAAGCACTTGCGATTAAAGATAATTTTAAAATGTGGGCTATAGCGAATACATATTTATATAAGGTAATGATGGGTGATTTTGAAATTATTGCTGAATATGTGGGATTTATTGAAACAAAAGAAGATGAAATCCTGCCTGCGTTAACCAAGATTTTTCAAGCTGCTAATCGTTTTCAGTTCGATATAGATCATGTTTTACTAAAGTTTGAAGATCATATTTTATCATTAAATCAAAAGGACGACGGTACATATAATTATTTAGTAAGGGCAGAGCGATATGTGCGGTTTCAGGCCGAACTGTCACGTTATTATTTTACAAAAGGAAGATATGATGAGGGAGCTAGAAGTGCTTTAGATGGGCTTGCGTCTGCTATTAAAATTCGCAATGAAAATGCGACACTGCAATGTGTAAAATTATTTGAACAATTCAGACATGGAGTATCTGATGAAGATTAGCAACGTTATGACAATTTATGGGAACGGTTGGAGTATCGTGGTCTTAACGGTTAAGGCGATATGCTTTTGTAAGACAAAGCTCGAAAAAAGTTCTGAAAGTCGTTTACATCGTAGTATTGACAAACAATAGAGGAAGGTGTTTCAAGCACGCAACCTGCGCATATTTCATAGAGATATAAATCATGACCTGTTAGGCGATCCTGAAATATTTGGGACGTCTTTTTTGTTTATATGGTATTAGTTATAAGGTTAGAGTTGAAGTAAGATGGGGAGTCAAGTTTTTGTCGACGGTTTACTGAAGGGGAAAAAGAAATATCTCTCATTTCGCTGAAAGCCGGAGGCACTGGACTGAATCTGCTAGGGGCAGATACCGTCATTCTGTATGATCTTTGGTGGAATCCCTCGGTTGAGGAGCAGGCGATCGGGCGCGCCCACCGAATGGGTCAAAAGCAGGTGGTACAAGTTATCCGGTTAGGGCCATGATTCAATCAATGGCCTTTTAACATACCCGCAGGAATGCCCTTCAATTTCGCCACTATTATCACCCTCCAGAGATTGTCCTCAGCCAATATGTCCCCAATCACCTGCTAATATCATTTACTCCCCCTTTTCCTATAAAGGTACAGGTACGCTATACTGGGGAGAAGTACACATATTCATAATCGCGAGGGGTTATATGACTACCATTGATGACATTCGTTCATACTTGTCCCAGCATATTCTAAAAAGCGGGGAGCAATTAGACCCACCTAACGATAGAGAAGTTGCACCATTCCTGATCGACATGGATATGATCAGAAAAACAGCGCGTACCTTCCGTAAAGTTGGAGTTGTGACGGTTTCGGTTGAGGATTGGAGTAACGATCAGAGCGAGCCCGATCGTTCTCTATTGAAATGGACGATTGGTAAGAGGGCTGTTCTACCGGAGAGTCAGCAGACTTTTCAATGGCTGCGTGAAGGATGGATTATGAAAGAGCTGCGGTTTCAAAGAGATGGGAGAACGGTTGACCAAATTTACTATCGGATGGGATTTCGACTATTCTCTTATCTGTATCAGAAGGCAGATCAGAAGCACAGTGAACACGTGCAGCAGCTTTCCCGTTACCAGGATGAAGCACAGTTACTGCTGGATTCGCTAATCTTTCATGATCCGAATCGTTCAGCCCTGTTATCTACACTTAAGCATAGAATATCCGAGAGCCTGGGCTGGGGTCTTGAAGAGCTTGTAGCCACACGTTGGTTTCCTCTCAATTGGAACATACCAAAAAGGATCAAATTTTTAACCTTCTGTCTTGCATTCCTCAAGATAACGAGTAGCAAGAATGTGTTTGACTGGAAGGAAATCGGAAGTTATTACTATGAAGTAATTGGAGGCTCTAAAGCCTTCGACCTATACCAGCATGATTTTATTATGAATCTCGAGAACTGGTCAGAGTGTTCCGCAGACAGCATGGGTTATATCAGCTCGGGGAAGATTACACCGTTATATTTTGCAGGACATTTAAGTGGGACTTGGTCCGTCTTCTTGCCAGGCCCTGTTCATGCGTTAACTGATTTATCGATCTCCCAGGGTCAGTATCATACGAATGCAAGCATCTTATGGCTGGTCGAAAATCGGGGAATATTAACCAGAATGGCTGCGGAAGCAGATTTTGTAGCCGATACAGGCTCCCTTATTGTCTGTGTAGATGGGCATCTCCGCACATCCCATCGAATTTTTCTGATGAAGCTGCTTGCACAGAGCAATCTGAAGCAGGTCATTCTCTGGAGTGATTATGATGAGCATGGGCTCATGATTTCTCGAGAAATGGCGGATGTAGTCTCATCCTTTTCTCTTAGAACGAAGTGGATCTGTCATAACCATGCAGTTGTTACCCGGTGGTCCGACTATGAGCAATATATGGGAATTCTTCTGCAAGCATCAAGGATGGAGCAGGAGCAAATTGTAGGGGAGGCAGAAGAGTGGAAAAGGTGGATCCAGTATTAATATCCATTTTTCATAGTAATGAATCAGCCCCGGAGCTACTTCAGTCGATGAGGGATCTATCTTATCTGGCTGGGGTGCTGAGTGATCTCGGGACATTGAATGATTTTCAAACGCCGGTTGAGATTCTGCGATTTTTGCGAATCATCCAGTTGATTAACGAAGAGGCGCTCGGGCTGGATGAGCCTATTGAGAACTCGGACACCCTCTATTATCGATATCGGAACCGTTATCGAGATCCCCAGCCTCCGGACAAGAAGAAAGTACAGCAAATCGTCAATATCCTCGTAAAATACAACTGGATATCCAAGCAGTCCAGACAGCTCAAGATGCGAGACGTTGGCAAAAGAATGATGGACGCGCTCATACGGCTGGCCAATGACTCGCTTGCCTATTACATGCATGATGATATCGGGCGATCCCTGTTTCAGGCCAGACGGGATGCTGAACTAAGTGAAGCCTATGATGACCATGGCATATCTGGCGGCAACAAAATCGCAAGTATGATTCGCAATGTCGAGAATGCCATTCAATTGATGAAGGATCGGGAGCTTGAGCTGTTGGCAGACCGGAATGCTTTGCCACAGCTGGAGATCATCCACCAGTTGATGAAAGAGTTACACATTAAGCTGACTCAAAGATTTCACCAGTTCCAGACCCTTGAGGAGAGTCTGATTCTGAGTAATCTGATGCATCAGGGAACGGCTGTCTTGGTGGATGGAACCAATCTTAGTATTGGCATGATTAATAAATATCTAAAATTCACAACGATGCAACAAACCGTTCTATCCTCCACCATTGCCCCGGAGAAGGTTAGACAATTTATTATTCGGATGTATGATCCGCCCGTGGAATCGGACATCCCCAATGCGTATCAGATTCTGAGCTTTATGGAGCAGGATCAATATGAAGGCGAAGCCTTGGACGGATTATGGGTGCCTGTAAAATTCGCTGCCCCATTATCTTCGGAAGCCATAAGGGAGGCTGTTGATTATCTGGAGTTTTATGAGCCTGTTGTGGGGTCCGTGTTTGAAGAAGAGGCTGAGCCGAAATATCTCGTCAATGAAATTTCTATGGATCAGCTGGATGAGGTTATGGGAGAGTCGAAGTGGCTGCTGACGAAATCCATGATTCAGACAGAAGCGATTGAAAAATATATGGGACAACGAGATGAAGTCCCGGTCGAGCAAGTCATTTTGGAAGCAACCTCTGATAAATGGGCTGATGCAATCAATGCCTTAACGGCGGTTGCGGCTCTTGTTGGCAATAAGAAGCTGGAGGTTGTTCCGGATAAGGTTAGCGAAAGCAAGCAACATGTTCAATCGCGTAAATGGGAATGGTTGAATGAAGCAGACAGAAATCATATCATCAAAAAGCGGCTATACAGTAAAGAGCAAAGTCAGGAAGAAAGTGGTGAAGATAAGGATGGGGGAGAACAAGATCACTGAGGGCGATATAGAAGAGTTAAATATGAATCCTCTTAATGCTTTACAAGCTTTAAGAGGTGTTCTTTCAGAGGCAGAGGAACTCGCATTTATGAATATCTTATTTTCCTCCTCAGCTACACTTCGAGCAGGCAATTTTGGTTTGTCTAGAAAAGAGATAGAAAGGCTGCTGCGTATCTCTGATCATGATGATGAATTCCAATCATTTCTGTTAAGAGTAAATCAGGCGGTGAACCGATATTTTCAGGTCATTTATGATGAACGTCGGGATCAGGTTATTGCCATGATGAGGGTCCCTGCCAGAGCAGCCAGAAGCACGTTGTCTAAGGAAAGTCTGGCTATTTTGTTGTATATGTTTTATCAGCAAGAAGTGCTTCAGCATGAATTCACGCTGTTTGATCAGCTATTGGATGCATTCGGACATGAAACGACAAAAGCAAATCAACGCTTGCTGCTAAATATTGACTCTCTTCGAAAGATTGGAGCTCTGGAGGAGTATGATGCAAGTTCTCTGGAAAAGGCTTATCAGCTTACAGCCATTGGCGTGAATATGTTTTCAGATTCCTTTTTGCGTCGTACGGTCGAGTTTAGTCAGTCTAACCAGTTGAATAAAGAAGAAGTGCTTAAATTTTTCAAACGCTACAACTTATATCGTGATGAGGATGGTGATTCTCGATGATACCCTGGCGATTGCGCTTTCATGGCATTCGAGATTATGGACCTACAGAACTTGATCTAACCGGTCAGCAGGAGCATGTTATTATTACCGGACCGAACGGAGCGGGAAAATCAACTATCACGTATTGTATGGGTGCTGTTCTGTATTCCGCCAAAGTTGAAGTGGATGGACTCAGATCCCGTAACCTGGCTCATGATGAAACCTGGAAAGCTCATATACGCTTCCTGTTTAAGAACTCTGGGTCTATGCGAATCGATGCTCCGGATTTTATCGAGTTTTCCCTTCACATTCAGCAGGAGCCCGGACAACCCTTTAAGAAGGAATATGTGATTTCCTTCGGGGATCGGATTGACGAATGGGAAGATGTCATACGGTACACCTCAGGCGATCGGCAATATAATTTTACAGCTTACAAGAAAGATCTGCAGTATAAGTATCGAATTGATCCGGATCTGTTTTATTTAATCTGGTATCAGCAGGAAGTGAATCAGTTCGCGGTGAAAAATCCGATGGAGCGGTTCCGGGAATTTGCAGAAATGTACGGGATTGATCAGATCCAGCGTAACTGGGAAGAAAGTATGGCCAGGCAGAAGGAAACACAAGAAACCCTTAGATTGGCCGAGAACAATGTATTGTATCAGAAGCAAACGTTACAGCGACTCAAGACAGATCTCGAACGGTATGAAAGTAATCAGAAGCGTCTGATCGACGGCGGAAAAAGATACAGCAAGGCCATGCTTCAGCTTGAGGATGCTTATAAGAAGGAGATCCGGCAGCTGTGTGAACAGATTGATCAGCTTCTTATAGATCGAGATGAGCAACAAGAACGTATCCATGAGGCCAAAGCCGAAGAAGTTGAAGCCAAAGAGGATGGGGTCAAGATTACGGCAAACATCAATCAGCTTCAGGATCGACTGAAACTAGAGGAGGAGCAGCTATCTGAGCTTGAGGATCAGTTGAAGCAAGTCAAAACCATGATTGACGAGCTGGGGCAGGAGCTGCATTCGATTAGCAAAGAGAAAGAGCAGATCACCAGGACGGAGACGGAAGTTAAGCACCAACTAGAGCAGGTATCCCGTCGTTTAAATGAGGTTAAGCTGCAAGAGGCGAGGTTGCAGCAGAGCATCTCGGAAAATGATAATCAAAGTGTGGAAGCTACAACCCAGATCGCTAACTTAAGGGCACTGATCGATAAAGATCGCGCGGAAGAGCAGGTTTATCAGGAACTGCTGGATACCTATATAAGCAGTCATGCGGTCCAGCAAGAAATGGATCGACTTGAAAGTTCCATAAATACGACAAAGGATAAGTTATATGATGGCAAGCATCAGGTTCGGGAGTTGCAGGAAGAGCTGGAACGACTTGAGAACAATCAGGACTGGTCACATCGGCAACTGGAATCGCTGAAATATTTTCAGGCCAAAGGAATTCGTGCTTACCCACTACGTGATCTTGTAGAGTTAAACAACTCCGCGCAGCTAAAGGCTGAGGAGTTATTCAACTCAATGAAATATACCGTGTTTTTTGATGGTAATGAATCGTATGTACCGAATGATCTATACCATGTTCCGCTACGAAAAGTAGTACCCGATCGTTCGGTTACAGAACTGCCCGAATTGCAGCTTCAGGTGAAGGGGGAGCTGTCACAGGAAACCTTTCCCTATGCAGTTAAGGCCCTTTGGTGGATTGAACAGTTCTTTACGGGAGACGAACTTCAGATTCGGCAGGGAATGCTGATTGATCAACGTGGAATCCGGGGTCAGCAAGAGAAGAACCGGTATATTCTAAGTGCACGAGCGATGATAGCCCGAAAAGCACAGGTGCAAACAGAACTGGATCAAGGGCTGCGAGCCGTTGAGGCTTACCAGGAGTCTCTTCAGAAGGATAATAAGCAGCTTCAGCTTCTGAACGGAATGATTCAGCAAGTGCGTCAGGCAGAGTCTTTTCAGACGAAGGAGCATGAACGAGTTAACCGAATGATGAAATCTGAACAGGAACTTCGCAGACGAGAGGAACTGGCGATAGAGAAAAAGAAGATCCAAGAAAATATAGACGTTCTAAAAAACGAGTGTGCGGAACGAAGTTACTTTATCGGGATTTTACAACAAGAAGCTGATTTCTACCTAAGATTAGGCGAGCTTAAGGAAAAATATGAACAGCTGCACCAGTATCAACGAAATAAGGAAATGTTATTGAATCAGGTTGAAGGACTAAAACAACAGATGGAGACTGGAGAGGATCAATTAGATAAGTTGGAACGAGAGAGCCGTAAACAGGAGCGCCGTCTTCAAGAGATTCAGTATGCGAAGGATCGTGAAGTGCGCAAGCTTTCGCAGATTGAGAACCAAATGACTTCTCGACGTGAACAACTGGATACGAGGAACGGTGAGCAGATTCATCTTTCCCGGGAACTGGAAGATTTTAAAATACTGGCACCTTCCATTTACAATGAGGTTTTAATAGAAAGACAATCACAGCAGGAGGGCACACAGTCCGAGCGGCGTATCAGTAGTTCTGCTATTCACTCAGAACTGGAAAGTGGCCGAGTTACATTCGATCATGCTCGCAGGGAAACAGGGATTGATCCGGCGGCTCCCGAAAATTACAAGACGGCTGAAAAAGAATTCCATCGTACCCAAGATGAGTTTAGTCGGACGAGCTTATTATTTGAGGAGGACCGAGAACGAACGGAAGAGCTTGCCGATCAGTTAGAAACTACGATTAACATGAGAGTTCTCGAAATTCGTCAGCGATTTAAAACCTACATGAGCCTCTTTCAATTTGAAGGGGAAATTGAGTGGGAGAAGCTTGAAAGCCATCGTGATAAGAGACCGAATTTTCATCTGTATATTAAAGCTCGGAAGGAAGGTCATCGTGGAGCACTGGAGGATGTAAGCATTAAGGGCAGAGGTGGGAGAGTAGGTAAAGGCGTGTCAGGAGGAGAGGAGTCTTTAAGCTCGCTGCTGTTTGCTCTGGCACTACTTCAAAATCTTCAAACCGCTCCTGGATTCATTGTGTTGGATGAATTTGATAGCGCCCTGGATGAGCAGCGAAAGCTGAAGGTGTTTGACCTGTACCAACAAGAGCTTAAGAGAAAGCTGATCATTCTGACGCCGAAGTCTCATGAACAAACCTATTTAGACCGCTTTGCATTATCCTATATTGTTCAGCATGACCCTACGGTGCCGAAGAGCCGTGTAATTGGAATTAAGAAGCGGATTGAAGTGGCGTCCGTAAATTAACGTACAAAGTTCGAATTTCTTAGGGATATGCCGATATGTTGAACGAAAAGGAGGAGTTGAACATGAAAACCCTGGGAAGAAATGAACGCTGTCACTGCGGAAGTGGTAAAAAATACAAAAATTGCTGTCTGAGTCTGGACGAGCAAACCCATCACAGCCAGAACGGAAACCAGAAGGTTATTCCTTTTCCCAGTACGATGAAAGAACCAGAGCAAAACCGGCTGGACCATAGAAAACTTCGAAATATGATCAATAACGAGTTGAAGTGGAAATCCGATGCTCACCGCGAGTTGGCTGACAATTTATTTCCGCAGCTTTACCGGGAGTACCAATTGAAGGGTTCAGAATCTGCAAATCTATTGATCAGCCTCATCATGTTATGGAAAGATTATGCGGATGAAGTTAATCCAAAATTCCGCAAACCTGGTGGATATGCCGGTGCATTGGAATACTTGCTTATTGGTATATTGGGTATTCGACTCACTCAGTCCGAGCTGGCGGACAAGCACCAGATCTCTGTTGGGACGTTGGGAAGCGCTTATGCTAAAATATTCGATTATCTGTTTGAGCACACTGCCGATCCGGAGGAGCAGATGTTGGCGATGACCGAATGGATGCAGCAGCAAAATTTTCAGTCAGAGGAAGAAATGGAGCGTTTTTTGAATACTTCTATGCAAGGCGGCATTAAATCGCCGAATTTGCCGAAAAGTGATGGCGCACAGGCACAGGAATTGCTTCGGCATGCGGAGCGGGAGCGAGATTCCTTTAAGCGGACTCAACTTGCATGGAAAGCATATGAATTGGACCCGGGCAATGCCGATGCATACCTTGTCATTGGTCAGGAAGCTGATACTTTGGATGAAGCGCTGGCAGCGAGTCAGATGGGACTCAAGGCTGTAAAAGAACATTTCGGCCCTGCCTATTTTGCTGAAAATAAGGGGTATTTTTGGGGATTGATAGAAACACGTCCGTATATGAGACTCAAACACTTTTATATGTATCTGTTAAGGGAGAGTGGCGATGATACTGCTGCCATTCGTGAGGCTGAGGAAATGCTCGAGTTATGCCCGAACGATAATATAGGAGTCCGTTACGAACTCCTGATGTTATACTTGCTGCATCGAGATTTTAAAGCGGCTGAGGGTTTGTTTCGAACGTACTCGGACAACACTGCCTTCATGACTTACGATAGATTGGTCATGGAGTATTTACAGCATGGGATTAGCTCCGAGCTGTTCGGTTTCAGGGAAGCTGCTATTCTGTCCAATGCTTTTGTCCCCGCCTATTTATACGGTCAGAAGAAGCTTCCCGATGTAAGGCCGGAGTATATAGGATTTGGTGACGAGAATGAAGCAATAGAATATGTCGCCACCCATACGGAACTTTGGTTCAGACCCGAAATGGCTGCACTGGTGAAGTGGATGAGGAGTGATAAATAGCGTTAGAGGATCATCTAGTACTCAGAAAAGATCAAAAAAGTACTTGAAGGTCAAAAGCGAGTAAACGTTATAACAGAGTTTGGACAATTGATTATATCGAAATCCAAACGAATACCCTGATGAACAAGCCGTGATTTTAGGCGATGATGATGTGGGCGACGTAACCCTGAAACCAAGTAAATTAATTCAATGGACATGTTTACGAAAAAAATGAAATGACAAATGAACATGTGGAATTGCTGGCTTTATGAAATAATAGTTAGCTTTCCTCAAGAAGAGCTGTATCCCATTCGGGAGTACAGCTCTTTTTTTGTACGTTATGCTGCTTGCTCAAAACGGATGCAATATAAGAAAAATTAATCTCATTTAGAGTTTGTACTTCTGTTCTAATGGAATTACTGTGACATCCAAACAGAAGCCCCCCACCTCAACAAAACACAACCCCAACTCAAAAAAACAAAGAGGCTGCACCAGCGTTATTTCTATAATGAAAGCAAAGAACTTGCAGCCGATGGCAAGCGAGTGAGGAGGGCGTGTATGAAGCGGGATGAATATATGGACGGGGCAGGACTGGAGCAGGAAAGGTCGAATGCTCTTACAAGCGATAAGCTGGTAAGTGATAATGATCGTAACCATTGGATAGCCTGGTGGAGAGAAGCAAGGTTTGGGCTTTTTGTCCATTGGGCGCCATATTCGATGCTGGGCGGGATGTGGAACGGCGAACGAGTGGATGCGAATTATGCGGAGCATATCCAGTTAAGGGGAAAGATTCCGGTGGCCGAGTATGCGGAGGCGGCAGCCGGGATGAACCCGGAAACGTTTGATGCGCACGAGTGGGTATCGCTGGCCAAGCGGTCCGGGGCAAAATATCTTATCGTGACAGCCAAGCATCATGATGGGTTTGCGATGTACGATTCCAAGGTCAGCGATTATTCGATTACTCGTCACGCTCATTTTCCAAGGGATCCGATCAAGGAGCTGGCAGAGGTCTGCGAAGCGGAGGGGATTCGCCTTGGAATCTACTATTCCCATGCCATGGACTGGCATCACCCGGATTCGCAGGGGAACACGCTGGATTACCCGGGGAATATCGGCGCATGGGATCAACTGGAGGAATGGATCGAAGATGACGATAAGCGGGAACGCTTCGAACGTTACCTTCACGAGAAAGCTCTTCCTCAAGTAGAGGAGCTGTTGATCGATTACGGTCCGATTGGTTTGATGTGGTTTGATTGCGGTCATAAGATCAGCGACGAGCATGCCGTGTGGTTCTATGATCTGGTACGCCGGCTGCAGCCGGATTGCTTGATTAACAAGCGGCTGCGGGATGACTGGTTTGCGGATTACGGCAATCCGCATGATAACCAGCTCCGGTTCCATCCGGTGCAGCCGGACTGGGAATCGATTCATACGCTGAATGATTCCTGGGGGTTCCGATATGACGGTGACCATTGGAAGAGTCCGGATGAATTGATCGAACAGCTGCTGCGCGTGGCCGCCACGAACGGTAATCTGGTACTGAATGTCGGGCCGCTCGGAAACGGGGTGATTGACGATACATCGAGAAGTCTGCTGGAGACGGTGGGCAGCTTTTTAGAGCGGAACGGCGAGGCGATATACGGCACGAGCGGCAGTCCGATCGGTACGCCGCAGTGGGGTTATTGCACATGGAAACCGGATGAGAATCTCTTGTACCTGCTGGGTGAGGGATTGGCCGCAGGACGGTTTCTTGGTCCTGCCTGGTCTCGCTAGCGGAGTTCAATATGCGAGGCCTATCGGAACGAGAGCGAACGAGGACAACCTGCCGATTCAACAGCTTGGGCCATGCGATTGGCAGATTGATGTGCGTTCGGTACATCAGGACGTCTATGCGACGGTGATCAAGCTAAAGCTGGATGGAGCGCTGGAGACGAATCTCACTCCCAGGTTTATATGCCAGATGGCGAATACGTTCCGGGCCTATGATGGTGTTATCGAGGGCGATGGCCTGCGATACGATAACGGAAAACGCGGTCATGATGGCGTTACCGGCTGGGCCGCTCCAAATGCGGCTGTTCAATGGACGTTCCGTTCAGAGGAAGAAGTGCCCGTCCAGTGCCGAGTGATCGTCACCTTGGCCGCCGGAGCGGATCAGGCAGGAGGACGTTATGAGTTGTCTCTGGATGGACAAAAGCTGACTTGTACCGCTTACGATACGGGTGGGGACGGATGCTGGGGAGAATTTGAAATGGGTCAACTGACCATTCTCTCGGCAGGCGTACATCGTCTTGAAGTACGGGGGCTATTGCTGGTTTCTGATTCATTAATGAATTTGCGCAAGGTTACGCTATTGCCAATGGAGAGGGAGTGAGGAATCAATGAAAATCGTATTTGATCCTGCACCGGTTGGAGGAGGCTTTCGAATGCCGGGATATTGGATATGGTGCGGCAGCGTTATCCAGGGTGAGGATGGCCGGTACCATATGTTTGCTTCGCGCTGGCCGAAATCTTTGCCTATGCATCCCGGCTGGCTTGCGGCCTCGGAGATCGTCCGTGCGGTCTCCGACCATCCGGCCGGACCGTACGTATACGAGGAGACGGTACTTGAGGCCAGATCCCCGGCCTATTGGGACGGATGCAGCGTGCACAACCCGCATATCGTGAAGGTTGAGGGCTCATACGTCCTCTATTACATGGGCACGACGTTTCCGTTTCCCCTCCCTGAAGAAGGGGAGCCGCTGCTTCCGAATGATCCGCTCGTCGTGGCTGCCAGGGCGAACAAACGGATCGGGGTTGCGACCGCTCCTTCCATAACCGGCCCTTGGACACGGAGGGACCATCCGGTTCTGTTGCCGCGTCCAAATCATTTTGACAGCTTCTTGGTGTCTAATCCTGCCCCCTGTGTTCATGAGGACGGTTCGGTGAAGCTCATCTATAAATCTCGTCCCTATGAAGGGCATTCCTATGGCAACATGCAGTTGGGCTTGGCCTGCGCCGAATCGGTGTACGGTCCTTACACCCGTCAGCCTGAACCACTGTTTCCTCCGTCGATTCATATAGAAGATCCCTTCATTTGGCGTACGGCACGCGGGTACGAGATGATTGCCAAGGACATGGACGGCTCCATCTGCGGGGAGCGCTATAGCGGAGTCCATGCGTGGTCAGCGAACGGGGAACAGTGGAAGATGACAACCAAACCAGGGGAACCCGTGTACTCTCGCAGAGTACGGTGGGACGATGGCACGGAACGGTTGATGGGTAACCTCGAACGCCCGTTTTTGCTCATGGAGGACGGTCGTCCGGCCTGGATGTTTGCTGCGACTTCAGACGGGAGCAGCGGGTTTTACGATTGTACGGAGACCTGGAACATGGCGATTCCGATTCGGGAGATTACGGAGAACGACGACGAATAAGAGCGATCCATATCCGATTCGAAGCATGATAAACAGCACCTGAAACGGATGGTCGCCCTCCGTCATGCGATGTTGCACCGTGGATGGGAGCGTGTATGGTGAGAAATGCCCGACTATTCTCAGCGACTCATGCCCATGCAAGGCTGCGTTTTCTTCCCCTTGCAAGCCCTTCCGCTTACCATGGCCGGATAGACCATGATAGCAGAAGGGCTTTTTTCTCTATTCCGCCTCACATCCCCCATTTTAAACACAATCGTAAAAAAACACATCGACAAACAAATGCCGCCATTGTTGGCAAGGCCCTCCGCTTATACGATGAATACGAAGGAAAACTTACAACGGGAGGTCCTTATGGCGAACATCAACCCAAGCACGCGGCTAACACCGTCAGCGCGGAGCCGGGAATGGTTATCCAGCTTTCGCAAGTACAAGGCGATATACCTCATCTCGATTCCGGGCATCCTCTATTTTCTGGTATTTAAATATGTCCCTTTATTCGGCAGCGCCATGGCTTTTCAGGAGTACAACTTATTCAAAGGCATATGGGAAAGCCCATGGGTGGGGCTGGATCAGTTCTATCGCATGTTTCAGTACGAAGAGTTTCTGCGGATCTTCTGGAACACCCTGTTGATCGGGATGTACAGCATCGTATTTGCTTTTCCAATCCCGATCATTCTGGCCCTGCTGTTGAACGAGATTCGTCTTGTCCTGTACAAGCGGGTGCTGCAAACCGTTATCTACATGCCTCACTTTCTGTCCTGGGTCATTATCGGGGGGATTGCGGTAGGCATTCTGTCTCCGACCACGGGCATCATGAATCAGATTTTGATGTGGGTGGGACTCGAACTGATTTACTTCCTTGGCGAGGAAAGCTATATTCGCAGCATTCTGATCGGCTCCGGCATTTGGAAGGAAGCGGGCTGGGGAACGATTATTTACCTGGCAGCACTGGCCGGGATCAACCCGGACCTATATGAAGCTGCACGCGTAGACGGCGCGAACCGGTGGCGCCAAACCCTGGCGATTACGATTCCGTCGATTCTGCCCACGATCATGATTCTTTTCCTGCTGAACATCGGCAATTTCCTCGATTTCGGGTTTGAGCGGGTATTTGTGTTCCTGAATGCCTTGAACGAGAATAAGGGCGACATTCTGGATACGTACATTTACCGCGTCGGTCTGCTCGGACAGCAGTACAGCTACACCACAGCCATTGGGCTGTTCAAATCTCTCATCGGGCTGCTGCTCATTGTGGGCGGAAACGCCATAAGCCGCAAAACGACCGGGAATTCCTTATACTAGGCAGGTGACCGAAAACATGATAAAAAGATCAAAAGGCGAATTCGTATTCGAAATTTTCAACTTTATCTTCCTGGCCGTTGTGTCGGTTGCCATGATATTCCCGATCCTGCACGTTGCGGCGCAATCGCTCAGCAGCGATGTGGCCATTTCGCGGGGAGACGTTGGCCTGTGGCCGGTGGAGTTCACGCTCTCCAACTATGCGATCGTTTTGAACGATACTTCCGTATGGCGTTCCTTTCTGATCAGTGTATTCGTGACTGTCGTGGGGACCGGGATCAACCTGATCGCAACGGCCTCGCTGGCCTATCCGCTGTCGCGCAATGAATATCGGGGACGAAAAGCCATTCTCATGCTCGTGCTGGTCACTTTTATCTTCAGCGCGCCCCTGATCCCGAATTATCTGCTCATTAAATCACTGAACATGCTGGATACGGTATGGGCCCTGATCATTCCGGGCGCGATCAGCGCATACAACCTGTTCATCATGCGCTCGTTCTTCATGAATCTTCCGAACGAAATCATTGATTCGGCCCGGATCGACGGGTGCGGGGAGTTGCGGATCATATCGAGCATCGTGCTGCCTTTGTCCAAGCCGATCATGGCGACGATGGGATTGTTTTATGCCGTTGCGCATTGGAATTCGTATTCGTCCGCTTTATATTATATCAATAGCCGTAAACTATTTCCGCTTCAGGTTCGTCTGAGAGAGATCGTCATAACCGATCAGATGGGAGAGATGGACACCACGTTTGAGAATCTGGCGAACATGTCCCCGGAGGGCATCAAGATGGCCACGATTGTGATCGCTACGCTGCCGATCATCCTGGTCTACCCGTTCCTGCAGAAATATTTTATGAAGGGCATGCTCATCGGTTCGATCAAATCTTGATCGTAAAAGAACACAATCCCATAATAAGAACGCCAATACTGCATATGAGGGTTATGAGCTACGATGAAATGGATTTAACGAAAGCGCTTACCTCATGAATGAGCCACTTGTCTATTTTTGTGAAAAAGGGGAGAGGTTGATGAAAAAAATTGGACGGTCTTACTGATCAGCGTCATGATGATGTCACTGCTCGCGGGATGCGGGGGGAAACCGGAAGAAGGAACTGTCAGTCCCAAGCCGGAAGAAACGAAGCAAGGTACAGACTCCAACAAGCTGTCCTTCTCGATTTCTTTCTCCACGGGCGGCAACACCTACATTGAATCGTCACCCGATATCAATAAGGACAAATGGGTTCTGAAGCTGGAGGAGATGACGAACACGGATCTCGATATCCGCTTGATGTCCCACAAGGAATTTGATCAGAAGATGAGTCTGATGTTTGCAGGCAACGAAATCCCGGACGTTGTAGGGAATATGCGAGGAGGTCCAACGACAGGATCGATGTCAGGCTCGGTGGAAGCCGGGGTGTTCATGCCGCTGGATGATCTCCTCAAGGAGTTTGCTCCGAACCTCATGAAACTGGTTACCCCGGCCGCATGGGAAGAAGTATCGTATGACGGCAAAATCTACGGCATCCCGGCCTGGCTGGAAAATCCGTCGCGCCGCGCCACGTTCATTCGTACGGATCTGATGGAGAAGGCCGGCATTAAGGAAGCGCCTAGAACCGTGGAAGAGTATCTGGATATGCTGCGTGCCTTTAAGAAGCTGGGTGTAGAGCACCCCTACCAGTACCGTGAGGGCTTTAAATATGCGGATACTTTCCTTGGGGCATACGATGTGCTGCCGTTCAGTTCATGGAGCTGAATGGGGAGGTCGTACCGAAATTCTTCGATGTCGAGAACATGACCAAGGCGCTCCAGACATATAAGACGATGTACGATGAGGGTCTGATCCCGAAGGATTTCGCTTCGCTCTCTCAAGAGGATTACGGACGCAATATCAATGCCGGCAAATCTGGGATGTGGGCATCCAACGGCGAGGGGCTGATCGGATTCCGCACCAAGCTGAAGGAAGTGGATCCTTCGATGAAAGTGGATATTTACCCATCCCCGACCGGACCGGACGGCAAGGGCGGACTCGGCTTATACAGTTCGGTATCGACCACGTATTATATCAATAACAAAGTGGGAAAAGAGAAAGCCATCAAAATCATTAAATTCCTGGATTGGATGCTGACGGAGGAAGCCGATATGTTCTTCTCCTTCGGGATTGAAGGCGAGAATTATACAATGGAGAACGGGAATATCAACTATAAATGGCCTGTGACCAAACAAGAGGTGGATGAAGCGGGCTTCCGAGCCAACCAGCTGTGGTTCGTTCACGAGCTGACCTATAATAAGAAGCAGACGGCCCTTACCGAGGATGGCCAGGACGTGATCAAGGCGTTCAGCGATGTGCTGAGCAATGAAGGTCGCGGCGGCATTACGTTCATGGCGAATCTGAACAGCTTCTCCAAGTTCCCGGATCTGGCTTCGACCGGAGATACGGGACCTAAATTCATCCTGGACAGCATGGTGAAGATGATCTACGGCAAGCAGCCGATCTCCGATTGTATCGCTCCATCCGCAGTTTGGATCACGAGCTGGAGACGGAGTTTGCAAGATTTCGCCGATTCGAGCGGCTGTACGGATTTGCCAGAGTGCTGCGTTCCCTGGAGGACAGCGATTTGACGGATGTTCCCCCTTGGTATGAGGGGCTTCGAATGAAGCTGTTGCGTTTCTGCGAGAATGATAGGCAGGGGTTCAGGGAGCCGTGGTAAAAGCCCAATCGTAGTGAAGGAACCAGTCGCTTTAGGATAATCGAGGCAGATAACCACATCGCTTACGCAGGTCAATGACTGCGAGGTTGCCAGTCATTGAGGTCAAGCGTTGCAGGTATATAACAAAAAGGGTTAGGCAGAGGGCATGAACGCCCGATCTGCCAAACCCTTTTTTCTTAAACATCAACCATACAAATACGACTTCACATCCGGCCCGAGGTAGGCTCTCCATATAATCAGATTGTAAGGATCGTCCCAGTCGATCTGCTGCGGCTCTTCAAACATGCGGTGCAGGCGGTTGTTGTTGAAGATGATGGAGCCGCATTGATCAAAAGCCACCCCGTCTACCCACAGCATCCTGTCGTCGGACAGCAGCTTGATGAACGAGCGCGTGTACGGTGAATAGTAACCAATCCCCTTGCCTTCGAGCATGGTGTAGAATATATGGCCTTGATTGTCGGCATGCATGCCGTCGGTTGTCGTTCCTTTGCTGCCCAGGATCTGAACGGAATTCCGGATGATCGAATCGGGAATATTGAAATTCCGCAGCAGCCCTGTATCGATAGCGTACAGATTGCGCCCCGTTACCGGGCAGTAGAATAGAGTTCCGCGATCCGCGGATAATGCTATGCCGTCGGCGCCAATCCGGATCGGCTTGTTGCGGTATACCGGCTCGGTATCAATCTCAAACCGGAATCGGGGCACGTCCTGCGTACTGTAATGACTGTCGAGGACGCGCCGAAATTTCTTCGTTCTCATATTGTAGACGATAATTCCGCCATACAGCGGATGGTCCGGCCAGCCGGAGCCCGAATCGGTGATATAGGCATAACCGTTTCGGTTATCCACCACGATGTCGTTCAGGAACGACGTTCGGGGTGGAGCAATATCATCCGGAATGACAATGGAATCGAGCAGGCGGTTAGCGTTTAGATCCCAGATGACCAGCTTTTGCGAGCCTTCGGGCGAAGTATCGTATGCGATTTTTCCTTGATCCAGAATCCACATCCGATGATGCTCATCAATCTCGTAGCCAAGGACAGATTGCAGCATTCGCACATCCCCCGGTGTATTCCACTCCCAGCTTGGAAAAGCCTCCAGTACGGGCTTGCCGTTCACCATCACAATGGTATTCAGCGTAGCGGGAACCCCTTCCGCCCAGCGCGGCACCGATACATAGAATCGTCCCTGTAGGTCCACTTTGACGCCTGCGGGCATGCAGTGCTTCCAATACTGATGCTCCTCGAAGCGCTGCTTCATCGCAGCATTCGGGAAGTTCCAGTCCAGGCGGTTCCAGTGGAAGAGCATCTGGTACGGACTTGTATAGCTATGGGCTTGCTTATCATGAAGGGCGGCAGGCTGCTGCCACTGGCCCTCCATGGAATGATACGGTATACGCATATTTGTAAGACCTCCCGATAACATGCTCGGTTCATCCATTACGGCAGCGATAATTCATTCTTCGCGCTGATTCCTCTGAGTTAGTTATATGCCTAGAGGGATGGATTGGCACCGAAAATATTTACGAAGAGGTCTTTTTTCAGAATACCCGTTACACTTGCATAACCTTAATCAGATTCGTGTTACCGGATTGACCGATCGGCACGCCGGCAGATAGTACGATAATGTCGCCTTTTTCGATGTAGCCTGTCTTGATGGCATTGCGGGTGGCGGATTCGAACATTTCGTCCGTCGTTGTGACCTTGTCGCCTTTTACCGGAATGACGCCGGAGAGCAAGCAGATTTTGGCCAGCACTTCTTCATGCTGTGTGACCGCGATAATCGGTGCCTGTGGCCGATATTTCGAAATCATCCGCGCCGTAAATCCGCTCTCCGTTGACGTAATGATAGCTTTGGCATTCAGCACGAGGGAGGAGCTAACCGCACCCTGACTAATAACCTCGGTAATATCGGCTACTTGCTGTCTGGATTTGAAAGCGAATTGGTCTTTATAATCGATCATCGTTTCGGCGCGGCGGGCAACTGCCGCCATCGTGCGCACGGATTCTACCGGATATTTGCCCGCAGCGGATTCGCCCGAGAGCATGACAACATCAGCGCCCTGGATCACCGCGTTAGCCACGTCGCTCACCTCGGAGCGGGTTGGACGGGGATTGACCTGCATCGATTCCAGCATGTGTGTTGCGACGATTACCGGTTTGCCGGCCAGGTTGCATTTATCGATCATTTCTTTTTGCATCATAGGTACTTCTTCAATTGGCACTTCAACGCCAAGGTCTCCGCGGGCGACCATGATTCCGTCGGATGCTTCAATAATGTCATCCAGGTTCTGCATCCCCTCTTCATTTTCAATCTTGGAGATGATCTGTACATGATCCGCACCGCGTTCCTTCAGGATGCTGCGAATTTCACGGATGTTGTCGCCATGGCGCACGAAAGAAGCGGCAATGATCTCAATGTCGTTCTCGAGACCGAAGCCGATATGCATGACGTCACGCTCGGTGACCCCAGGAAGTGTCGTTTTGATGCCGGGGAGGTTGACACCTTTACGAGGTTTAAGCACGCCGCCGCTAATGATTTTACAGTGAATGTCCTTCCCATCTACACGGAGAACGTTCAGGTCTACGAGGCCATCATCAATCAAGATACGGTCTCCCGGCTTAACCACTAGATGTAATTCGGCATAATTGACCGAAATGCGGTGTGCATCGCCCAGAATTTCTTCTGTAGTCAGGATCAGCTCCTCACCTGGCTTCAGCAGGCAGGAAGCCTCCTTCAGCTTGCCGATCCGTACTTCGGGTCCTTTAATGTCCATCATGATGGGGACATACGTGTTTAATTCGGATGCGGCCTGGCGAATATTCCGGATACGGGCCACGTGATCTTCCGGCTCTCCGTGTGCCATATTCAAACGGGCAACGGTCATTCCCTCTTGAATCATGTTTTTCAACAGCTCAATGGAATCGCACGCGGGTCCCATCGTACAAATAATTTTCGTTTTTAGCATGGCTGTTTGTTCCTCCTTTGTATTTGCACTCGTCAGCTTTTTGCAGCATTCGAGCTCATTCAAACTACCCTAATGATCACATTGTAGCCTGTCTTGTCGAATCGTGATATGAACTATAGTACAATGAATGGATTATAGTATCGCAATGGAGGTGAGTTATGATCATTCCGGTAGAAGTAAAACAAATTAGCGGTGTCGATTGGTATGAAGCAGTTGACAATGAGAAGCGAGCATGGCGCTTAAGCCTTGTGACATATGGAAAATGTGTATATTGGGTGAATGGGGATAAGCAGATTATGGAGAAAGGGGAATTGCTGCTTATTCCAGCCGGTGTTCCGTATTATGGCAAAAGCATCCCAACCGTAACACACACGCAAATTGCCGTTGAGTGGACAGACCAGCTATCGACGGGATTATCGGTGCTTGAACGAGAAGAAGCATTAAAACATAAACCCGGCTGTTATGAGTTGATCCGCGAACGGTTGAAGGTGATCCATCAGCAGTGGCAGGAACGTCCATCTTATTATGTCTTGATGATAGAAGCATTATTGACAGAAGTGTTGATTTATATCAGTCGTGAGCTGGCCAAGGGCGTCATTACGCCGGAGAAGCACTTGCATGTGGAACGGATGAAGTCTTATATTGAGCGGCATTACCGAGAGAAAATAACGAAAGAGGAGCTGGGCGATGCCATCGGCAAAACCCCAAATTACGCAGCGGTACTCTTTAAGAGTGTTACGGGGCAGACCATCAGCCAGTACGTGCACGCCCAGCGGATCAAACGGGCAGTGTATTTGTTAACGGAATCGCAGCTGACGGTACAGGAGATTGCCGTATTTCTCGGATATCAGGACCTCTCCTACTTCTATAGAATTTATAAACGAGTCACGGGCAGCGCCCCATCGGATTTATTGCATGAGCGTCCACGAACGATCTAGGAAATTAACGCAAAAAAGAGGGCTGCGCCCTCTTTCTGGTGATTGCTATTTTATTGAGCAGCGTCATTTTCGAATAACTGCTTCACATACTGCCGCAGTTTCGATTTATCTACGCCGAGCACTTGTGCCCGTCCGGCCTTCTCGTTTGTCAGCAGTGAGAACGGCGGAAGCTGCTGCTGGTCGATTTTATCCATATTCACATCAAAACCGAGAGCCATCAGCTTCAGCATTTCTTTGGGGCTTAGATCGGTTTCGATGTATGGCGCAATTGATTCCAGGATGCTGGGCAGCTTGATTAATGAGCCCGTGGTCTGCATCTTCCTGGCGACTTCCGTCATGAGAATCCGTTGTCGTTCCGTACGGGCAAAATCGGACTTCGCATCGTGTCTGAATCGAACATATTGCAGCGCCATCTTGCCGTCGAGATGCTGCAGCCCTTGTTTTAAATCGATGTCGTACATATGCTTGTCCGCTTTGCTTGTGTAATACATGTCTTTCTCCACTTCTATGTCGACTCCGTCAATGGCGTCAACCAGGGCTATGAATCCAACAAAATCGGTGTAAACATATTTATGTATGGGCAGGTCCAGCAGATCACTGATCGTTTGTCTGGTCAACTCGATTCCGCCGTAAGCAAATGCCGAATTCAGTCGTCCTTTGCCATGGCCGGGGATGTTCACATAGGTGTCTCGCAAAATCGAGAACAAATGGGCTCTTTTCGTGACAGGATCGATGGAGGCCACCAGCATGGTGTCGGATCTGCCGGCATCGTCTCCCCGGGAATCTCCTCCAATCAGGAGAATATTAATGCGTTCTTTACCCTCCCACTTGGGTATTTCGATGATTTCCTCCGACGCAGCGCCCGAGGTTTCCGTTGGCTCCGCGGGATTCGAAGCGGTCGAAATTTGGTTTGAGAATTGTATGATAGCGTAGGTATAGTACGAGATAATCCCCAAGATTCCAACGGATAATAAGAGCATGGTGTATTTTAACCATTTCCTTTTCATAGTTCCTGTAACATCCTTTCTGTTGTTCTACTGCATAATTGACCATTCTAGCAAAATAATGAACAAAAATCATATTTTCCCGGAAAAACGATTCGGAAAAGTCGATATATTCCGGTCGGATAAACGGGTTGACTCTCCTCCAAGGGGAGACCTTAGACTGGAAGTCGAAGGAGGGAACCAGCGTATGTTATACACGGTAAAAGAGGTTTCGGAGCTTTCCGGGGTGACCATCAAAGCGCTGCATCATTATCATAAAATCGGCCTGCTCTTGCCTGCCGAGATCAGTGAAGCGGGTTATCGCTTGTACGGTACTGCCGAGCTGGAGCGATTGCAGCACATTCTGTTTTACAGGGAAATGGATTTTTCGTTGGACCAAATCAAGGCACTGATGGAGAAGGCCCCTGAACGGCGGAAGATGCTGTTACAACAGGAGAAGCAGCTGATGGATCGCGCAGATCGATTGGATACGATTCTGAAAACCTTAAGAACATCCTTAACCAGTACGGAGGAGGGCAAGCACATGGAGGCTCAGGAATTATTCAAAGGTTTTGAGAGCGAAGAAGAATGGAAGGAAGCCTTAGCGGAGCAAAATGAGCACCTGAAAGAGCAGTATGATGTGGATTTGCTCGAGGGTGAACCCGTTGATGTGCCAAGCATGAACGAGCAGGCAAGGGAAGCGGCTGCCTTTATGGCAGACATGGCAAATGCGTTGAAAAAGGGGATCAAACACGATGATGTGCGAGTACGGGATTCGATTCGGGATCACCTGCAGTTTATGAATGAGCAGGGCCACGCCTTTACGGCTGCGGATTTTGCGGGTCAAACGAAGTTTTTTCTGAGTGATGACTTTCATCTCCGGATGCTGGAGGAGCAGCAAACGGGGCTGGCTTATTATCTGCATGCGGCTGCGGAGGCGTATGCGCTTCTGACGTAAATAGGATGATTAAGCCGCGCGAGTCGCGGCTTTTGTCATTTTTAAGGGTGTTTAGAATTTATCGGAAGGGTTAAATACATGACATAGCAGCAACAAAAAAACAACTTAGGAGTGATGAACAATGGCTAACAACAATGATAACAAAATGAGCAGAGAAGAAGCGGGACGCAAAGGCGGCGAAGCAACGGCCAAGAATCACGACAAGGAGTTTTATCAAGAAATCGGCCGCAAAGGCGGAGAAGCCACATCAGAGTCCCATGGTAAGGAATTTTATGAGGAAATCGGTCGCAAGGGCGGAGAATCCCGCGACAATCAAAACAACAAATAACGATTAAATATAATCTACAATCAATAAATAGCAAGCTTAGAAAAGCAGCGGCGGTTCCGGTTAAACGGAAACCGTCGCTGCTTTATTTTTGAGCTAACCGCTTGGTCTAATCTCGAGTGCCAGATGCCTTCAAGTTATCTTGATTTAAGTCCACCTTGCCGCCCACAGCTTCATTTCCTTGCAGATGACATGCAGGTCCATGCCTTTCGGCGTTAGAGTGTATTCCACCGTAACCGGAACGGTAGGGAATACTTCGCGTTCAAGCACGCCCTGTTCCTCCAGATGGCGAAGGGTCGTGGTCAGTGCCCGCGGACTGACATTCGGGATTTGCCGCTGCAGCTCGCCAAATCGTTTCGTGCCGCCAAAGAGCTCGCGGATGACGAGAAATGCCCATTTTCCGCCTAAGACCAGCAATGTTTTTTCGATATTGCATTCGATATGTTCGGGAGTTTTCGGTATGTAACTGCTCGATTTATTTCCCATAACGGTAAGCTCCTTCCGGTTTTCTATTAACTATACTCAAGTATATCAGCTATCCTTCCTATAATATAGTGAAGAACATTTCACTTCTTCCCTGAGAATAGGAACTACTTTAAAATAGCAAATGTAGCATTTAAGTAATTCTATTGAAGGAGGAGTTACCATGAAATACAGAAGATTAGGACGCACAGGTCTCAAGGTCAGTGAGATCAGCTTGGGAAGCTGGCTTACATACGGTGGTTATGTTGAACGCGAGAATGCGGTTAACGCGATTAAAACGGCTTATGATCTCGGCATTAATTTTTTTGATACAGCGAATGTATATGAGAAAGGTGCAGCCGAAGTGTTAGTTGGCGAAACCCTGAAAGCGTATCCGCGCGAGTCTTACGTGCTGGCGACCAAGGCATTTTGGCCGATGGGAGACGGACCTAATGATCGCGGCTTGTCCCGCAAGCACATTATGGAGCAGGCGCATGCCAGCTTGAAGCGTCTTGGCCATGATTACGTGGATATTTTCTACTGCCATCGTCATGATCCGGAAACGCCGCTTGACGAGACGCTTCGCGCGATCGACGACCTTGTTCGCCAGGGCAAGGTCCTCTATGTCGGCGTGAGCGAGTGGCAGGCATCGCAAATCGCGGAAGCGTTGACAGTAGCGGATCGTTATCTGTTGGACCGCATCGTGGTCAATCAACCCATCTACAATATGTTTGAACGTTACATTGAGAAGGAAATCATTCCGCTGAGCGAGCGTTCCGGCATTGGGCAGGTCGTATTCTCTCCGCTGGCGCAAGGTCTGTTGACGGGCAAGTATACCTCAGCTTCCGATATTCCAGAAGGCAGCCGTGCCGCGAAGCTGGAATGGATGCGCAAAGGGATTACCGAGGAGAAAATCGCGAAGGTTCGCGAACTGGAGAAGATTGCGGCAGAGCTTGAAGTATCCGTAGGCAATCTGGCGCTTGCCTGGATTCTGCGCCAGCCGAACGTAGCCAGTGCGTTAGTCGGTGCAAGCCGTCCGGAGCAGGTAACCGAGAACGCCAAGGCATCCGGCATTGAGCTCAGCGAAGAGGTTCAAACTCGCATTGAAGAGATTTTGAAATAGGGAAGTAAATCGACCAAGAACTAAGACGTTTATCGCATGGATCCTTGGAATAAGAGAATCCGAGGACAGGTAGAAAGATGTATATTAGATGGCTTCTGACTCGGTTCAGGGGCCATCTTTTTTTTGCGTGTCTATCTGGCTAATGAATCCCTCTATTAGAAGACATTTTCTTGTTGAATTATATCGTCTACCATTTATAATACTCTCAAGTAATGTTATACTACTCACTAGTATTATGTTACTGAAATAGGACAAATGTATTAGGGGGAAGCAGCAATATGCAAAAACGAAGGCGAATAGCATCCGCAAAATGGTGGAAGGTGATGTTGTCCATTCTAATAGGTTTAGAGGTTGTACTGGGTGTGCTCGCGTCTCCGAAGACGGTTAGGGCTAATCTTCTAGACGCTCAATATCTGGGGGAGATCCGTCTATTTCCTTACCAGAACGGTCCCGAAGGGTGGATATACTGTGCAGGGCAAGTGTTAACGCTAAGTCTGGAAAATTCGGCTTTGTATACTCTATTGGGCAACAACTTTGGCGGGGATGGCAGCAAGACGTTTGCATTGCCTGATTTACGGGAGGAAGAACCGGTGCCGGGTATGGGGTACTATATCGCGGCTGAGGGATTATATCCGAGAGGCAGCAGTGGCTTGACCTACAATACGATGCTGGGGGAGCTTCGACTTTTTCCCTACAACATGGAGATGAATGATAACTGGGTGACGACTGATGGCACCGTTTTAAGTGATTCTGATCCTCTATACAGTGTGTACGGTACTACATTCGGCCAAGACAGTCAGGGTTGGTTTAAATTACCGCAGATTAACCCTGTGCAACCCCAAATCCAGTATTACGCCGCCAAGGCAGGGATATATCCAGGCAGCGCCGGTGAGGTGTATGCTGGCGAGACACGCATTTTTCCTTTGGATATCCCTGAGCTAGCATCCTATAAGGCGGATGGCAAGCTTCTGAATGTTGCAGCGAATGGGGCACTTTATGAGTTAATCGGCAACAAGTTTGGGGGAACTCCGAACCAAACCTTTGGAATTCCTGATCTGAGAGGCAAACCTTTGACGCATTATTACGTATCCCATTACGGATACGTTCCAACCCAGCTGCAAGTTCAGCCTGTAACTGTTTCCGACCAATATACAACAGATGTTTCCACACCATTAACGGTACCGTCCCCTGGGGTGATGAGTAATGATTCCCATGTTCTGACAGCCAAAATATTGAATCCGCCTGCTCATGGAAAGATCACATTTCATAAGGATGGCTCCTTTACTTATACACCGGACGTCGTTTTTGTTGGCACAGATTCTTTTACATATATAGCGAGCAATCATAATAAGAGCAGTGCCCCAGCCATCGTTAACATCAACGTTACGGAGATTGAGCCGACGATAAGTGGAGTAACCGATGGAGGACTTTATAATCACGAAGTGACGCCCGTTTATACCAATGGCATGGGAACGCTGGACGGCCAGCCTTTTGCCAGCGGCACGACCATCCGCAAAGATGGACAGTATAAGCTGGTCGTCGAGTCGCCTCGCGGCAAAACGGTCAAGGCCGATTTTGAGATCGACCAAACCGCACCTGTGGTTACAGGCGTGGCAGATGGAGGTCGGTATGATCGGGAACTGCAGATCTTTTTCAATGAAGGGAGCGCGACGCTCAATCAACAAGCGTTCCAGAGCGGAGATAAGGTAAACACGGAAGGAGAATTTGATCTCGTCGTAACCGACCGTGCAGGGAATGAGACTCAGGTTCATTTCTCGATCTATTTCCCAAAAACCGTGACGTTCGACAGCAACGGTGGTTCGCCCGTGGCGGATTCGGTCGTCCCTCATCATACGGCGGCAGCTAAGCCCGTTGATCCGGTGAAATCCGGTTATGCCTTCGGGGGGTGGTATGCGGATCAATCCTTCCAGCTTCCATTTGATTTTGCGGCACCGATTCTGGCTAACCTGACGCTGTATGCCAAATGGATCGATGCGGATTCGCCTGTCGTGGTGGATCGGACGCCTGCGAATCTGGCTGATGATGTGTCGATCGAAACGAAGCTTGAATTCAAGTTCAATGAACCCGTAACCGGAGTTAGTGGCAAGTACATATCGATTATGAGGGCAGAGGACCATCACAAGATCGAGTCGATCGAAGTAACAGACGGTTCTCGCGTTAGGGTGGTCGATGAGAAGGTTGCGGTAAGTCTGTCTCAACGTCTGTTGTACTTTACGCGTTATTATGTAGAGATAGAGGAGGATGCATTTCAAGATGCTGCAGGCAACTTCTATGCAGGCATCAAGGGTCCTCAAGATTGGAGCTTTACAACGGAAAAAGAATCTGTTTCAGCGCCGCCTGCTCCTGCAAGCTTGAGTGCTAGAGCTGGAGATGGTGAAGTGACCTTGCAATGGTCTACCGTAACGGGGGCTACCTATTACGATATTTATTCCGGGACGGAATCCGGCGTATATGGAACAGCACCGATCGCAACGGTCACGGATACTACGTATTCAGCAGGTGATTTGCTGAATGGAACGACTTATTATTTTGCAGTTAAAGCCGGAAATGATGGGGGCTCCAGCGCATTTTCAGAAGAAGTGAGCGCAAGGCCGGCCGGTGCCGAGATTCCCGTTCCGGGCGATGCGGATTTAAGCGGATTAGCATTATCGCATGGAACGCTCGCTCCGGCATTCAACCCTGCTGTCATCAGCTACATTAGCCAGGTTGGAAACCGTATAACGGAGATCAGCATAACGCCGAGCGTTTCCGATCCTCATGCAAAGGTGACGATGAACGGCAAGGCCGTATTCGCCGGGCAGCCGTCAGATCCGGTCAGCCTAGCAGTAGGAAGTAACAGCATTCATCTCGTGGTTACGGCTCAGAATGGGACGACAAAGACTTACACGGTGGACGTGAACAGAGAGGCAGCGGCTTCCCCTGAGCCTGAACCTGGGAATCCTCCTCATCCCGGTACGTCAGGCGGTGGATCTGGCTCTCCTGGAGGTCAAGGACCGAGCGGCGGTGAGGGTTCCCAAGCAGGTCAAGGGGCAGGTTCGGGGCAGAGCTCCATAGGGAGCAGCCGCGTAACGTCGTATATAAATGATGTATTACAGAACGGCATGATATCATCAACGTTAATGAAAGAGAAGAATGGGCAGGCCGTGTTGACTGTTAAGGTGAACGGAGACAGACTGCAATCATTGCTGATCAAAGAGAAGAACGGTCGACCGATTATGCGGATTCACGCCACGGACGATCTCGATCAAGTCGTGCTGGTCTTGGACAACCAGTCTGCAAAAGCGCTTGAAGGAAGCAGCGCAATGATCGAATTCGAGACCGTGGCAGGCAGCGCCCGTGTTCCAGCTCAGGCTATTTCAGAACAACTCGGCAAAGCTGCGGGATCAAAAGAAGGAACACTTCATCTCGTACTTACCAAAAGCGAAACGGCGCTCAGCGCAAAGCTGAAGCAAACTGGGAATGCAAATGATCTTGGTACAACATATGGCTTCATTGATGTTAAGGTCATAGCCTATGATCAAGGGAAACCGGTGGGCGGAGATTCCTATTCTGCTTATGTGGTGCTTGAGATTCCACTCCGAGAAGGATCCGCGCCAAAAGTCGTGACAACCGCCGTATGGTTGGATGGAAATGGAAATATCCATCATGCGCCAACCCGATTGGCAGCACGTGAAGGCAAAACTTACGCCATCATCCAAGGTTTGAATAATGGTACGTATGCCTTGATCAGCCATACCGAAGGATTACCGGATATGACTGGCCATTGGGCCGAGGCAGCCGTGAACGAGATGGCCTCACGCCTCATTGTAAGCGGCAGAGATGCTGCCGGGTTCCATCCGGATGCACCCGTCACCCGTGCGGAATTCGTCTCGATGATGGTTCGCTCACTCGGTTTAACCGAGCAGGGAAGCACCAGCACATTTCAAGACGTAACTTCCCGGGACTGGTACTTGGGGGCCGTATCGGCGGCAAGCAAGAGTGGGCTTATTCACGGCTATGCCGACGGCAATTTCTTGCCGGATAACCTGATATCAAGACAGGAGGCTGCGGTCATTTTCGCAAGAGCCCTAAAAATCGCAGGGGTTGCTCCGATATCCGGCAGCTCGGATTCGGATGCTGCGCTAGGTTCCTTCCAAGACGGTGCCGAATGGGCAGGTTGGGCGAAGGCGGCTGCAGCGGATGTGGTCGGAAGTGGAATCATGGGCGGTTATGATGGCAAGCTGAGGCCGCACAGTAATATGACCCCGGCGGAAACGGCAATCATGCTTCTGCGGATGCTTTCCGCATCGGGGATGATTGGCAATGTGCCTGCTAAATAATGGCTTATCGAATATAGAAAAAAAGAGCTGCGCCAAAGGGAATTCGTTCCTGGCGCAGCTCTTCTATTTGAAATAACGCTGTTTACCCCAGCCGATAAGTCGCGAACGGCTTGGTATATACAAAGTCGTCGCTGATTTCATCCAGGCTGGAACCCAGTGCCTCATCGATCTCAATCTCCAGGCTCTTCAGATTATCCTCCAGCTGCTCAGTCTTCGTCGCGCCGACTATGACAGTGGAGACGGCAGGGCGATTCATCAGCCAGGCTAGGGACAGGGCACTTGGGGAATGACCATGCTCTGCAGCCAACTGACTGACTTGCTGTGCGAGCTTCAGATTGCGATCTTCCAGGAAACTATTGAAGTTAGGGTCCGTTTCCGCACGGGAGCCGGAAGGCGTGCTTGCGCCTTGACCGTATTTGCCAGTGAGAATGCCGCCAGCCAGCGGGAAATACGGGATGATGCCAACGCCCTGATCGAGGCAGAGGGGAACAAGCTCCAGCTCCGGCGTACGGTCGGCCAGGGAATAACTCGTTTGGGTGGATACATACCGGGCGTATCCGCGCTGCTCGCTGATCCCAAGTGCCTTCATGATTTCCCAGGCGGCATAGTTGGAAGCGCCGATATATCGTACCTTACCCGACGACACCATGTCATCCAGCGTGCGCAAGGTTTCCTCCAGGGGCGTATTCGGGTCAAACGTATGAATCTGATACAGGTCCACGTAGTCGGTTTTCAGCCGCTTTAAGCTGTTCTCCAGCTCTTGCTGCAGATGATAGCGGGAGGAACCGCGTTCGTTCGGCCCTTGGCCGTTCACGAGTCCGGCTTTCGTGGCTAATACGACGTTATGGCGTTTGCCGGCAAGCGCTTGTCCAATGATGCGCTCGGATTCCGAACCCGCATAAATATTAGCGGTATCGATGAAATTGATGCCATGATCCAGTGCATGGTCTATGATGCGGGTGGATGTCTCTTGATCGGCTCTTTTGCCAAAAGCATTTGTGCCAAGACCGAGCTCCGAAACCTTCAGTCCGCTGTTGCCAAGACGGCGGTAGTTCATATTGATCCACTCCTCTATGTATAGATTTCCTATAGTATAAACATGATTCCGGAATCGGTTCAAATGGATATTGGAGTACGACATCTTTTTTCACTAATCGATGGAGTGTGAATCATGAAGATTTATCTGAAGAATGATGCTGGGGTAACGAAACAAGTGAAGGTAGGCTTTAGCTGGACGACGCTATTCTTTGCCTTCTTCCCGGCTTTGTTTCGAGGCGATCTGAAGTGGGCAGTTATCATGTTTATTATTTCTGCCGTCGTCGGTCCATTTACGTTGGAAATCGGAGCTTGGATTAGCGGAATCATATTCTCATTCGTGTATAACAAGATTTATATTAAAGAACTATTGGAAAAGGGTTATCGTCCTGCTACCGAAGAAGCAAGAGCAGTACTTGAGAATAACCAAATTATTGCGAGAGTAGCATAGTTCGATTTCATGCGTAAAGCTTGGGACCTGAGTGAATCTTTCATTCAAGCTCCAGGCTTTACTATATTATATCCTCTAGCCTAATCGATGAAGCGGTTTGTGGACAAATGCTAAAGGTTGTGCAAAATGCCTTAGGACTCCTTGCGATAGGCTGAATATTACGATAGGATAGTTACGAACCATTTGGAAGGGGGATTGTCTTATGAATGAAGCGATTTTTAATCAATTGGATTTTGCCAGAGGAGCGACCTTAAAGTCAGTAGAACATGTAACGGAGCAAGAGGCCGATATCATCCCGGAAGGATTTGCGAATAGCATTCGCTGGAACCTGGGCCATATCTACACCGTGCATGAGCAGTTTGCTTTTGCAACGGCGGGCGAGCAGCCCCGTATTCCGGAAGGATTCGAGGCCTGGTTTGCAACCGGAACTAAGCCTGCCGATTGGACGTCGAAGCCGCCTGCGATTTCCGAACTGGTAGAGCTTTTGCAGGAGCAAACGACCCGGATCCGTGAAACCTTCTCGAATCGCCTCGACCAGGCTTCGGCTCATCCGCTGACCATCGGACCCTTGACGTTCCAAACCGCGGGAGAATTTCTTGTGTTCAGCTTGTATCATGAAGGAATGCATACGCAGACGATCAAGGCTTACCGAAAATTGATAAAGTAATACGATGAACACGAAGCGATAGAAGGGTGCCCTCGCGCATCCCTTCTATCGCTTTTGTTTGTCGTTGCGGTGATCGATCCTTATAATGGAATCAACACAGATGGGATCATCGATGGGAGGATATGATAGTTATGGCGATTGAAATCGAACGCAAATACCTTTTGGAAGCTTATCCGGAAGACTTGATATCGGAAGGAACCATCGTGGTCGAGAAGGAGCAGTTCATCGAGCAGACGTATTTGGCGCTGGATGGGGACCAGGAGCTTCGGGTCCGCAAAATAACGGATCTGAAATCGGGTCAGGTTGAATTCACTCATACGTTCAAAAATGGATGGGGAATTGCCAGGGAGGAAATAGAGTTCGCCATTTCCGAAGGACTCTATGACCAAGTGGTGAAGGCGCATGGCGCGATTCCGCTGACCAAGAGACGGGTGACTGCCCGTTTAGGGAACACGATCATCGAAATCGACGATTATGCGCAGATTCACATGCTGGTGCTGGAGGTAGAGTTTCCTTCCATGGAAGCCGCAGACGGCTTTGTGCCGCCGGCGTGGTTTGGACAAGATATCAGCACAGAGAAACAATACAGCAACAAGAAGGTATGGCGGGATCTGCAGCAGCAAGCTGGTAGGGAATCGTAACGGAATTAGTCCCGAAGGGATGGCTGACATAGGCAACGTGTGCAGCTAGGATGTGGATACTACGCTTTCTCATATGGTTGTAAGAAAGGCTCTTCGCGGGCGGTCAGGCATGACCGCTCGCAAGAGCCTTTTTTATGGGGCATTCAACCAAAATCCTGTAGTATAGCTAACCGTATTCGACGATTACAGGGTGTCGTGAGCCGCGTTCGACTTTTTTTGACAAAAATATTGAAAACGTTTTATTATTATAATATAATATTATCATGATAATTAATTATTATATTGAAAGAGATTGCATTCATAAAAAATTCTGCTTGTCAGAGAAGGGAGAAGCTCTTCATGAATGAAAACCAGCAGCTGCTTGAAAGCTATTTTCCGATTGCTTCTTTTATCGCGGCGATCATCGGACCTCAATGCGAGGTTGTTGTGCACGATATCAGCGATCCGGAACGCTCCATCATTTTTATCGAGAATGGCCATATTAGTGGACGCAGGGTCGGCGATGCCTCCACAGACCTCGTATTGAAAATTTTGAAGGCGGAGGCCTACAGAGAAGAGCAGTTCATCGCGAACTACAAAGCTTCCAGCGCCCGTGGCCAGACTTTCCGATCCTCGACGTATTTTATTAAAAACGGCAGCGGCGAGCTGGTCGGTCTCATGTGCCTAAACATTGACATTACGCATATGGAGGTTGCGGCCGACTGGATCAACAGCATTTTGCAGGGAGGATCACTTACGCCGCCGGCAGCTCTTGATGCATCCAAGGAGGAGAAGCCGTCCACCGAATATCTACAGGGGAACGTGGACGACTTGCTGCAGCATATCATCCAGACCGTCCTTAGCAAAATCAGCATTCCGGCGGACCGTTTATCTTCTAACGAGAAGATCGAGATTGTGAAGGAGCTGAATGAGCAGGGCGTATTTCTGCTGAAGGGCGGAGTATCCAAGGTTGCCACGGCTTTATCCATATCAGAGCCTACCGTGTATCGCTATTTGCAGAAGCTGAAATAAGCGGCTTTCATCCGAATAATAATGCATTGCATCCTGAGACAATGGAAGGTGACATCATGACATTTAATTTCGACAAGGTGGTCAGCCGGTTTGGCACGAACAGTGCGAAATGGGACGGGATGGCGCAGAGCATGGGGAGCGATATGA
Organism: Paenibacillus sp. ISL-20; assembly: GCF_018613005.1. Classification (NCBI taxonomy): domain Bacteria; kingdom Bacillati; phylum Bacillota; class Bacilli; order Caryophanales; family Paenibacillaceae; genus Paenibacillus; species Paenibacillus sp. ISL-20. The sequence continues at coordinate 76,944 of NZ_JAGGRD010000066.1, forward strand.
TCGCTCTCTCCGTGGCGGACATGGATCTGCCAGCACCGCCAATGGTGGTGGATAAAGTCGCGGAGGCCGCACGTCACGGCATTTATGGATATACCGATCCGTTCCCGCCTTACTTCAAAGCTGTCCGCACTTGGCTTGATAAAGCCTATGACTGGCAGGTCGAGCCCAAATGGATCGTATTTTGTCCGCGCATTGTTCAAGCCGTCTCGGTCATTATACAGAAGTTTACGGAGACCGGAGACAGGATTCTTGTCCATACGCCTGTTTATCAGCCTATTGCGAAAGCGGTTACGTTAAACGATCGGGTATTGGTTGAAAGTCCGCTTAAGCTTGCGGACGGGCGGTACGAGATCGATTTCGAAGATATGGAGCGGCGGATGGGGGAAGGGGTTAAGATGGTTCTGCTCATATCCCCGCACAATCCGGTTGGCCGCGTATGGACGAAGGATGAACTTGAACAGATGGCGGAGCTTTGCATCCGGTATGACGCACTGATTGTGTCCGATGATATCCATGCTGATTTCATTCATGAGGGACACGAGCATACCGTCATCGCCAAGCTGTCCGAAGAGGTTGCGAATCGTTCCATTATCTGTACGTCACCGGGCAAAACCTTTAACCTGGCAAGTCTCGAAATCGCTAACATCATCATTCCCAATGATGAGCTTCGGGGGGTGTTTCAACAAGGTCTGCTGCAGGCCGGAATTCATAATCCCACATTCTTCTCCGTGCCTGCGCTGGAAGTCGCATATACTTCGTGTGATGAATGGTTAACCGAACTTCGTGCTTATATCAAAGATAACATGGCTTATGCCCGAGCATTCATAGCTGATCATATGCCAGAGCTGGCCGTGATCGAACCTGAAGGGACATATTTGCTGTGGATTGACTGTACGGCCGTGAGCTGCCATGAGAAGGATTTGGTGGAGTGGATTCAGGAGAAGGCGCGTGTCAGCGTTAGCTTCGGTTCTTCTTTCGGTCCTGGCGGTGAAGGCTTCATCAGGGTCAACATCGCCACGCCGCGTCATATATTGCAGGAAGGCCTGGAGCGGCTTGCCGCGGCTTATCCGCTACAGCGTTAACAATCAAAGTTAATTTACATCCAGGGGGAATCCATGATGGCTAAACCAAAAGAGGAACGAATGATAAAGCAGCCGACCATGTTTCTGGCGTTGCTTCCGATTTTTACGATGGTGATTTTGCTGTGCCTTGGTTACGTATTATTTGAGCTGCCGCCCGAACCGCTGATTATTGCATCCGCCATTGTCGCAGGCCTGATTGCGATCAAGCTGGGTTACAGCTACAACGATATTTTGGAGTCCATCTCACAAAAAATTGCGAAAACCATGCCTGCGATCTTAATCCTGATTGTTGTCGGATTTATGATCGGTGCATGGATGGTCGGTGGAACTATCCCTATGATGATCTACTACGGCCTGAGAATCATTGATCCGCAATTTTTGTTGATCACCGCTTTTCTGGTTACATCTGTAGTATCCGTATGTACGGGAACCTCCTGGGGATCTGCGGGGACCATCGGGGTTGCCTTCATGGGGGTCGGCGCTGGAATGGATGCCAATCTTGCCGCTGTGGCGGGTGCAGTTGTAGCGGGTGCTTACTTCGGGGACAAGCTTTCGCCGCTCTCGGATACAACCAATATTGCTGCCTTGTCTACCGGCGTTAATTTGTACGAGCATATCGGCCATTTGCTGTATACGACGCTGCCGTCTTTTTTCGTGGCGGGGATCGTATACGTGATCACAGGACTGAATACGCATGTATCCAGCGTTGGGGTTCCTGAGAAGGTCACCGAGATCATGAATACGATGACAACGATATACGATTGGAATTTGCTCCTGATCCTGCCCGTGTTAATCGTCCTGTACGGCTCGATCACCAAGAAACCGACGATTCCTGTCATGCTGCTGTCATCCATTGTGGCCATGGCGAACGGTATGATATTTCATGGTTTTACTTTGCATGATGTTGTGACTTCGGTTGTAAGCGGATTCGATATCGCGATGGTTCATGTTAGCGGCTTTGATCCCAATACCGTCATTGCCGATATTCCGCGTCTCATTAACCGGGGCGGCATGAGCTCCATGATGGGGACACTGCTCATCTGTTTCAGTGCGATCACGTTTGCCGGCACGATATCGCTGACCAAATCGCTGGAGCTGATTGTGGACAAGCTCTTGAAGCATGTGCGTTCCACCGGCTCGCTGATCCTGGCTACGATTGCAACAGGGTTGACCATGATCGGCGTAACCAGCAACGGACAGGTCTCCATCCTGATGCCGGGCGAAATGCTCCGCGAGGCTTACATCCGCCGCGGTCTGCATCCGAAGAATCTGGGGCGGACGGTGGAGGATTCCGCAGCCATTACCGAACCGATTCTGCCATGGACGGCAGCGGGTGCCTATATGGCCGGTACGCTGGGCGTAGCCACACTATCCTATTTACCTTGGGCGGTGTTGTGCTGGACAGGCATTATTTTTGCGACGATCTGGGGCTTTACCGGGTTCGGTATTGCGAAGCTTACTCCCGAGCAGCAGGAGGAAATGCTAAAGGAATACGACAAAACCGCATAACGGGAACCGGAACTAGCCTCATGCGGATGATGCAGGAGCTGCATCTGTCCATTCGTGCAGGATGAATATTTCTTTGGAAAAGGCAACAAATCATTAATATAAATGCGTGAAACTATACGCTAAAGAGGAGAGAACACCATGACACAACAAGAGAGAAAAACCATCGCCACCCAGCAGGCTCCAGGAGCAATCGGTCCTTATTCCCAAGCAGTGCAATACGGAAATCTGCTGTTTACCTCCGGCCAGCTTGGCATGGATGCGTCGGGGCATTTCGCGCCGACGGTAGAAGAGCAGGCGAAACGCTCACTGCTTAACGTGAAGGCAATTCTGGAAGCGGCCGGTTTTGGCATGGAGGATATCGTCAAGACTACAGTCTTTTTAAAGGACATGAATGATTTCCAAGCCGTCAACGAGGTATATGCTTCTTTCTTCTCAGAGCCATATCCGGCACGGAGCGCCGTGGAGGTTGCCCGTTTGCCGAAGGATGGGCTGGTTGAGATTGAAGTGGTAGCTGGCAAGTCGTAACCCCATCGTCCTTCGATGTGCTGAATTAGGGATATGAACATCATTAGGTTTTAATAAAACTGCCGGGCACTAAACCCGGCAGTTTTTTGTGTGAAAAGGGATTATCATTTTTATTTCGTACGCCCATAATGCTTTCCGTAAGACAGTACCTTATGGTACAGACTTCGATCTTTTAACGTTTTGAGCGGATAAATTTGCGGTCTGGTGTTAACCTCGAGAATCCACGGCCTGCCATTGGAATCCACGGCTACATCCAGCCCCAGTTCTTGGAAGCCGCGATAATGACGGTCAAAGTTTTTGCCTACGGCAACGCCGAGTCCCTTGAGTTCAGACTCCAACTGCTGGGTGAAGACCGAGTCGAAATTGGCGCCGCTCATCGTCTTCTTGAAAGTTCCGATGGAGCCGCCTTGATTATAATTGGTGGCGACTTTGTTCGGGTTGCCGACTTTGGTGAACAGGGCGGTGCTGACCCAGGCTCCCTGCCTGGTCTTCTGGACCATCACCCGGATATCGAATGGCTTGCCATTGCTTTTGGCTAAACGAATTCCTTTTTGCAGCAGATATGCCCTGCTCCCGGCAAAGCGATTCAGACCACGGAACAATTGAGATGAGCTGGAGTATGACGTTTTCTTGGTATTCAGCTGGCTTTGGTAGCCCCCGTCCGTTTTGCGGATTCGGATGATGTTACTGCCGCCTGAACCATCCGTAGGTTTGAAGAAAACCGTAGTGTAGTCCGCCAGCATAGCGTTCAGGTTTTTTTGGCTAAACGGCAATGTGTGCGGCACATATTGTCTGAAATAAGAATCTTCGTTCAACCATTTCGTTTTCTTCCATTTGCTTTTGATGGTACTGCTTTTATATTTCATAGTTAAGAGGCTCACCCCTCTTTTTTGTTCAGCATATGCCGAAAAAGGAGAGTAAGCCTCCACGATGGCCTTAAACCAAGCTAAGTGCTTGAAAACAATTTTTTATCGAAAAACAATAAGATGATAAATAAAGCTGCCGCGACAAGCAGTATCGACGCCGGTATGATAAAGGCCAGCAGGGTTGCCGTATTCTGCATCTGATAATACATTAGCATGCCCAGCGGCATGATCCCTCCCCCGAGGATGCTCGTCCAGAAGTGCAGCGCGGCCGTCTTCTTCAAACTGAGTTTTTCCCGAAACACGTAGTAGAACAGGCCATAGGCAAATAAGGTCAGCCAGCCTACCACCAGAATATGGGCGTGGCCTGCAACCATGCTGTAGTTACTTCTCCCTGCCATGTCCGCTCCGATCAAAGCACCGAAGAGTGTATAGATTGCCGCGATACGCATCAGCCACTTACTATATTTTAACAATGGATATTCCCCCCCTTGCATCTTGAATCGGTCCCAATATACAAGAGTTATATGAACGGAGCGTGAACAAAATATAAACCGGAATTGAACAGGGAAACATCATCTACTATAATCAAATAGATCTGATGTAGAAGGAGAGAATTTCCAGGTGCGAAGCCCACTCATTGCTTACTGTCTTTCGAAGAAAGCTGCAACCGAGGACTATCCGTTCGGACCGCTTCCGGTCGTCATGAAAGTCGGGGGCAAAATGTTTGCCCTGATTACCATAACGGCAGGAGAGAAGGTTAGTCATATTTCCCTGAAATGCGATCCGGTGATTGCAGAGAATTTGCGCCAGCAGCATGACGCGGTGCAGCCCGGATATCATCTCAACAAAAAACATTGGAATACCGTTACCGTGGATGGCTCATTAACGGAAGCTGACCTCCACGATATGATTGATCATTCCTATGATTTGGTACTGAAGAGTTTACCGAAGGCTCAGCGCGATGCGATCTCTCAGCGGCTGGTATGAGGCCTGCTGAAATAAATAATCGCCCTGTGGCACAGTGGAGGCAGATAAACATCCACTTGCCAGAGGGCGATTATTAGATGGTACCATCAAACCTATTCCAACCCATCCGCTGGGCGGTTTCGTATTAGAATGGTCTCATGCCCAAAGTATCCACTTTCTCTCCGGTAATATCAACGCCCATACGGCTTGTAATATCGCGGTAGTGACCGGCGCGGCGCTGCACCGGGCTGCCCTCGGTTTCACCGAGGTTAGCTTCCAGGCCGTTCAAGACCATCACGGTCGTACCGAAGCCGGGATCGCCCAGCCCTCTGAACTTCTCAAGCGGGGAAGGCTTCCATCTGCCAACTATCACGTCATGGGCGGAAGGCTTCGGGTCCTGCGGCGTCATCCAGAACAGGATGGCGGTCATGTAGCCGATTTTGCCGTCAGTGGCAACGATCTCCGGATTGTCCAGCAGCACGCTTTTGTCTCCATAGATGATGGAACTGAACAGGCCGTAATTAAAGTTCCAGCTGAGCATGATCGGTCCCCGTCCATAATAGCGTTTGTCTGGTGTTCCGGGATACAGCTCAGCGCTGGCAGGATCGACGAAGGCATCCTTGTTGACGCCAGTCCGGCCAGCGATGTTCTCGTTCCAGAACAATCCCCAACGGAGCGGTCCTCCCGGAGCAGTAGCCCAGCCTCCGCCCGTTTCGTGGGACAGATTGGCGAGGAAGGCTGCCAGTTCGCGCTTGCGGTCCTTCTTGAACCCTTCCTTCAAGAAAGTGCCGCCATCAATGATAACGGTTTCAATATCTTTGTTAAGGTTCTCAGCGGAATGGAAGTCAGCTGAACGCACAACAAGTGTTTCAACGCGGGCGTCCTTGTCTAATCGGTAAATCTCCTGCGCGGAAGGGGTTCCTTGCCGCGTGTTGATCTTGATCTTCAGATTGGAGACCTCCGCAACCGCGTTGATGAGATTGTCGTATGAGAAATAGTCTGTCTGATCGGCTTTATAGTATTCTTTGCCATTGGCGACTTTAAACCATTCCGCCGAGCCAAGCCGGTAAGGGAACAACGCCTCGAAGTCTTCCTCCGAGAGCAGTGCTTTAACGGCGGCGATCGCCTTCTCCGGTGTGTAATCCGGATCGAGGCCATCCCAGTTCTGGTCGATCTCCTTACGACTGATTAGCCGGTGCTTCCCGATCGCTAGGGAACCGCCTAGATTCTCCGTGATTTGTGCTGGAGCTGAGGTGCTGGATTTAGTGCTGGCTGCCGGATGAGCGGTAGATACCTCGGGCTGAGGCGCTTCATTGGCTGCAAAGGCATGAAGCGGGGTCATGAGGAGCGCAGCGCCAAGGGCTGCAATCATACTTCGCTGGATCATTTTGCGGGATAACGGATATTTCCACACGGTCATACACATTCTCCTCTGTATCATTGGGATTGGAATACACTGCCATCATATATACGGTATGTTGTTTTGTACATAGTCAGGAAATCCCACGATTTAACGCGCAGTTGACACTGAAGGGGAACCTCTGGCGTGACCAAGCGGGGGAGATGTGACGATAGACAGGGGATTTGCTGCGGAATCACTAAAGATGCCGTCGAAGTTCGAATACCGGCATTCGCTGTGTCCTCCAACTTGATAACTAGTTTTTTAACGTAAAAACATTATAATGTTATTATGTCTTGATTCTAGCAATCTATTAATCTATGGAAAGAATGCTTCACTTTATAATGTTCTGTTCATTTGTGTAATTTCATACATATTAGAGATTCATCATCTTATAGACGAAGAAGGTTAACTGACATGAGTTTATTTGTTCGCGAAAAAGGGTTCTACAAAAGCTTTTTCTGGCTGACGATTGTGATCGGGATGCAGAACCTGATATCGGTCGGCGTGAATTTGTCGGATAACGTCATGCTGGGAGGATACAGTGAATCGGCCCTATCGGGCGTTGCCCTCGCGAACCAGATCCAATTCCTGCTGCACATGCTGGTTATGGGCGTATGTGAAGGATTGGTCATCATGTCGTCCAGATACTGGGGAGCGAAGGATCTAGGCTCCATCAAAAAGGCGGCAAGCATCGGCATGCGCATGGCCATCTTCCTCAGTATTGTGTTATGGGCGATCGTGTTCTTTTTCCCGCATGAGGTACTGTCCTTGTTTACGAAGGAAGAGAATGTTATAGCCGCAGGTGTGGAATATTTACGAATCATCTGTTTCTCTTATATCTTCTTTGCCGTCACCAGTTCCTTGCTGGCTTCACTGCGAAGCGTGGAAACGGTGAAAATCGGCTTTGTGGTATCGTTATCGACCTTGATTATCAACATCTGCCTGAACTATATCCTCATCTACGGGTATTTAGGTTTTCCTGAACTGGGTGTGGCCGGATCGGCTATCGCTACCCTGACGGCAAGAATCATTGAATGCGTGATCGTCCTGGTGTACATTAAACGATTTGATCGCAAAATTTTGCTGAAGCTGCAGAATTTTCTGCAGTTCGATATGGAGCTCTTCAAACAGTACATTCGCGTAGGCTCCCCGATTCTGCTGTCCAATACGATATGGGGGCTTGCCATGGCGGCACAAACTGCCATTCTGGGGCATATGGGAGAATCGGCAATCGCGGCCAACAGTATTGCTACCACGATTTTCCAGATGGTGACAGTCATCGTTTACGCTTCGGCCAGCGCAACGGCTGTGCTGATTGGGAAGACCATCGGTGAAGGGTTGATGGACAAAATTATATCCTATGCCAAAACGCTGCAGATTCTGTATATCCTGCTCGGCTTGCTGACGGGCGCTGTGCTGTTTGTAATTAAGGATTTCGTCCTGGGCTTCTACTCCATATCCGATGAGGCGAAAACACTCGCGCTGCATTTCATGACAGTGTTGTCGATCACCGTAGTCGGAACGGCTTATCAGATGCCGGCATTAACGGGCATTGTGCGAAGCGGCGGAGACACCCGCTTTGTGCTTTACAACGATTTGATTTTTATGTGGCTGATCGTGCTGCCCTCCTCGGCATTATGCGCGTTCGTGTTCCATTTATCACCACTCGCCATATTCATTTGCTTGAAGTCCGATCAGATACTGAAGTGTTTTGTGGCGATCGTAAAGGTTAACCGATTCAAATGGATACGCTCCTTCAGCTCATGATGGATAGAGAGTTGTCTTAAGGAAAAATGATCAAATAAAAGGAACCCCGGGTCCACGGACCGACCGGAGTTCCTTTTTCATTTTTCCCCGCAAAGTATTTGGAATAAGCATCGAAGCATAGGCTCCACTTTGTGGGGCTACTTGGGATATAGCGTTCAATCCTCTAGCAGGTTTAATGACTGGGCTTTAACCAGAGCCTGCGTGCGGGTAGTCACGCCGAGCTTGCCATACAGTCTGGATAAATATACCCGGACCGTTCCTTCGGACAGGCCAAGTGCAGCGGCCATCTGTTTATTGGCGGCACCTTGCCGGATCAGATGCAGGAGATTCATTTCATTCCGATTCAGCGGCTCCAGGAGAAGAGACGGGGATAGCTTGGCGGATGAAGGGTCCGCTTGGGGATAATCCGGAAAATGCTCCAACAGGATGCGTACATATTCAAGCAGCTGATGCTGCTCCGGCTGTAAGCCGCTTTCTTGTCCTTGGTGGTTTGCATACAGCTTCAGCAGCTGGTACATCTCCTCTCCTTCGTCCAGGAAGGAACGGACATAACCGTTCTGTGCTCCAATACGCAATGCGTCGCCAAGGAGATGAAGAGACTGCTTTCGCTGACCACGCTGATATTCCAGCAGTGCTTGCAGGCCTGTGATCTCGATGATGCTGGATCGCTGCTGTTCGCGCTCGGCTTGGGGTTTTAACAGCTCCAGGAGGTGAAGCGCCTCAGTTTCCCTGCGCTTTTTGCCTAACAGGCGAACGAACGCCAAATATTCGGTTTCCCGGCTATAGGTTGGTCGGTCCTTGACGGAAATCGGGAGGCCGGCCGCTTCCTTTCGGGCTTCGGTTATACGCCCTTCCCGAATATAGAGCATGCATCGTATAGCCTTTAATGGAGCAAGCCATGGGCTCGCTTTCCTGCCGAGGACAGCGGTCCATGCTTCATCCAGAGCATAATGGGCCAGATGAAACTTGCCCTCCGCAGCGTACAGCTTGGCTTCGGTTATATGAAGCGGCACGAACAAACCCATGGTTTCTTTGGCGGGGGGCGCATTTCGAATCTGTACCAGTAGTTGACGGCATTCGGTAAGCTTGTTCCATTCATAATACCCCTCGCACAAGGATTGCTTTACATATAAATTCATGAGCGAATGCGCCCATCCATGGGATTCCAGCACGCCGGTAAACAGATGTGCAATCTTCTCCGTATCAGCGGAGAGAGCTCCCTTCATGCCAAGCGGTGTACGCCTTACGTAAGGCTCCTGCCGGTTGTAATCGAATTGATAGTAGATCGGGTTGTCGGGCATAGCGTTGTCGAGGATGCCTTCGCTAAAAGCAAACCATTTGCCGAAGTCCCCGTTCAGAAAAACAAGATTGGAACGCACGAACAGGAGGCTGCTTCGGAGCTGCTCCCGTCGATCTGATGACGCGAGTGCGGCGCACGTTTCTTCAATTTGGGACAGCATGCGCTCAGACCGCTCCAGATCCCCTGCCAGAACCATGATAAAGGCATGCGCTAATGACATTTCAAGTGTCATCGAGAATGGGGATGGGATGCGGTCAAACCATTCTAGCAAGGTAGCAATCTCCCCCCGTTCAAGCACGGTTTGCATATGCTGCTCCAGCAGGTTCACGGCCCCCTCAATGTCCTGCGCTGCAAACATATGGTCAATGGCCTCATCCATAGAAACGGTAGAAGCGTAGTATTGCCCGGCAAGCCGATGACGCTTCGTATACTCCCCGTTATCTTCACGTAGCAGGAGGTCCAGCAGAAACTGCGAGAACAGATGATGATAGCGATAGCAGATATGATGTTCATCCAGTGGAACCAGAAACAGATTCAGCTTCTGCAGCTCCTCCAGCATCGGGCGGCTGTCGCTGAAATCGGTTACAGCATCGCACACCTGTGGATGAAGCTCCGATAGGACTGCGGTCTGCAGCAGAAAAGTGAGCACCTCGGAAGATAGCCTGCCTATCACCTCCTGGAACATATATTTTGAGATCAGAAGTTGATTTCCCTTCATATCTTCGACGAATGGCTCCAGATCGCGGCCGTTTCGCAGGGAAAGCGAAGCAAGCTGGAGCCCAGTTATCCAGCCTTCCGTTCGATTAAGCAATGCATCCAGCTGCATCGGAGTTAGACGGGGCTGACTGCTATCTGATTCATGCCGGAAAAAGCGCTCGGTTTCATCAGAGGTGAATTCCAGCTGCTTCATTCCGATATGGTTGACCTCATGGTTAACCATCCCTTTCATCGTGGGGAATGGAAGCTCGGTTCGGGAGGAGATGAATAGATGGATAGGCTCAGGGAGGTAATCAATCAAGTAGGAAATCCCCGCATGGATTGCATGATAGTGAATGCTATGCAGGTCCTCGAGAATGAGATTGAGGGGTTCATGCTCCTCGTATAATTCACTGATCAGCGTATCCAGAAAGCTTTCAATCGAGGCGCTTGGCAGCAGATGCGTATGGTTCATAAGCCGATCTCCTTGCTGTTCTGGAAGAACCGAAGCCAAGGCGGCTGCAACGTATCGCCAAAAGCGGACGGGATCGTTATCCCGTTCATCCAGCGACACCCAGGCGCATCGCTCGTGGGCTCCATGAGCCCACTGGGCCAGCAGCGTCGATTTGCCGTATCCGGCAGGGGCAATAATGGTAGTCAGTTGTCCATTGTGGCCTGCTGTCATCGCTTGAATAAGCCGATCCCGGTGAATGAGATGCTTTTTTAACCCGGGAAGGCTTATTTTCATTTTCAGAATAGGTGAATCGGTCAGTAATTTCATAGGTACCCTCGCTATATACGAACGTTATTTTTACGAAATTTGAGTCAAGATAACTAGATTATATGAAAAAAATGATGAAAAGTTAACGTTTGTCAATCGTTTCCCTTCCATTTATTTGATAGCATCCATGGTACCGCGGTCCCGACCGGGATTGTGGTTTATAAGCGCTGATGAAATGAGGGAGGAGATTTATGTTAAAGCGTTCAGGGAAAATCCTGCTATGTATAGCTTTGCTGTTGATGCAGATGGATTGGGTATTCGGATACCGGCAAGCCTTCGCAGCCACCGCGGTTGCACCGAAGCTTGTTGCCGGTTACTATCATACCGCTTCGCTTGTAAGCAGCGGCGAGGTTTACTCATGGGGGTATGGAGACAGGGGACAGCTGGGCGACGGCAGCTGGAGCACCCGGATCACTCCGGTCATGGCGAAGGGTTTGAACCATGTCATTGACATTCATTCCGGCGTCCGCAGCTCCATGGCGCTCCGTCAGGACGGAACGGTGTGGACCTGGGGGGCGAACGAGAACGGACAGTTGGGAATTGGAACGACAACGAATGTGAACGCCCCCACACAAGTTGCGGGTTTAAGCGGGATCAAGGCCATATCCGGCGGATTAGGCTATCACGGCATGGCGCTTTCCGAGAACGGAAGCGTATGGACTTGGGGGAGAAACGTCAACGGAGAGCTGGGCAATGGAACGACGATACAACAAAACTTCCCGGTTCAGGTGACTGGTTTGAACGATGTGACGGCCATTGCGACTGGAGGATATTACAGTCTTGCGCTAAAATCGGACGGTACCATATGGGCCTGGGGCGTGAACGGAGACGGGGAGCTTGGCGATGGAACGACGACGGATCGATACATGCCGGTACAGGTTGCCGGGCTGACAGACGTCATTGCGATTGCCGCCGGGGGGTCTCATAGTTTGGCCGTTAAACAAGACGGCACCGTCTGGGCATGGGGAAAAAACACCTACGGCATGCTTGGTGACGGCACGAGAACAAATCGAACGAGACCGGTGCAGGTTAGAAACTTGGAGCATATTGTTGCGGTTGCAGGCGGAGGGTACCACAGTCTTGCAGTGGACCAAGCAGGAAACGTATGGAGCTGGGGGGATAACAGTCAGAAGCAGCTCGGTCTGGGCTCGAATGCCTCCAGCCTAATTCCGGTCTCTGTGTCAGGGATCGAGCATGTTCGTGAAATTTCCGCCGGTGGCTATCATAGCGTGGCGATGGAGAAGGATGGGACCGTCTGGGCATGGGGCTCTAACTCCGGAGGGCAAATCGGGGATGGATCCTACAACAATACCAGGGATATTCCTACCCTGACGAAGGCCGTGCTGGATACCACGGCGCCGGATACCGGCAGTGGGATTCTGAATCCTTACAGCATTACGGCGGATTCGGTTGGATTGGAGTGGCCTAAGGCCTTGGACAATATGACGGAGCAGTACGAATTGCAGTATCTATTATATTCGTCAGGCAGCCCCAATATCAGGGACGTAAGTCAAATGGAGAGGTATGGAAAGCCGATCGGAAGCTACACGGCGGATCAAACCGCACTTGCGGTAAACGGACTTGCGGAAGGCACGGAATATTATTTTAATGTCATCGCCAAAGATGCAGTCGGCAGAAAAAGCGCATACCGTATGCTGAAAGTGACAACGAAATGGCCGCAAATCTATTCGTTAATCTATGATGGCAACGGAAATGCCACGGGGAATGTTCCGGCAAGCAGCAGTTTGTTTGCCAAAGGCGACGAGACGGTTGTGGCGGGTAATACGGGCCAACTGGGCAAGGATGGATATACCTTCGTCGGCTGGAATACGAAGGCCGACGGAAGCGGGATCGATTATCCGGCTGGCGGCAAGCTTATATTTGGTACGCAGGATGTCACGCTGTATGCCAAATGGAGTGCGAACCCGGCACCCATCGAGCTAACGGTGGTATCGTATACGCCGGCTCATCAGTCTGTCGGGGTTGAAAGAGATGCGACCTTGCAGGTTGTCTTTAATGAAGAAGTGACGGCTGTGTCCGGTAAATCGATTACGATTAGGCAAGCTTCGGATCAGCGCGTCGTGGAGACCATCGATGCTGCTGATGCAGGTAAAGTCTCGGTTCTCGGGAACACGTTGACCCTGGATCCGTTGACTGCTTTCGACTATGGAACGACTTATTATGTCGAGATCGAGTCTGGGGCTTTTACCGGTAACCATTCGGGTACCTATTTTGCCGGAATTCAAGGCGGGGATACCTGGAGCTTTACGGTCAGGGAGCCTGCGACCACGCCGTATGACGCCACCTTGCAAGCATTGGCGCTGAATTCACCTGGAGCGGAAGTGGGTCTGAGCCCTGAATTCGATAGATACCATTATGACTACAAGGCACAGGCAGCCAATGAAACGGATCGCCTTACGGTGACTGCCCAGGTGTATGACGCTCGTGTACAGGTAACGGTCAGCGTGTACGGGGAAGCCGGGGATTTGGAAGTGGGGCCGATCGATATTTTCTCCGGTCAGGAGAGCCCGGAACTCCCGGTTTCCGTCGGTAACCATATAATCGAGGTCGTTGTGACGGCGCCGGATGGCCAGCATCTGAAATATAGAGTGATGGTGACAAGAGCGTCGTCAACCGGAGGCGGAGGTGTAACGCCTGAAGAACCGGGAGGAGGTTTATCTCCTGGAGGTACTGGCTCAGGCTCAGGATACGCAAATTCAGGTTCATCAGGCAGTGCCACGCCAGCAGAGAATAGAGTGAATGTCAGAGTTACGCTAAACGATGAATCTCAGGAAGGGATGGTTACAGGCTTGTTCCATGAGACAGATGGACATACCGTCGTTTCGATGAAGCTGGATACGGCAAAGCTGGAAGCCCGTTTAAAGACCGTGGACTACAATCCGGTCATCGTCATTGCGCTTGCACAGCCTGCGGATCATGTCTACCTGGAAATAAGCGGTGCTGCAATTGACCTTCTTGATGCTAAGCAGGGCGCCATTGAAATCCGATCCGCTCTCGGTACCTTCCATGTTCCTGCTGCCGTGATGGCATCATCGCGCTGGCAGAAGTCGGGAAGTTTGGATAAGCCGATAGCGGCGGATCAAATGTTGGTGACTCTGACGATGGCTGCCAGCGATGCAGCTAAGGTAAAGGCTGTTCAGAAGGCGGCGCTGCAATCCGGCATAACCCTTATCGGTTTGCCTGTCGATTTTGAAATTACAGCTAAAGTTCAGGACATATCCCTGCAATTAGATCCGTTTCCACAGTATGTGGAGCAGCGGATTTCATTGTCACAGGGAGCGTCAGGCCATATTACTACAGCTGCCCGGGTGGATGCGAATGAAGATCTCCATCATATTCCAACGCGAACCGAGATGAAGAAGGATGGAAGCAGCGAGGCCGTTCTGCATCACCTCACCGCCGGAACCGTTGCTCTCATATCTCATCAAGCGAGCGTTGCCGATGTTTCGTTTCATTGGTCCAAGGATGCCGTGAACGATCTGGCTTCGCGATTGATCCTTAATGGAAGCGGCCGAGTGAAGGAGTCCACAAACCCAGGTGCGAATCAGCCCGAGAGGACCCTTTTCGCTCCGGACGCTCATGTGAATCGTGCGGAGTTTGCTGCCATGATCGTGAGGGCACTCGGTTTGCACGAGGTGAAGGGCGAAATCCCTGCTTTTCAGGATGTCAGCGCAGGCGACTGGTATAGCGGCGTCCTTGCACAAGCCGTACAGTATGAGCTTCTTCAGGGATATGAGGACGGCCGTTTTCGGCCAACTCAAGGGATTACGCGCCAAGAGGCCATAGCGGTTATGGGTAGAGTGATGAGGCTGGCAGGAATAACAAGTACAGTGAATGAGATGGAATCAGCTGATATCCTTTCATCTTTTAAAGATCTCCAAGACCTGTCCGCTTGGGCCAAACCGGCTGCTGCCGCGCTTGTGCAGCAAGGAATAGTCCATGGAGCCGACGCAGGGCTTAAGCCGCTGCAGAAGCTGTCCCGCGGCGAGGCGGCCGTGATGCTGCAGCGGCTATTGAAGGCGGCAGAGCTGATCGATTGATTCAGCGGGATTAACTAGGTCGGATATTAGAACCTTTCATATATTTGCAGGGGATGCCTTTGGGCATCCCTTTCTGCGTGAATGAAAAGGAAAAGCAGCATATAAGCTGCCAACAATTTGAAAATAATGCGTTTTCATGCTGATCTCGGCAGAAAACGCTTGCTCAAATGTTGGCAATTTCCGAACGTTTTCGACATTTTGATAAGGTAATGTTCTGTGATATCGGCAGTTTTCCGCCAAATTTTTGCTAAAAAACACATTAAACTACATAAAACGCTAAAATTTTTGTTTTGACATCTGCTTGTCTATACCCTAGGATAATAGTATAAAAAGTGCTCACTTAGGAGGATAAGGTCAGGAAATGAAAAAGACATGGTCAATTCTATTAACACTCGTATTATCTGTTGGATTGCTTGCAGGTTGCGGCAATAGCGATAAGTCTACTGACACTGGTGCAGCTAATGGCGGTTCAGAAGGATCTCAAGATAAGAAACGCATTGCACTTGTTCTCCCTGAGAAGATCGGCGTGAATCCTTTCTTTGCATTGATGGACGAAGGATTGAAGAAGGCTGCTGCCGATTTCAATGTCGAAGTGAAAACGATTGAATCGACAGACCCGGCCTCGATTGAGCAAAACCTGCGTACGGCGGTTGCTGAAAAATATGATTTGATTATCACATCCACCTTCCAGATGGAAGATGCACTGAAGAAGGTTGCACCGGAGAATCCGGACGTGCCTTTTGCCATTATCGATACGGTAGTGGATTTGCCGAATGTCCGCAGCGTCGTATTCCGTGAACATGAAGCAGCTTACCTGCTTGGTGCAGCAGCTGGATTGGCTACGAAGACCAACAAGGTTGGCAACGTGGTTGCAGACGACATTCCTATTATGCATAAATATATGACTGGCTTTGCAGAAGGTGCAAAATCGGTAAACCCTAACGTTGAAATTTTCGTTAACTACGTCGGCGGTTTCACAGATCCGGCTAAAGCGAAGGAACTCGCACTCCTGCAGAACTCCAAAGGTGCCGATTTCGTTGCAGGCCTTTCCGCTGTTGGTGATTTGGGCGTATTCGAAGCCGCGAAAGAGAAAGGCTTCTATGCTTCAGGACAAGATACGGATAACACGGGCACGGATCCCGAGCACGTTGTGCTTGCTCAATTGAAAGGTACAGACGCTGTTGTCTACGAAACGGTTAAAGACTTTGCAGAAGACAAATACTCATTCGATATTCGTGATTACGGTCTGAAAGAAGGCGGCGTGGGTCTTACTTACGTAACCCATGAGAGCAAAACACCGCTTAACCCATTTATTGGACAAGACATCGTAGATCAGCTTAAGGTGATTTCCGACGATATTATCGCCGGAAAGATTAAAGTAACGAACGCATTGGAACAAAATTAGTTCTCACCTGGACCGGCTGCACATGCGCAGTCGGTCTTTCATTCAGAAGCGAAAGGAAGGCATGACTCGATGCTACTCCAGATGGACAATATTACGAAAAAGTATGGCGAGTTTAGCGCAAACCGCGGCATTGATTTTTCGCTGCGTGCGGGTGAGGTTCATGCGATTGTCGGGGAGAATGGTGCAGGCAAAACAACGCTGATGCGGATATTGTACGGGATGGAGCAGCCAACCTCGGGTACGATTCGGCTGAATGGCAAGGAAGTTTCGTTTGCAAGCCCGCTTGACGCGATTCAGGGCGGCATCGGTATGGTGCACCAGCACTTCATGCTGTTTCCTACGTTTACAATCGCTGAGAATATCGTGATCGGCAATGAGCCGGGATCAGGTGCCAGGTTTGACCGCAAGCAAGCCGTGAAGATTGTTGAGGGGCTTTGTGATCAATACGGAATGAAGGTGGATCCCCGCGCAATCGTAAGCAGCAGCGCGCCTGGCGTGCAGCAGCGGGTTGAAATCTTGAAGGTGCTGTATCAGGGCGCTGAAATCATTATATTGGATGAGCCAACGGGCGTGCTGACGCCGCTCGAGGTGCAGGAGCTTCTGGATGCCATTAAACAGCTCTCCAAACAGGGAAAGAGCTTTATACTGATAAGTCATAAATTGAACGAGGTCCTTGATGTGGCCGATCGCATCACGGTGCTTCGTGACGGCGCCGTCACGGGCGTTGTGGAGAAGGGGAATACCGATGCCCATCAGCTTTCCCGTCTCATGGTCGGACGCGAGCTCATGGAGCTGGATCGAAAGCCGATCACGCCAGGTGAGAAGGTGCTGGAAGTCTCGGACGTTTCGATCCGCGGAACGAAAGGAAAGCCGGTTCTGGACGAAGTGAATATTGAAGTCCGTGCGGGCGAAGTTGTCGGGATTGCCGGTATTTCCGGCAACGGGCAGTCCGAACTGCTTCAGGTGATTTCCGGTCTGGCTCAGCCGGACAGCGGACGGATTGCCGTTTCGGGCAAGGACGTAACCGGTATGTCGACAAGAGAAATACGGGAGCACGGATTAGCCCATATTCCGGAGGATCGCTATGTATGGGGTGCTAATCGAACGGCAACCGTGATGGATACCGGGCTTATGGGGCACCACCGCCGCTTGCAGAAGGGCGGCTTCCTTAATCTGAAGGACATTCGTACGCTCGTTTCCGGATGGGTTCAGAAGTTCTCGATCAAGACAGGCTCTCTGGAGACCAGCTCGCAGTATTTATCCGGCGGCAATCTGCAGAAGCTGATCGTCGCACGGGAACTGGAGCAGGGAACCCCGTTCCTGATCGCTGCCGAACCGACGCGCGGCGTCGACATCGGAGCCATGGAGACAATCCATGGCGAGCTGCTCAAGCGGCGTGAAGAGGGGACAGGAATTCTGCTGGTATCGTCGGAATTAACGGAAATTTTGAAGCTGTCCGACCGGGTTCTGGTTATGTTTGAAGGCCGGATCGCAGGCGAGCTGTCAGCGAAGGAAGCGACAGAAGAGAAGTTGGGACTGCTGATGGCGGGAGGTACCTTGTAATGAATAAATGGACAAAATTTACGCTTCCGCTGCTCCAGCCGATTGCCGCGATCATTGTTGGGCTGCTCGCCGGGGCCATTGCGATTATGATTGCCGGCGGCGATATCCTGCAGACTTACGCGGAGATGTGGAAGGGTGCCTTCGGCGGCATGTATTTCTTTACGAATACGCTGTCCCGGGCGACCCCGATTATTCTGATTGGTCTGGGCGCGGCGTTTGCATTCCGCGCAGGTTTCTTTAACCTTGGTGCAGAAGGTCAGATGGTGTTTGGCGCGCTTTCTGCCGCATTGGTCGGATTGTACATGCCGGGCCCGGGCTGGCTGGTGTGTATCGTTGCCATCCTTGCCGGTGTGATCGCAGGCGGATTATGGTCGGTGATGGCCGGATATTTTGATGCCCGGTTTCGGGTGAACCTGCTGATCTCTACGCTGCTGCTGAACTATGTGGCCGTGTTGTTTGCGGGTTATCTGGTTGCCTATCCGTTGAAGGACCGCTCGGGTTCAGCTGCGATGGCGCAATCTGAAATGCTCGATAACAGCGTCTGGCTGCCGAAGCTAATCTCCGGCATGCCGCTGCATGTAGGCTTTGTACTCGCGGTGCTGGCCGCGTTGATTATATTCGTACTGTTGAAGCGCTCCGTGATCGGTTACGAGGTACGGATGCTTGGCGGAAATCCGCTGTTTGCTCTGTTTGGCGGGGTTAAGCGCGGGCCGATGATGCTTGGCGCCATGTTCCTCAGCGGCGGCTTGGCCGGTCTTGGCGGCGCTGTTGAAATTCTGGGCTCCCAGTATCGCTATATTGATGGTGCATTATCTACAGCCGACTATGCCTGGACGGGCATTATGGCTGCATTGTTGGCAGGATCGCATCCGATCGGCACGCTGATTGCCTCGATCTTTTTGGCCGCGCTGCAGACAGGCGGTATGGGCGTGGAACGGAATACGGAAGTGCCGCTTGAGGTAGGAGCGATTATCCAAGCCGTGCTGATTCTGTTTATCTCCGCCCGATTCACTTACAGCTTCCTGAAGCGCAGAAAGGGGAACAAATCCGATGGAACAGCTGTTTGATCTTGCCTTAATCAACTCGGCCCTCCGGGTGCTCACTCCGATCTTGCTTGCGGCCCTCGGCGGTGCCCTGTGTTCGCGCGTCGGACTGTTCAACGTCGGTTTGGAAGGCTTTATGCTGCTTGGCGCTTTTTCCGCCGTGGTGGGGAACCACTTCTTTGGCAACGTCTTTTATGCGATTTTGTTCGCGATTGTGATCGTTTCGATATTCTCTTTTATATTTGCTTATCTCAGCATCAATCTGCAGGCGAACGTCATTGTGGTCGGTATCGCGATGAATGCGTTGGCGGCTGGATTGACCACATTTAGTCTACGGGCTATTTTTGATGTAAAAGGTGCATTTTATGACAATACGATGGTCGGGCTGCCCAAATGGAACATTCCGATTATCGAGGATATTCCGGTGATCGGTCCGATACTGGCGGGTTTGACGCCGCTTGTCTATCTGTCGTTTTTGATTGCGGGCCTCATGTGGTATTATTTCTATCGCACGAAGAGCGGCTTCCGGTTCCTGGCTGCCGGCGAGAATCCGCTCGCTGCCAAAAGCGTGGGCATCCGTGTAAGACGGTATCAGTATGGAGCCGTGCTGGCGAGCGGTGTGTTGTGTGCGCTTGCCGGTGCGCAGCTGTCGCTTGGACAGGTGACGATGTTTACGGAAGGCATGACGGCTGGACGCGGCTTTATTGCGCTCGTAGCCACGATGCTGGGCCAATCGGGTCCGCTTGGAGTAACGGCGGCAAGCCTGCTGTTTGGCTTTATGGATGCACTCAGCATAAGGTTCCAGGGACTGGCGCTGCCTACGCATTTCACGCAGATGCTGCCTTATGTCGTCACGATTCTGGCGATGTTCTTCTTTAAGGACAGAAGCTTCCAGCAGGATGCACTGAAGCAGGGCTCAAGCTCCAGATAGGTGCGCACGCTGCGCCGTGACAACAAGAGAATTCGCCATCTTAGACGATCAGCGGATGCGAAAGCGGAGAAAGCGTAAAGGAGATGAACTTGGTGCACAAAAAAGCAGAGCGATTGAAAAAAATGAAGCCGGTGGCGGTGGGCAACCTGACCGAGGAGCAGCGTGCCAAGCTGCCGCCGGGGCAGACGCTGACCGAGAAATTCCCCATTTTGCACGAAGGGGAGGTTCCTCATTACGACATGTCGGAGTGGACGCTCAAGGTATTCGGCGAAGTCGAAGAGGAACGGACGTTTTCTTATGAAGATATCATGGCGATGCCAACGGTGAACGTGAACACCGATATTCACTGCGTCACGCGCTGGTCCAAATTCGATACGGTTTGGGAGGGAGTCCTGTTCCGGGATTTCCTGGCGGGGCTGAAGATCAAGCCGGATGCCAAATACGTCATGTTTCATGCCGATCCGGATTATGATACGAATGTACCTATCGAGGATCTGCTCAAGGATGCTGTGCTGCTGGCCTATCGTTTTAACGGCGAGCCGCTGACGGACAAGCATGGCTGGCCGCTGCGCACGGTTGTGCCGCATCGCTACTTCTGGAAGAGCGCCAAATGGCTGCGCGGCATTGAGTTTATGAAGGAAGACCGCCCGGGCTTCTGGGAACGCAACGGCTTCCACAATGAAGCAGACCCGTTCAAGGAAGAACGGTTTAGCGGCGAGGCACTGGATATACCTGAAGACGAATGGACACATAAGGAGTTTGACTAATATGTTGATGCCTATTTTGCAAGTGAACTCAGAGGATATACCTGAATTTGTGATCGTCTGCGGCGATCCCAAGCGTGCGGAGACGATATCCCGTAAGCTCGAAGATGCGCGCGAGTTGGCATTCAGCCGCGAGTACCGCACATTCGTGGGGACGTATGAAGGCGTTGAGCTTGCGGTAACCAGCCACGGCGTTGGTTGTCCGGGAGCTGCGGTTTGTTTTGAGGAGCTGATCCGTGCGGGGGCGAAAACACTGATTCGCGTCGGGACGGCCGGATCGTATCGGGCGGATATTCCTGCGGGAAGTCTTGTCGTCAGCACAGCGGCGATCCGTACGGATGGCCTGACGAAGCAGCTGGTGCCAGACGGCTTTCCGGCAGTTGCGGACAGCCAGGTAGCAGAAGCGCTGTACGAATCCGCCCTCGCAATCGGTGAGGGTGTGGTGCGCAAGGGGATTACTGTAACCCTGGACGTGTTCTTTAACGGTGTTGAGGAAGTGCCGCACCAGAAATATAAAGCAGCGGGCGCGCTCGGCGTCGAGATGGAAATCGCGGCGCTGTACGTCGTTGCGGCGATTCGCGGCGTTCGCGCCGGCGCGATTGTGGCGATGGACGGCTTTGCCGACGCCGATCTCGCGGCTGAGTACGACCCGAACACGAATGTGGTCGCTGACGCAGTGGAACGCGAGATTAACACGGCCTTGCAGGCTGTGGTGAAGCTGGCGAAGCAGGGGTAGTAAGGGCAAGAAAGCCGGATTTCCTGAGTGCAAGCTGCAGGAAACCCGGCTTTTTTGTTTTGAGTATGATGAATCTGGGGGAGTATTAGAGACTTGCAGCAGCAACTCAGCAGTACCTATCGTTACTGTTTTGGTGGCTGGACCGTGAAGAAGGGAACCTTTTCGATTCCGACAGCACGCACGTAAGTGAATAACTGCCCTTTATGGTGGATTTCGTGGTCGACCATGGTGCCCAGCCACACTTTTCCTGGGACAACGAACCCGTTAAAGTCCAGCGGCTGCTCGAGCTGGCTGTCGGACAATTCAGCAAAAACCGCCGTAGTCGATTCGGTTGAAGCTTGCACGATATTTCTAATGTCATCGATGGTTTCGAACTGGGTGGAAATCGAAGGCGGAGAGAACGAGCCTTTTGCAATGGAGTGCAGAAACATATCCGAGGACGCCGCAATATGAACAGCTAATGCGCCCAAGGTATAGGCGTTCTCCCACGGTTTATAATCCAAATGCTCGCTCTGTACGTCCTCCAGCAGTTGCAACAAGACTGTACGGTGTCTATGCCATCGTTCGAATTGCTGTTGACCTTCATGACTCATGATTCATCCTCCTTGATCGATTGCAGAATAAAGTGTTTAAATATGCAACCGCCTTATTCGCGGTTTATAAAACAGTTCGATAAGTAATAGCGGATTCCTTCCCGATGCGAAGTTATAGCCAGATGTTGTATTCGATAATTTTGGAAAAAAGCAGTTGCAAAAATATAGCGGACCCTATATACTGAGTTCAATTAGTAATTGGTCAATCAATAATAAAACAAAATGAGTGAAAGGAGGGTGGTAGAAATGGCTAGAGCGTCAACCTCTGCGAATCGGCGGAATGATATCGTGGCGGCAGCCATCGAAGTGTTTGCAGAGATCGGATATTATCGTGCGACCACGGCTCAAGTTGCCGAACGGGCAGCGATATCCCAGCCATACGTCTACCGGTTCTTTACCAAGGAATCACTGCTTGTGGAATCGCTGGCTGTCTCCTGGAAGCGCATCGTGAAGGCATTTCAAGTGGTGATCGAATCAGCTTCTCCAGAGAATCTGGAGTCGGGATTGATCCGGGCGTACGAAGGGATCATGCAATCGCATCGCAGCGAGATTCTGCTCCAGATGCAGGCGCAGACGATTCAGGACGCGCCTATCCGCGAAGCGATGCAGCAGGGAATGAATGAGGTGAAGGATCTCGTGGAGAATGCTTTTGTGGAAGCGGGATTTGGGGATGCCGATAAGAAAACCTCCTATTTTCTGGCCCGGGGTATGCTGTGCAATATCGCCATGGCGCTGGATATGCCGAATATGATGCCCAAAAGATAGAGCATGCTCAGGTGCATTTCTTAGTACCACACCGCGTACCGCATGGGTAGTGCGCGGTGGAGGAAGGGCATCTTATTTTTTAAATCATTTGTAATTGGTCAATCAATAACAAAAATAATTTTTGGGAGAGATTCATGATGAAAAAGGCGATTGTTCTGGGTGCAACAGGTGGCGTAGGAGCTCCATTGACTGCGGAGTTGGTTACGCGTGGAATTCAAACGGTGGCTTTCGGCCGCTCCATGAAGAAGCTGAATGAGCTGGCTGATCAGCTGGACCATTCTCCTCTGCTTACACTGGAGACGGGTGATGCATTTAAACAGGAGGATATCATAAGAGCCGCGGGGAGAGCTGACGTTATATTTCACAGCGCGAACATTCCCTATCACGAGATGGAGTCAAGGCTGTTGCCTCTAGGTGAATCGGTGATGAAGGCTGCGGAGAAGATGGGAGCAAAGGTTGTAGTGGTGGATGGTATCTATCCATATGGCAGACGGTTAATGGAAAGGGCAACGGAGGAGCATCCAAAAAAACCGCATACCCGTAAGGGCAAAGTGAGATTGGCCTACGAGCAATTGATATTCTCGTCGCGTTGGCATAAGGCAAAGCCTCTTATCGTACGGCTTCCCGACTATTACGGTCCTTCCGCACAGGCATCCTATCTATCCGTAACGATGGAAGCTATTGCGGCAGGCAAGCCAACCGCGTTCATAGGCAATATGAGCGTTCCCCGCGAGTACGTATATTTGCCGGATGCCGCCCGGATGATTGTGGAGATTGCCACGAGAGAGGAATCCTACCGGCAGAACTGGCATATCCCCGGACCGGGTGTTATTTCAGGCCAAGAGCTGGTACGGATTGCGCAGCAGGCTGCCGGAAAGCGCAAGACCGTGATGCCGCTGGGACGAATTGGGCTATCGCTGATCGGGTTATTCAATCCGGTGATGAAAGAGGTGGTTGAGATGCTGTATTTGACCGAGGAACCTCTGGTGCTGAGCGGTGAAAAATATGAACGCTTGATAGGCCCGATTCAATGGACGCCCCATGAGCAGGCAATTACGGCAACGATGAGGAGTTTAATGGACAAACAAGCTCGAGAAGCAGAAGACGCAAAGCGTAGTGCAGCCACGATATAACGATATGATGCGGATGTTTTTACGAAAATTAGTAATTGATCAATCAATAATTATGCGAATCATACCTTACTTGAGTGGTTAACTCTTTAAAGGAGATAAATCTAATATGGCTAAAATTCAGCTCAAATTTATGGACGGTTTCTTGGTGGCAGTTATGCTGGTATGTGTGCTTAGCTGGTGGGATTGAGCCATCAGGGATGAAGAATCAGTTATAGGTAGACACGCTGACCGCGTAGACGGTTGGCGTGTTTTTTTATGGGCTCGAAAAAAAATTTCGGGAATATCCATCAGTTTCATTTGCTCAAACGTTATATTAACAGAAAAGACAAAACGAAAAGTGAGAGGTTGGCTAATGGAAGTATGTGATCTCTATGAAAATCTGAAGGACGATGTCCGGCGTTATGCCAGATCCATTGCCAAGCATGCTTATGAAGCGGATGATCTGGTTCAGGATGCTTTTATGAAGGCCATCAAGGAGCCGAGCCTCGCAGATCTGCCCCTTCACAAGCAAAAGGCCTGGTTCTTCAGAGTTATCAAAAATCGCATGATCGATATTAGCCGGCGGGAGAAGCGGCTCGTATCGTGGGAGGATGATCTGGATGTCGCCGAACTCCCCGTTTCAAGCGGCAACATAGAAATGACCGAATGGCTCGCCCGCTTGCCGCTGTCACAAAGCGATATCGTGTTTAAACGTTATTGGCTTGGTATGTCCAGCCAGGAAATCGGAGAACAGCTCGGCATGCCGGCAGCTACGGTTCGGTACAAATTGCAAACTGCCATCAAAAAATTGAGAAAACTATGGGAGGAAGATATGAAATGAGCAGAATGATTGGGAACGTAGGGATGCTGGATCTTACACAGGCAACGGAGGAAAGCGTAACAAGCATTGAGCGAATCGGGAATGTGGGTCTTGTGATATACCGGGCGGAGTCGGCGCACCTCCTTATGCAGTTGAAAAATGCAGGCAATATCGGCAAGACGCTTGAAATCCCGGAGGGACATCGTTATTACAGCGGCACGCTGCGGCTGGACGAAGAATATTTTCAGCTCTTGGAGCAGCCGGACCGCGTATTCGTTAACGGCACGGTCATTATCGATAAAGAAGTATCCCTTGAAGCATTCCAAAACAGCACACTGCATCTGGTGGTCAACGGCGAGGTATATGCTCACCGGCATCTGGCCGGAGCTGTTACCGCTGCGTTGATCAAAGCGGGAGGAGCCAGCGCGGAGATTTACGCTTACGAATACGAGCCCAGGTTCGAGTCTGGGAAGGTTCAATTGAACAATGCGTACCTGGCCTCCAGCAACGAGCCTATGGACCTGGTCTTCAACGGCATGGTTCATCTGGATAAGGAACTGGATATGGAGCAGTTCACGGCCCGGATTGAAAGCATCCGAGTTAACGGCAAGGCGGTTATCCATGAACATCAATCCCCTTATTTCTACGATAAACTGAAAACGATAAACGGCCTGGTCGAGGTGATCCCGGCAGGATTCGAATATGTAACCAAACCGTTAAGGCTAAACGGAAGAACCGTTCGGCGATTTAAAGGTCATAAGTTCTACACGAAGCAGCCTCTCATTATTGAGGCGGATGTGAGCCGGGATGCCTTTAGTCAGGCCGTGTCAGAGATACAGTCGACTTCGTTCATCATTTGCAGTGAGGAGATCGAGGATCTGGTCTGGGAGCGATGTCCCAGCCTGAATACGGAAATCATAAGTTACGAGCGGTTGTTTGTTTTCATTCACGGTGAAGAGACCTGGTCGAGGGATCAGTTGTTGGCTTTGGAACAACCGGCAAACTTCATTGTTGACGGGACGCTGACCTTGGACGAAGACGTGACCGAGGAAGACATTAAGGCATCAGTGTCCTCCCTGGACCTTTTCGGCGAAGTCGTTGTAGGGGAAAAAAGAATTAAAGGCATTTTGTACCCTTACCTTCGGGCAAACAATGGAAGTATTATAGTGAAGGGGACAGAAGATGAGCTTGCAGGTATTGGTAATGTCGGAATGTTGTCGCTATAAAAGAAATGAGGAATGAAACTATGAATATCAATAATGAAGATATTGCCAAACAGCATGTTCGCGATCTCCGTCAGGAATTGGAACGATGCAGGATGGCAACGAAATTGCGCTCTAAACGCAATCAAGCGGCCAACACCGCAACGACTGCACGTACAGTCGATGGAAAGTGGAAGTCGCTGCTTAATACCATCATCATGATGGGAAGAAGAATGCTCTAATCGGTTGAGCCGGTTATGGCACCAAACGAATCTATACGAATCGTCGATGCGATAAGCGTCGGCGATTTTTTGCTTTTACCTACCGATAGTTAAAAAATATTGACACTTCTCATCCTTCGGTTTAAAATTCTACCTATCGGTAGTTAAAAAGGGAGTGAAATAACACGTTGAAAAAGAAAGACTTGACCTCGCAGCAGATCGTTGAGGCCGCCATCGGATTGTTTGCGGTTCATGGCATCGAGAAGACCAGCCTTGCGATGATTGCCGGCGAGGTGGGTATTACGAAACCGTCGATCTATTATCATTTTGCATCCAAGGATGAACTGGTGGAGCGGGTCTTTGAATACATGTTCAGCGATTATCATTTCGATCATTATTTCTCCCTGACCGAAATGAACGAGCATAACTTCGCGGAGAAGCTGTACCAAGGGGGACTACGCATGTTTCCGGAGGAGGAAGAGGCTTTTATACCGGTCATCCGCCTATTGAATGAGTTCATGCTGACCGCAAACCGGAGTGCCAATTACGGCCAGCGGGTGGTTGCCATGCAGCAATCGTTCCTTGACGGCTTCCGGGAACTGATGCGGTTAGGAGCAGACTTCGGGATCATTGAGCGGCAGAATGCAGATTCCAAGGCGTATGTTCTTGCACTGGTCATTGATAATATCACGAGTTATATCATGATGGATATGCAATTGGATTACCAAGCGATATGGAGGGAAACGGTGAACAGTACCCTCAGGAAAGGAGCGGATATACTTGAATCACGGGATGGAATACAGTGACCTTGGATTATCGGCTTCTGACCGGATCCTGATTTGGGCGGTGCCGCCGTTATTAGGTGCAGTTGTCTGCTGGTTTATACCTGCAATCGCGGATTGGGCAACGGGCCTCGCCTGGGTGCCTTTTCAAGGACCGCTGGAGTTAATCGCATCCATACAGGGACCTTGGGTCGTCATCGTAACCGCTATTCTGGGCTTACTTGCGGGCATGGTACTCTCCCACATTGCCATTAAAGAAAGCCTTGCCGTTCGCCTGTCGGATCAAGAGATCAGACTCCGCATGCATGATGCCGAACAAACGTATACGAGAGACGAGGTTTCTGCGGTCTTTCTGGATGGCAAGCAGCTGGTCCTGCTGGGTACTGAGGGGCAGGAGCTCTACCGGGAGAAACCCGAAGCCAAGCGGGATGCCTTGGCCAAAGCCTTCAAGCGGCACGGTTACTCCTGGAGAGACCGCGATCCGTTCGCCGATCATTATGTCCGATGGGTTGCCGATTCGCCGGAACTGACGCCCAGCCTGAACGCGCTCTTCCTGGCACGGGAGAAGGCGATGGAGAACGAGGAAAAAGAGGATGCAGGCGATCTGCGCAGGGAACTATCGAAGCTGGGAATTACGGTACGGGATAACGGAAAAAGACAGTATTGGCGGCAGCACGGCCAGCGGCCATAACGGCCACAGCAGCAATAGCAGCCATAGCAGCAATAGCAGCCATAGCAGGCAAAGTGTCCATAGCGACATAATGGCTCACGCTGACATTGACGTAGCATCATATTAGCCGTTTCCCCGTTGAGTCCACGACTATGGAAGCAGTCGTAATTGTCCCGATCATACGTTACTCACTCATCACGCCCACCGCCGATGCCGCGATCATCGGCGGTTTTTTAATGGATCTTCGCGTTACTGTTGTTTGCCATGACATTTATTCCCCCTCTCATCGAACAAAATGACACCTCACCCGCTCAGACGAGCCTGCGGCAAACAATATCCCTCTATCGGCAAGACATCCGGCAGTCCTCTCTTCCCATGAGAAGTTTTACAATGAAAGCGATACCTCAGCGAAGGAGATGTCTTATGAATTTTGATCTGAATATCGTACCTTTCAGCCGAAGAGAGTCTTTCTTGGCAATTTCCCTCCTGCCCGCAGCAAAGGACCGCAGACCAGGACTTTACCTGCGAACCGTCCGCGGAGGAGATGACAAGTTTGGCGAGGCGTTTCTGATAGAGCTGCTAAACCGGCAGAGCGAGCCGGTTCCGTTTGAACCTATGGCATCACCCGACAAAATCAGGCTAAAGGCCTCCGATTCGGAAGGCCATGCGGACATTTGTTTATCGGACTCCCGGACCGTCCGATTCCGCTCGGAAGGCTGCGGCATCCGGCTTACCTTTTTTCCAGCAGCGTATGATTACGCCTATGAGACCCATCCGGACAGCTGGGAGGTGAACAGCTTCACGCATGGCTGCCGCTTCATGTTGACCCGGCTTGCAGGCCAGATGGGCATGGAGGTCGAATGGAACGAGATTAAGAGCTCGCGGGTGACCGCCGACTTCTCCGTGGACGCATTAACCAATATGGCGGAATTTGCGGTAGAGGAGTTCATGACCGTCATGACCCCACGCAAGGAATGGGAGTCCTTCGACGAGGCGGTTCATAGCGTCCGGGAAGATTATACCGCATGGCTGAACAACACCCTTACCGTCTCTGAGCGGTGGCAGGAAGCAAGGGAGCTCGCGGCCTATATCACCTGGTCCTGTGTGGTTCCGGCCGAAGGCTGTCTGACCCGCCCAGCCATGTATATGTCCAAGAATTGGATGACCAACATCTGGAGCTGGGACAACTGCTTTAACGCGATGGCCCTCGTGCGGCATCAGCCGGAGCTGGCTTGGGATCAGTTCATGATCTTTTTTGACCGGCAGGATGAGAGCGGACTGATCCCGGACTTCGTGAATGATAAATACGAGCTTTGGAATTGCAACAAACCGCCGATTCACGGCTGGACGCTGGCCTGGATGATGCGTCGGACCGATTTCATTAAGGAGACCCAACTGCGCGAGGTCTATGGCCCATTATCGAAATGGACGGAGTGGTGGTTCACGCACCGGGACCATGACGGCGACGGCATTCCCCAGTATAACCACGGCAACGATTCAGGCTGGGACAACAGCACAGCGTTTAATAACGGCATTCCCGTCGAGAGTCCTGATCTTGCCGCCTATCTCATTATTCAGATGGAGACGCTGGCCGAAATCGCAGGCTTGCTCGGCCTGTCCGAGGAGTCGAGCCAATGGAGACGGAGAGCGGATGATACGCTGGAGCGTTTGATTCGACACTTCTGGAAGGATGGCCGGTTCACGGCCTGCCGCTCGGGAACGCATGAGGTATCCGAGGGAGACAGCTTGCTGCTGTTCGTTCCCATCTTGCTAGGAAGACGCCTTCCCGAGCATATTCGCAAGGCTCTACTGGAAGGACTTCGGGATGAAAGCCGATTCCTGACAAGCAACGGCTGGGCTACCGAGAGCGTAAGCAGCCGCTATTATAAGGCGGACGGATATTGGCGCGGGCCGATCTGGGCTCCCTCCACGATGCTACTGGTCGAAGGGGTGGCGGCAGCCGGCGATATGGAGCTGGCGACGGAGATTGCGCAGCGGTACTGCCGGATGGTCAGTATCAGCGGCATGGCCGAGAATTTTGATGCCCTGACCGGAGCGGGGCTTCGCGATCGAGCGTTCACCTGGACCTCCAGCGTATTTTTGATTCTTGGACATGAATACACCCTATAAGTGCGTGTTCAAAAAGGTCGATTTTCAGCACCGAAGCTTATGCTTCCGATGTGCGTTTTTTCAAAACGCTTCAGTTGGATGAAGCTAGGGACGTCAGGAGCGGAGCTACACGTTTTCGCAGAAAACGCCTTCGAAAGCATCTGCTGTTTTGAGTACGTGAGCACCTGAAATGTTTCCGCAGGAAACATGCTTCGGAAGCATCTGCTTAGTCCCGGCTGAATTCAAGATTCGATGCCGAGCTGCTTCCTGATTCGCTTCGTGTTAGATATAGAATTTATTCGTTATCAGCAGAGCTGATGAAATTCTATATCGCAAGAAAACCTACTTTTGAATCGCGGTCGCTCATCCTTGATTGGCCTCGATTGGTTTTCTTATCAAAAGCGGACTTTTTTGAACAACCTCTATAACGATGACGGACAAATACTTCTTCCCGGGCTTTTGCCTTGCGGGGGAGGTGCTTTTTCCGTTTCCTCTTAGTTTCCAGTTGCCGCCTAATTACAAGCCCTTTGTTCGGGTTTATAATGAAAGCGGTATCACGGGCGGATTAGCAGTCCTGCCGCATGGCGAACGAGTGGACGAAAGTTTCACGATACGATACAAACAACGGGGAGAGTAACCATGAATCTGCAGGGGATCAAAGATCGAGTGGGCCGGCTGTTCACCGGCACCTATCACAGTATACGAACAAAGCTGCTTACTTGTTTTTTAATCGTCACCCTGATTCCGCTGTTCTCGCTTGGTGGACTTTCCTATTATCAATCCGCTAAAGTGATTAACTCCCAGTTCGGCAAATATGGCGATAACGCCGTAGCGCAGCTGGAGCAGCAGACCAGTTCGGCATTAGGGCGGATGAAGCAGACGGCGGAAACGATTTATTCCTATTTATTGGACCCGAGCCATTCGGGAATCGGAGCCGGGACGCCATCCACATACGGCGACATTATGGAGAAGAACGACTTCGAATCGTTATTGAAGTCTCTTCGGACGCAGCTGACAGCGGGAATTTACATCATTACGACCTCCGGCTATTACTATGGGGAGAACAATCTGGATGTGAATAAACTCGACAATATCCCGATGTGGAGCACGAGGCCGAAGGCCTATGCCGGGACGTATTGGCTCGGTTTTTACAAACAGGATCATTCCATCAAGAGCAGTGATAGCGATAACGTGCCGGTCATCGGGCTCGCCGTACCGATCCACCACCCGGACAAGGCTCAGGACGGCAGCATCATCCTCATTGAGGAGAGTGCCGAGGAGCTGCTGCGCAGTTATGCCAAGTTCGAGGCCGACACGCACGCCCACCTGCTCATTACATCGCCGGACGGCACGATCGTGTATGAGACGGATGCTTCGTATACGCCCCATGACAACGATGTGACCTGGTCCCGGACGCTTGGCGTCAACCAATGGACCATGGAAGCCAGAGTTCCCGCCAAGGCGTTCTATCAATCCTCGGGCATTATCCGGGCAAACACGATGGTTGTTGCCATCGTCTCCTGCTTGCTCGCTTTTGGCATCGCTTATCTGTTCTCCTCCCGGTTCACCTCACGAATCCGGACCTTGAAGGACTCGATGCAGAAGGTGAGCTTTGGCAAGCTGGATACCCGTACGCCAATCGAGGGCAGGGATGAATTGGGCAGCCTCGACATGAGTTTTAACCGGATGGTTACGGGCGTGCAGACACTGATTGGCGAAGTGGAGCAGAGCGAGCGGCTGAAAAAAGAGGCGGAGCTGCGCGCATTCCATTATCAGATCAACCCCCATCTGCTGTTCAATACACTCAACTCCATCCAGTGGAAAGCCAGGCTGCAAGGCGCGGAGGACATCCGTCAGATGCTGTATCATCTGACGATGGTGCTGGAGGGGAATTTGGATATCTCGCAGGAGCTGGTCACGTTGAACAGGGAGCTGCGCATGATCGGTCACTTTCTAAAAATCCAGGAGATCAGGTACGGTGAGGTGTTCCGTTATGAGCTGGATTGCGATGAGGCGTTTCTGCCTTATTTGATTCCACGGATGACGCTTCAGCCGCTGTTTGAAAACATTTTTTTCCATGCCTTCACCGATGGTCAGGGAGAGATACATGTCAAGGTCGAGGAGGATCATGACGAGCTGGTGCTTACGCTTCGCGATAACGGGGCCGGCATCAAGGAGGAGAAGCTCGCTCAGTTATTCTCGCCGGAGATGAAGCGGAAGGGACGCGGCGGGCTTGGCGTGCGGAACGCCGATCAGAAATTCAAGCTGCATTTTGGTCCGCTATACGGACTGAAGGTACATTCGATTAAGGGAGAAGGAACAACGATCACCATACGCTGGCCGAAAAAGGAGGAGTCTTTCGATGATGAAAGCAGGGTACTTTAAGGTGTTGATTGCCGATGATGAGAGCATTGTGCGTAAGGGACTCCGCTCCACGGTGCCGTGGGACCGATTCGGGATGGAGGTTGTGGCGGACAGCCCCAACGGTCAGGCGGCTTGGGAGGCGTTTCTGGAGTTTCGCCCGCAGGTCGTCATTACGGATATCGTCATGCCGGAAATGGATGGAATCGAGCTGTCGCGCAAGGTGAAGGAGGTCGCGCCGGAAACCCGAATCATTCTGCTCAGCTGCCATCGGGATTTCGAGTATGCCCAAGAGGGGATGCGGCTTGGCGCCTCGGGATATCTGCTGAAAACCGCCTTCGAGGACGAAGAACTCGAAGCGATGCTGGAAAAATTCCAGCGTGAGCTGTCCGATACGCCGTCCTACGCGCACGAGTTGGCAGAGCAGATTTCTGCTCACCTGTTTGCTTGGCTGAACGGTCATAGCGATCGATTCCCGGGAGAACTCCGGCAGCTCTGCAGTCGTGTGGGGCAGGGGGAGTGCAAGCCCATCTCCCTCTATCTGATCAAGACGGCGGGCTGCAGCAGCAATTGGGAGGGGCTGCTTCAGGAACAGGGCTCCGACGAGCCGGGTTTGCGCTGCAGCAAGCTGATTCACTACGGCGCGGACAGCTGCTATTGGGCCGTACCGGAGGAGTTTAAGGGAGCGGCTGACAGCTTGCTGGTGGAGATCAAGAGCCGGTGCGGGAAGCTCACATGGAATTCGCGGGAATGTCTTCAAGATTCGGAGGATGTGCAGGCAGCTTTTCAATCCTTGCATAAGGAAGCCGAGCTGGAACGGGTGTACGGTCTTAGCGGGGAGCAGTGGCCTGAGCCGATTCTGCACGCGGTCCATCTCCTGCATGAACATCCCGCGGACGAGTGGTCGGCAGCGGAGCTGGCCCAGAAGGTGGGGCTGAGCCGCAGCCATTTTTCGATCCTGTTCAAGAAAACGGTTGGCGACAGCTTCATCACATTCCAATATAAACGTAAGCTCCGCCTCGCCTATGGCCTGCTGCGCGAAACCTCCTTAACGATGCAGGAGATCGCCGAGAAGACCGGGCTTGGCGACAGCAAATATTTCAGCAAATGGTTCAAACGCTGCACAGGTCAGACGCCAAGCCAATACCGTGCCGAACAAAAAGGGGAATCATTGTAAACAAATGAACACCCGAGGACGAAAGTTCGAACAAAAATACGATCATCTGCGAATCAGCGCACGTTTTGAACCGCTTTCATCCGAGTTATGATGAAAGCGGTTCAATTCATATCAACTCAATACTTTAGGGGAGCTGACAATATGAAAAAGAAAATGTCATGGATCGCGTTGGTTTCGGTTATGACGTTAATGGCATCCTTGCTGGCCGCATGCGGCGGCAGCGGCGGGACCGGAGCATCGAAGGAGCCGGACGGCAATGCATCGGGCGCGGCGACAACGCTTCGCTTCGCTACCTGGGATACGGGAGATGCGCTGAAGATCGAGCAGGAGATCGCCAAGAAGTTCGAGGAATCGCATCCCGGCACGAAGGTTCAGGTGGAGGCTTATGCCGACGGATTCGATCAGAAGCTGGCCGCCGGTTTTGGCGCAGCCAATCCGCCGGACGTGATGTATATGTGGGATTTTCCGACGTATCACCAATCTCTGGAGCCGCTTGACGGCTACGCGTCCAAGGATGAGGATTTGAATATCGATGATTTTTACCAAGGATTGTTTAACTACGGCAAGATCGATAATCAGCTGTACGGAATCCCGGCGGGCTTTACGACCCGGGTGGTGTACTACAACAAGAAGATGTTCGACGATGCGGGCATCGCCTATCCGAGCGATGGATGGACATGGAAGGAATTCCAGGAGAATGCCCAGAAGCTGACGGATAAATCCAAGAAGCAGTATGGCTTCGGCGTACGAGCCGAGAACGATACGTATGACCTGCAAGGGTTCGTATGGAGCAACGGCGGTTCCTTCATTTCCGAGGACGGCACAACGATTGAAGGCTACATGAACAGCAAGGAAACGGCGGAAGCTATTCAGATGCTGGGCGATATGCTCAAGAACGGCTCAGCCGTCCTTACTGGAGGCAAAGGGCAGCAGAGCGGGGAGGATATTTTCAAAGCCGGCAAAATTGCCATGTGGGAGAGCGGTATCTGGCCGCTGGAATCCTTCAGGGAAGCCGGAATCGATGTGGGTACGGTAGAAATGCCAGCCTTCGAGGGCAAGCCTGTAAAGGGCGTATTGGCCGAATCCGCGCTGTCGATAGCGAAGGATTCCAAGAACAAGGATCTGGCTTGGGAGTTCATTAAGTTCTACGTATCGGACGAAGCGATCAAAATGCGCGTGGCCGACCTTCCGGTCCGGGTCAGCGTGGTGAACGAGCTGAAGAAGGATCAGGATCCGCTCTACAAGCCGTATTACACGATGCTGGAGCGTTCGGACAATACGCCGGCCTTCCTGCTGAATCCGAAATGGAACGAAGTGAACCGCCAGCTGTCGGCAGCTGTGGAATCCGTCATGTTTGGTAGCGATGCCCAGGAGGTTCTGAACCAAGCGGTGAAGGATAGCGAACGCTATTTGAAATAAACGAAGAAAGAAGGTTCGCGAATATGGCCCATACTGAAGTGCCTTACTCACAACAGCAGACAGCGGCCCCGAAGCGACTTGGACCAAAACGTTGGGGTGGGGCCGTGCCCTACCTCTTCATTTTTCCATGGATATTCGGTTTCCTGGTTTTCACGCTTGGTCCGCTGCTGTTTTCCCTCGTCATTTCGTTTTTTGATTGGCCGATCGTAGGCCAAGTGACTTTTGTCGGCATCGACAACTATGTGGAGATGTTCTCGAACGATCCGTTGTTCTGGAAATCGCTGATGGTTACGTTAAAGTTCGCGGCTTTGTTCGTTCCGCTGAACATCATCGTGGCTTTGGGACTCGCCATGCTGCTGAATCAAAAGGTGAGAGGGAGTGCATTCTTCCGCACCGCCTTCTACCTGCCGTCGGTCATTTCCGGCGTTGCCCTCGCCATGATCTGGTCGTGGGTGTACAGCGGGGATTACGGGATCCTGAATTTTTTCTTATCGCTTGTCGGCATCGAAGGCCCGGACTGGCTGAACGATACGAAGTGGTCCCTGGTCGCCATGGTTATTGCAAGTCTGTGGGGACAGGGCTCGATGATGCTTATTTTTCTGGCGGGTCTCAAAGGCATTCCGAAGGACCTGCATGAGTCGGCCTCGATAGATGGAGCGGGCAAGATCAGGCAGTTCTTCAATGTGACCATCCCGATGATCACGCCGACCCTGCTGTTTAACCTGATTACGTCCATCATTGCGGCCTTCCAGCAATTGACGCTGGCGCTTCTGCTTACGGGCGGTGGCCCGCTGAAGTCGACGTTTTTCTATGCGATGTACATGTACGAGAATGCGTTCAAGTATTTCAAGATGGGTTATTCCGCAGCCAATGCCTGGTTCATGTTCCTGATCGTGCTGACGCTGACGTTCCTCGTGTTCAAGTCTTCGGAAGCCTGGGTGTTCTATGAGGGCGAGATGAAGAAGGAGAAGGCGAAGCCAAAGCGTAACAAAGCAGGCGTACCTGCCGGCAGAGAGGGGCATTCCGCATGAAAAAGGTAATCACGTATACACTGCTCATCTTGTGCTCCCTGCTGTTCATTGCGCCGCTCTTCTGGGCGATCACGACTGCACTGAAGTCGCAGCAGGAGCTGTATCTGTTTCCTCCGAAATGGTTACCTTCCGTGTGGAGATTCAGCAATTTCGCTGAAGCCTGGAGTATTCAGCCGTTTAACCTGTTTTTGAAAAATACGCTGATCGTGACGCTGCTGTCGACGCTTGGGCAGCTCATATCGTGCACGCTGGTGGCATATGGGTTCGCACGGTTTCAATTCAAAGGACGGGACGCGCTGTTTCTGATCGTGCTCGCCACCATGATGATTCCATGGGAAGTGACCATGATTCCGCAGTATATGGAATTCAACTATCTGGGCTGGATCAATACGCTCAAACCGCTCATCGTACCGTCCTGGTTTGGTTCCGCTTATTTCATTTTCCTGCTGCGCCAGTTCATCATGACCTTGCCGAAGGAGCTGGATGAAGCGGCAACGATTGACGGGGCGGGCAAAATGATGGTTTTGCTGCGGATCATCGTGCCGCTGATGGGACCTTCGCTCATACTGGTGGCCGTGTTCCATATGATGAGCTGCTGGAACGATTATCTGGGTCCGCTTATCTTCCTGAACGATCAGACGAAATATACGCTGACGCTAGGATTATCCCAATTCAAGGGCATGCATGGCGTCGATATGCAATCCATTATGGCGGTCACCTGCCTGATCTCGATCCCGCCGCTGGCCGTATTTTTCTTTGCGCAACGTTATATCGTTGGCGGCATTGCCACGACGGGGATCAAGGGGTAACCGTGCCGGTGATAAGAGGCATCCACGATTGATATGAAGCATAATGCAGCATCAGAACATAGAAGTGCGTGTTCAAAAAGTCATGGAAAAGATGAC
Source organism: Paenibacillus sp. ISL-20 (assembly GCF_018613005.1). Lineage (NCBI taxonomy): Bacteria > Bacillati > Bacillota > Bacilli > Caryophanales > Paenibacillaceae > Paenibacillus > Paenibacillus sp. ISL-20. Next base: position 113,508 of record NZ_JAGGRD010000066.1, read on the forward strand.
TTTTTGAACTACCTCTAGAAGCTTAGACTGCTTGGGAAAGGATGGAGAGATATATGAAAGACCATCGTATCGGCCGCGACTGGGATGACCTAAGCGTGCTGGAACGGAATCGGGCGAAAAGCCGGGCCTATTTCATTCCGTTCGCGGATGCGGACGGAGCGCTCAGTTATGACAGAGGCAGCTCGACCTGGTATCAATCGCTGAACGGGGTGTGGAAATTCCACTATGCCGAGGAGCCGGAGAATGCTCCTGAAGTTTTTTATGAAGAGGATTACGATGTATCGGCCTGGGATGACCTCCCGGTTCCAGGGCACTGGCAGCTGCAGGGTTACGGGCATCCGCATTACACGGATTTGTACTATCCATTCCCCGTGGATCCGCCGCAGGTGCCAAATGCGAATCCGACCGGAAGTTACGTGCGCGAGTTCGAGCTTCCGGAGCATTGGGACGGTAGGAAGATTTGCGTCAAATTCGACGGGGTGGACAGTGCGTTTCATGTGTGGCTAAACGGGTCGTTTATCGGCTACAGCCAGGGAAGCCGGCTGACCTCCGAGTTCGATCTGACGCCTTATGTGAAGACCGGAGTAAACAAGATATCGGTTCGGGTATACCAGTGGTCCGATGGAAGCTATCTGGAAGACCAGGACATGTGGTGGATGAGCGGCATTTTCCGGGATGTGTATCTGGTAGCCGAGCCGTCGGCGCTTCGCATCAACGACTTCCGTGTAACGACCGTGCTGGATGAGGAGTATCGGAAAGCCAAGCTGAACGTGCGTTTGGAGCTGAACGGAACGGAGTCCGGATCGGTCCAGCTGCGGTTGTTGAACGGAGCCGGAGTGGAAGTGGGGTCAGCCAGGAAAGATGTCTCGCACTCCGCCGTGGAGGACTTTGAGATCAAGGTAGCCGGTCCGGATTTATGGAGTGCCGAGTCCCCGGCACTGTACCACTTGGTGATCATCTTGCAGGATGCTCAAGGGGGAACGCTGGAGACGGTGGCGCAGCGCGTCGGCTTCCGCTCCATTGAAGTGAAGGACGGACAGCTCCTGGTAAATGGCAAGACAATCCTGCTTAAAGGCGTCAACCGCCATGACCATCATCCGGATACGGGCCGAACCGTCACCCTGTCCACGATGCTCGAGGACATCCGTATGATGAAGCAGCACAACATCAATGCTGTACGGACCGCTCATTACCCGAACGATCCCCGGTTCTACGAGCTGTGCGACGTGTATGGGCTGTACGTGATGGAAGAGACGGATCTGGAGACCCACGGCTTCGAGCCGATCGGCAACATTTCCCGCTTGAGCGATGATCCGGAGTGGAAGGAAGCCTATGTGGACCGTGTTCGCCGAATGGTGGAACGGGATAAGAACCATCCGTCCGTGCTATTCTGGTCCCTCGGCAACGAATCCGGCTTCGGCTGCAATTTCCGCGCGATGGCGGAATGGTGCCGGGAGAATGATCCAACGAGGCTAATCCATTACGAGGAGGACCGCGAAGCCGAGGTGTGCGACGTGGTGAGCACCATGTATTCCTCCGTCGAGAAGATGGAGGGATTCGGCAAAATGACCGATCATCCCAAGCCGCATATTCTGTGCGAGTTCGCGCATGCGATGGGCAACGGCCCCGGCGGCCTTCGCCCCTACTTCGATACCTTTGAGGCGCATCCCCGCCTGGCGGGTGGTTTCGTATGGGAATGGATCGATCACGGGCTGAGCAGAAGGACCCCGGACGGCAGGAAGGATTATGCATACGGCGGCGATTATGGCGATGTGCCAAACAACAGCAATTTTGTTATCGACGGTTTGGTCCGTCCGGACCGGACGCCTTCACCCGGACTCTTGGAATACAAAAAGGTCATTGAACCTGTCCGTATGACGATGCCAAATCAGGGTCTGCTGCTCATGATGAACCGTTATGATTTCATTTCGCTGGATCATCTGGTGGCCCATTACCGTGTGTTGGCTGATGGACAGCTTGTCCGTAGCGGAGTCTTGCAGCTTCCCCGCATCGAAGCAGGCACAAGCGCGGAGCTAAGCCTCCTGGAGGTCTTGGAGGACGCGACAATAGGCGTGAGTCCTTATGCCGAGCTGTGGTTTGAGGTATCCCTCTCGCTGGCTGCGGACTGCCGCTGGGCGGAACGGGGACATGAGGTGGCATGGTCCCAGTTTCTGCTGCGGGAATCGTCCAAGCCTGAATTCGAGCAAACGGCCGCATTGCGGCGGGGACCACTACAGGTCACCGAGGAGAAGCACAAGCTTAAGGTGGGAAATGGCAGCTTTCAGCTGTCACTCGGTTCGCTTCATTCCGGATTTGAGAGCTTATTCCTGCATGGCAAAAGAATCACGCTTGGCGGACCGGCGCTGAATTTCTGGCGTCCGCCGATTGATAATGATATGTACGTGCTGCCGGATTGGCGTAAGGCCCATCTGGACCGACTCTCCGAGCGGATCGATCATTTCGAATGGAAGCGACTGGACCAAGACAGCGTGGAGGTGCGGCGGATTTCCCGGATTGCGCCGCCGGTATATGATTGGGGCTTCCGCTGCGAAACGACCTATACGATCACTTCCAGCGGCCTGATTATCATGGATGTGAAGGGTGAGCCGATCGGCACGCCGCCCGCCATGCTGCCGAAAATCGGATTGCAAATGCAAGTCGCGGGAGACATGGAACATGTCCGGTGGTACGGCAGAGGACATGGGGAAAGCTACCCGGACAGCCTGGAAGCGGGACGGTTCGGGGAATACCGCAGCACTGTGGACGGCTTGTTCACGCCGTATATTTATCCGCAGGAGAACGGGAACCGATCGGATGTCCGCTGGATCTCGCTCGCGGATGGCGCTGGATTGGGGCTCCTCGCCGTTGGCGAGCCTGTCCTTAATTTCAGTGCAAGCCGGTACACCGATCAGGATGTGGAGTCCGCCGCGCATGCCAGCGACCTTGTTCCGCGCAGCTTCATTACGCTGAATCTGGATTACCGGCAGAACGGACTAGGCAGCAACAGCTGCGGTCCGGCACAGTCTCCGGAGCATTCGATCAAGCCTGAGCCGTTTTCGTTCCGCATTCTCCTGAAGGCTTACGCTGCCGAGGATACCGATCCGGTAAGACTCAGCCGGCGGATGCGCTCGGAAGCGGAATTATACAAGTAACCGACTGATTTCATTTCAGATCGTCATCGGATTTTCTGGAGAAGGGGAATAACATGTCCTTTTACATCAAAGACCTGCTGCAGCTGTCTACGGGGGTGCGCCGCTTCCTTATAAGCGAGGCCTTCTACGGCATTGGAATCGGCCTCTATACACTCGTCCTGAATCTGCATCTGCTTTTTCGGGGGCTAAGGGAGGACGAGATCGGCGCGTTGGTGTCGATGGGCATTCTGATCATGGGCGTGCTCGCCATTCCGGTATCCCTGCTCGCTAACCGGACCGGAAGAAAAAAACTGCTGGTTACCGGCGTATTCTTTATCGCCGCAGGTAATGTGTTGTTTGCCGTCAGCGATGATTTGCTGTGGTTCTATGCCGCTCAAATATTGGTGTCTACCGGTTTGACGCTTGTAGAGACGACGGAGATCCAGCTTCTCTTCCATTATTGCCGTTCCCGTAAGGAGGAGGCCCGAGCATTTTCCTTGATGTTTGCCGTCTTTACGGCTTTCACGGGTCTCGGAACGCTGGCAGCCGGATATATCTCGAAGGGATTTGAGGGAAGCAGAGGCTATGAAGTGTCTCTTCTGCTGACCGGGCTGGTGCTTGTGCTTCATGGCGTCATCCGGGCGTTCTGGCTGCCTGCCGAGCGCAGGGACTTGGATGAGGAAGTGGCGACGGCTTCATCTTCTAAGGGAACATCCAGGTTAACGGGGCCTCTATCGTCCGGGACCTTATGGCTGTTCGCCGTGTTTATGGCGCTGCTTGGCGGCTGTATCGCCATGACTGGTTCATTCTTGAACGTCATCGTGAAGTTCCGCCTGGATTGGATGGATGACCAGGTATCTTTAATTCTTGCCATCGGCGCGATTCTTTTGTTTATATGCTCATTGATGACGCCCTACGTCATGGAGCGGTTCGGTTATAACACGGCCATTATCTCGGTATTTATCGTAAATATGTTGCTGTTTGCCGCTCTATACATGATTCTCCCCGTATGGCTGTTTGTCGGGCTGTTTCTGCTGCGGGGCGGTGGCGTGACCATGCTGTCCAATCTGCTGGACAGTCTGCTGATGTCGGCTTTCAATGAGAAGGAACGTAATCTGTACGCCGGCATGCGGTCGGTATTCCGGAGTTTAGGCTCGTCCGGGGCAACCTTTGTTGCCGGACTGATCCTGGCCCGGCAGGATTATCGGCTTCCCTTTCTGGCCACGGCCGGCGTGCTGCTCCTATGCGGCCTGTATTACGTATGGTGGATTCGTCCGGTCTTATCCAAGAGATTAAACAGCGGCATCGAGCCATGAATGTGAAAGGCTGCCTAAAAGGGGTATTCCCTTTTAGGCGGCCTTTTTGCTGATTGCAGCATGCTGTTTTCAGATTCATCTTACGGCGTCGGCTTCACAGTTACAGGTTGAACCCGTATTTGTTCGAGGGAAAGTCTTTAAACATATTGACATCAAAAATTGGTACATGTTTAAATAGAAGAAGTGTTAGCACTCTGCTGTAAAGAGTGCTAAAAGAAACCTCGTTCAGATTGGAAGGGAGATTTTTTCATGGCGAAAAAACAGTTTAAAGCTGAGTCCAAACGGCTGCTCGAGATGATGATCAACTCCATCTATACGCAGCGTGAAATTTTTCTGCGTGAGCTGATTTCAAATGCCAGCGACGCGATCGACAAGATTTACTATAAAGCGCTGACCGACGACAACTTGACCTTTAACAAAGAAGATTACTACGTTAAGATTACCGCAGATAAAGCAAACCGTACGCTGACCATTACCGACACGGGGATCGGGATGACAAAGGAAGACCTCGAGAACAACCTCGGCATTATCGCGAAGAGCGGTTCCCTTGCATTCAAGAGTGAGAACGAAGCGAAGGACGGCCACAACATCATCGGCCAGTTCGGCGTTGGGTTCTACTCGGCTTTCATGGTGGCCGATGTCGTTACTGTGACCAGCAGAGCCCTCGGCAGCGACGAAGCATTCAAGTGGGAATCCGAAGGCGCGGATGGATATACCATTACGCCGGCCGAGAAGGATTCTGTCGGAACCGAGATCGTGCTGAAGATCAAAGAGAACACGGAAGACGATCAGTATGACGAGTATCTGGAAGAATATCGTCTAAGAGCGATCATCAAGAAGTACTCCGACTTCATCCGTTATCCGATCAAGATGGATGTGAAAACGCAGCGTCCGAAAGAAGATTCCGAGAACGAATTTGAGGAAGTTCAGGAAGAGCAGACCATTAACAGCATGGTGCCGATCTGGCGCAAGAATAAAAGCGAGCTGACCGACGCGGATTACGAGAATTTCTACAATGAGAAGCGCTACGGCTTCGATAAACCGCTCAAGCACATTCATGTCAAAGCGGACGGCGCTGTTGTATACAACGCGATTTTGTTCATTCCCGAGAATACGCCATTCGATTATTACACCAAGGAATACGAGAAAGGGCTTGAGCTGTATTCCAACGGCGTCCTGATCATGGACAAATGCGGCGACCTCCTGCCGGACTACTTCAGCTTCGTCAAAGGGATGGTCGATTCCGAGGATCTGTCGCTGAACATCTCCCGCGAGATGCTCCAGCATGACCGTCAGCTGACGCTGATCGCGAAGAACATCAAGAGCAAAGTGAAAAGCGCGCTGCAGGGCATGATGAAGGACGAACGAGACAACTATGAGAAGTTCTTTGCCTCCTTCGGCAGAGGCCTGAAATTTGGCGTCTACAACGATTACGGCATGAACAAGGAAGATCTTCAGGATCTGCTGCTGTTCACGTCCTCCAAGGAGAAGAAGCTGGTCTCGCTGGATGAGTACGTATCGAGAATGCCGGAGGATCAGAAGTATATTTATTATGCTTCCGGTGATTCCATCGACCGGATCGAGAAGCTCCCGCAGACGGAAATGGTGCTCGACAAAGGTTATGAAATCCTGTACTTCACCGATGATGTTGATGAGTTTGCGATCAAGATGCTCATGAAATACAAGGAGAAGGAATTCAAGTCGGTATCCAGCGGGGATCTCGGCATCGATTCCGAGGCCGACAAACAGGAGAATGAAGCCGAAGAGAGCGACAACAAGGAACTCTTTGAAGCCATGGGCAGCCTCTTGGCCGGCAAGGTGAAATCCGTTAAAGCTTCCAAACGACTGAAATCCCATCCGGTATGCCTGTCCACGGAGGGCGATGTCTCGATCGAGATGGAGAAAATCTTGAAGGCAATGCCGAACGGACAGGATATCCAAGCCGACAAGGTGCTGGAGATCAACACGAATCATGAGGTATACAAATCCCTGAAGGCATTGCAAGCGGATCAGGATAAGCTGAAGCTTTACACGAATTTGCTGTACAATCAGGCGCTGCTGATCGAAGGCTTGCCGATTGCCGATCCGGTGGAATTCACGAACGATATTTGCAAAATCATGGTGTAACAGGCGCAGCTGGATTATAAGATAATAACAAACAAACCCGAGACTCTGGTGTAAGGTACCAGGGAATCGGGTTTGTTTTTTTGTACATCTAATCTCAGTGCAGTGTAGATCGTTACACCACGTCTGCGGCAAGATCCGATAACAGTCCGTTCTCGGCTGCCAGGCCTAAAAGGTCGTACACCAATATTGGGAACATCGGAAAGCCGACATAGTATGGGGTGATGGCATATAGCGGATAGAAGATAACCAGTGACTTATCGGCCAGATAGAAGTCCTGATTCGGCGAAACGGTAACCGGACTGTTCTCCAGCACGGAAATGCTGCGTTCCTTGATCTGACGGTTCACTTCGGCGGCCAAGACGGCTTGATAGCCCGAGCCTGGGCGGAACAAATCGGATAAGGCATAGGATTTTCCGGTGGCCGTCGCAAAGGTCAGGCCTTTCGTCACCGTTTAAGGCTCGGTCAACCCGGCAGAAGGGCTTCGGATAGGCAGAACGCTCCAATGCGAAAGAAAGCTCTAATGCGAAAGAACGCTCCAATGCGACAGCGGCAGTCCAAGTCCGCGGGCGTGTTTGTTGTAAATCAGCTAGTCTTCACTGCTTGTCTGTAACGCCAGACGTAAGCAATCTTCTCACAAAGATCGTGAATATAACTAAGGAAACGACTACTGATGCTGCCGTAACCGTGAACAAATACGTATAGCCGATGCGCTCGGAAACCAAGCCGAGTATAATGGCTCCAAGTCCGATGCCTAGATCGAATGCCGTCATGAAGGAGGCGTTCGCTGCGCCTCTCCGGTTCTCCGGAGCAATGCGCAGGGTCGCTGCTTGAAGCGCGGGCTGGGCCGAGCCGAAGCCGATGCCGTACAGAATGGCGGCCGTAATCAGCCCGGTCAATCCGTTTGACATACTTAAGACGACCAGAGCCGCCGCCGTCACGACAAGGGACGGAATGATGACAGCCGCTTCGCCGAAACGGTCCGACAGCTTCCCGGCAAAGGGTCTGATCAAGGTAAGAGCGACGGCGTACACCAGGAAAAAGGTTCCCGGATTGACCCGGATGGACTCGGCAAACAGCGGGAGGAAGGTCGTGATACCCCCATAAGCGACAGCCAGGAAAAAGATTGCGACCGTGACAGGGAGAACGGATTTCTCGACTAACTGAATCCGCCCTGCCGAAGGTTTGGCTTGATAAGGGGCTCTGGTCATGTAGGCCAGTATAAGGGCAATCAGAGAGAGCCCGGTAGCAACAAGGAACAACGTCCGAAACGAATTCCCGCTGACGATAAAAGTACCCAGCATGGGGCCGATGGCCATCGCAACCGTCATTGCCATACCGTACCAGCCCATGCCTTCCCCGCGGCGGGAGGTTGGGATTAAATCCGTAATGACCGTTCCGATGGAGGTTGTCGAGAAAGCCCAGCTTGCGCCATGCAAGATCCGCAGCGCAAGCAGAAGCAGGATGCTGCCAACCCAATCGTAGAGATACATCGAGAGGACAAAGAATAGAAGACCCCAAATGTAAAAGGCTCTTCTGCCATACCGATCCACCAATCCCCCGACCATCGGGCGAAAGACGACTGCCGTCAGCGTGAACGCACCGGCCGCCAATCCAACCTGGGATTCTGTTCCTCCCAGATGCTTAATATACAGCGGAAGCGTGGGCAGCAGCAGATAGAAGCCTGTAAACAGAAATAACATCCCGACCGTCATTTGAATAAACGGTTTCGTCCATAATCGTTCCATTTCGATCCCTCCTTATTTCCAATTCCCCAATGCGAAAACGTCTGAACTCTAGTCTTCTTCGGACTTAATAGCCGATATTTCTTTCCGGATCCACTCGATATTCGTTATTCCTATCTGCTTCCGGTGATCGAGTACCCGCAGCAATTGAAGCCGCTGTTTCTCAGGATCAGGTCTATAAAACGTGATCTCCGCTTCAAAGTCCGTCACATGTTTCAGGTTGGTCTCCAGATAAATCAAATACTGCTCTAGACAATCGAGCCGAACCTTCTTCGGAACATACCGGAAATAGACCATTTTAAAATGGAATATCTGCTCCGTATCCATGTTGTATTCCAGGGGGTTCTCCATGAGCTTAAGAAACTTCTTCCGTCCGGAATCGGTGATCCCGTAGATTTTGCGGGGGCGTTTGCCTCCGCCGGATTCGTCCAGACGAAGATGGATCCACCCGTTATCTACCATCCGGGAGAGCAGGGGATATAACGTTCCGGAACTAATCTGACGGTAAGGACCACCTGCATTTTTTAATATTTCTTGAAGCATATACCCGTGTTTATCCCCGGTCATCAATTCACCCAACACAAAAATTTCATACATATGAGCGCCTCCAACAATATGTCGATGCGATATAAATATATATCGTACCGACATAATTATGCAATACCTGGAAGTGAATTTCTGCAATCGATTTTCAAACTATCGTCAACCGTTGGCTGACATTTATTTAGATATGCATAGGTGAAGAGAAGCAAAGGGGCGATACATTTAAACTGCGTCAGACACAAAAATTAGAAAGGAGGGATTAGCGGCTTAAAACGGAGTCTTTTAAAAAGCTGATCACTATTAGAAATACCAAGATAGAGGGGACCTAACAAATGAAGCCAATCCGAGTAGGATCGGCTGGAAGAATGCGAAGAGGGAGGAGGAAGCCAACTGTAACATGAGGTGTTTGGCAGATACGAATCCGTTGTGCGCAACAAGGGGTAAATGCATGCATTCGTATAGGTGGGCAGTGCACAGCATGAGCCTTAAGGGTTTTGCTTCCTGCGTTTACAGTCCGCCTGCGTTTTTCCCATGACTTTCACCTTGTTGTCCGTTGTTCTCCTCGACATAATCCAAATGTTGAAACCCCCAGGTGCACATGTCGGTCAGAACGCTGCCCAAGCTCTTTCCGTGCTTTGAGATGGAATACTCCACCTTGGGCGGGATCTCCTGATATACCTTGCGTACGACCAGCCCATCCTGTTCCAGTTCGCGGAGCTGATTTGTGAGCATGCCTTGGGTCACGCCCATAAGCAGACGCCGGAGCTCCCCGAACCGTTTGGTTCCGTCCTGCAGTAGTATAAACAGAATCAGCGGTTTCCACTTGCCTCCGATTAATTGCAGCGTTGTGAGAATGCCTTCGGTGTTAGGCCGTTCATGATCGCTTGTTCTCATATTCTCATCTCCCATAGGAAGTGTCGGTTTTTGTTCATGTGATGTTAGTAATGTAGCACAGTATTCAGTTTAAACCCAGTACTATTCTTATTCGTACTTAGTACGTTTTACCGTACTATGCATGGGATGAATAGGTACGCTAAAACCGACTAAGTACATAAAAAGAGCGTACTTTTCAACGAAACGGATCCGAAACATAATGGGGTGTCAAACAAACCAAATGAGACAGGAGAGACCTGAATATGAAAATCATGGTGATTGTGGCTCATCCGAATTTAGACAACTCGCGTGCGAACCGAGTGCTGATGCAGCACAGCAGGCTGTATGCGAATGAAAATGTAGATGTCCGGGATCTTTACAAGGAGTATCCGGACTGGAATATCGATATCGAGCGCGAGCAGCAGCTTCTTCTTCAGTATGATCGGGTGGTGTTCCAGTTCCCGTTTTACTGGTATAGCTGCCCGCCGCTGTTGAAGAAATGGTTTGATGACGTGCTGACCTTCGGCTGGGCGTTCGGGCCGGAAGGAAACAGCCTGAAGGGCAAAGAATTCATGCTGGCCACGACGGCAGCAGGCGCAGAACAAGGGTATCGTGCAGGTGGGGACAATTGGTATACCGCCAGTGAGCTGCTGCGGCCGATTCAATCCACGTTTAACAGGTGTAAAGTGAATTATCTTCCTGCATTTGTAACGTATAACGTTGAGCGGGTGAGTGATGAAGCACTTCAGGCAGAGGCAGCCAGGTATGCCGAGCAGGTTCTTGCACCTTCAGCCGAAAGCCGATACTGAGGCACGCTTCTCCGTTAACCGATAGAAGATTGGCTCTTGCCGGCCGAAACCATTAAGGGCATGATAGAGTCATATATGACATGACCTGATGCAGTTTTAATGCCCTTTTATGGGGGCCCACTACTATTAGCTCGAGGCAGTTTCATAAGCACATGCACACCAAATTGGAAGGAGGAAGCTTCATGACGATTGATGAAGATATTCATTTGGAGCCCTATGACAAGCAGTGGGCGGATCGGTATAGCGACGAACATCAGACGTTAACCAGAGAGATCGGTCCCTATACAGCTGCTATAGAACATTTCGGAAGCACATCCGTACCGGGGATGACGGCTAAACCCATCATCGATATTCTGGTGGGCGTGGAGAACGTGTTGCATACGAATGAAATCATCCCCAAGCTGACCGCTATGGGTTACGAGCACTTGGGAGAAGCCGGGATCCCCGGCCGTTTATATCTGCGCAAAAGAGGTAAGCATGCCTATAATGTTCACATTGTGTTATACCGTGGCGACATTTGGAATCATAACATCGTGATCCGGGAGTACTTGCGAGCACATGCCGTCGAAGCTGAGCGTTATAGCGAGATCAAACAGCGGATCGTTTCGCAAGGAACCCGGACCCTGCTCCGATATTCCGATGAGAAGAATGCGTTCGTGAAGCAGCTTCTAGCCAGAGCGAAAGCATGGATGAGTGGTGTGCAATCCGAATAAGCGTCTGGTAACTCATCCTCCATTCATGGCCTTGCACTGCTTTCGATAAGCGGAAGGGGTGAGGCCATGAAATTTTTTGAACGTCTTGCTGAAATGGACATAGTCCGAGAAGCCGACGCGGTAGGCCGTTTCCTGGGCGGAAAGCTCAGACTCCGCCAGCAATTCCCTCGCTTTTTCCATGCGAACCTGCACCAGGTATTTCACGAAGTTCATATTTGTTTCGCTCTTGAAGGTACGGCTTAGATACGTGACCGACATCCCCACTGAATCAGCCACCTCCTGTAAGGACAAATCCTCCATCGCGTAATTCTCTTCAATGTATCGTTTGGCTTTCTGAATATTGTGGCGAGACCCTAGATTTCGGGAGCCCTTTATTAACGCCAGCATTTCCTTGACCTTATCCTCGATTTGACAGCGGCAGGCCATGGGATTGTCCTGCGGCCATTGATCCTCGCCGATATCCATTGCAAGAAGCAAACCGCGTTCTTCAAGCGCAGCCAGCAGATCCTGCATCAGCATATGAGCATATCTTGATAAGCTCACCTCTTCAGGTCCCCTCGTCTCAAAAAGAGCCATGATCTGGCGGATTTGTTCCAATGCTCCCTGCTCATCGGCGGAATACAGCAGCTGGGCGAGCCTGGTTTTATGGCGCTGCTGCGCAAGCGTCCATTCCGTCTGCCGGGAGAATCGCGCTTTCCGGTTATCCAGCTCCCTGCAGGCACGTTCCAGTGTTGTATGGAACTGCGCCGGGTCGATGGGCTTCAGCAGGAAATCCGAAACGCCATAGCGCAGGGCCTGACGTGCAAATTCGAAGTTGTCGTGGCCCGAGAGGATAATAAAATGCATCTGTGGATGGGATTCCCGGACACAGCGGATAAATTCCAGTCCATCCATTTCAGGCATGCAAATGTCGGTCACGATAATATCGGGCCGGCTGTTCTCTAGCATCTGCAGGGCTTCAACCCCGTCTTCGGCTTCGCCGGTGACCACAATTTGAAGACCGGACCTCTCAACAAGCTTTCGCAAACTCAAATGAATGGCGTATTCGTCATCAATTATCATTAACCGGTACATGGTGTCCCTCCTCGCTAGTCCTATACGGCAGTCTAATCTCAAATATCGTGCCTTCCAAGGGCACAGACTCCACAAGGTGGAGGCCATACTCGGCACCGAAGGTAAGCTGAAGTCTTTGATGTACGTTCAAGAGCCCGATGCCGCTGGTGGTTTCATCCCCGCCGTTTCGCAGCATGCCTTCACCCGGCTTCTCCCGGGTTTGCAGGATGCTCCTGATCTGCCACAGCGTTTTTGCTGCCATGCCAATCCCCTTGTCTCGGATCATGATGGCAAAATAGCCCGCCTCCGCACGGGTGCTTATCCCGAGGTAGCTTGGCTTCTTGCCTCGGTATCCGTGTATGAACACATTCTCTACGATCGGCTGCAGCGTCAGTCTGACGGCATTTACGCGATCCAGGTCCCGTTCGTTCACATCCATATCAATCTGGAGTCCGCGGAAACGGGCGCTTTGAAGATCGAGATAATACTGGACATGCGTCATCTCCTCCCGCAGCGGCACGACAGACCCGGCATGGCCGATATTGTAACGGAACATATGGGCCAGCGCCCGCGTCATGCGACTGATCTCCATATGATCGTCCGCAATGGCATATGAATTAATAATCTCCAGTGAATTGTACAAAAAATGCGGGTTGATGTGGGACTGCATGGAGCGGAGCTCGGATTCCTTCTGCTTGATCATGAGCTCCCGCTCCTTCAGTTGGGAATCCTGGACCTCCCGGATCAGCCGCTTCAGTTCGCCCGTCATGCTGTAAAAGCTCTGGAATACGGCGGTCATTTCATTGTTGCGGAACCGGTTCATTTTGGTAGGAAGCACAAAATCACCCCGCTCGACGCGGGCCATCAACTTCTGGAGCATGGATAGCGCTCTCGTCAAGGACAAGGAGAATCCGCCTACAAGCGCCAATGCAATGATCAAGAGAATGGCTGCGGCCGCAAGCGAGTAATTACGCTGGGTGATCAAACCGCCGATGAGATTGTTCAGCGGCAGGTCGGCGACGACCGTCCAGCCAGTGATCTGCGAGCGTTCATGCAGGACCATCTTTTCGGTGCTGGAAGCTGCGTCTTGATGCCGGAAGAAGGAGGAGTCCCGGTTTTGAATATGCGTTAACAGCCCCGGTTCGACTTGGGTTCCGACCCGACTCGGATCCGGGTGGTAGATCATCTGCCCATCCTTGCCCATGATCCAGACGTCAAAGCCGCCCAGCGAATCATTAGAGCAGATGGCTCCGATTTGCTTCAGATTGAGATCGACAATCAATAATCCTTTATAGAGAAAGGAAGAATTGTCATACAGCTTCCGGGCCACGGTAAGGGCTGGCGTGTTTCCTACCCGGCTGAGGCCGATGATTTGAAAATCGTTGAATTGATCCAGCTGCGCTTGAAACGAACGGTTGCGTTTGCGGATTTCACTCATATCGAGCAGCCCCGGCGCGCTTTCGTAATCGGTGATTTGTCTCTTGTTCTCGGCGACGAGCGAAATTCCGATAATATCGGACCGGCCGTAGATCATCTGGGCAAACAAGTCGTCCTCCACTTTTTTGGCAAGCTGAAAGTACGCATAGGGGGTAAGCTGGGTGGTCGAGAGAAATTGCTGGATCTGCGGGTTGTGGATAAAGGGATAGGTGGAATTCTCCAGATTGGATATGTACGAATCCAGTGAGACGTTGGTTTGCTCGATGATACGCTTGTTAGCGCCTGCGGCAAACTGTTCAATCGCTTCGGTAGACGACTGGTACCAGAAGCTGCCGAGCAGAAAGAAGGGGAGGCCAATGAATAGGATGATCAGAACGAACAAACGTTGGTTAATGGTCAGATTACCGGTGGAAACGCCTTGGATGTTCATCGCTCTTCCGCCTTCCGCATTGAAGTAGGGAATGTAAGGAACATTGTAGCAAAAAAACACAAGTTGTAAATAAAAAACCATGATGCCGCAGCAAGAAATCACAAGTGGGATAAGAAAGCACATGGGCGCATTCGGTCGTTATCAACTACAATCGCATTAATCCATTTCAAACAATAGGGGGCGAGGATTTGTGAAAAAGAGAAAAGGGCTTTACAGCTGGTTAACGGCCTTATTGCTGATAACCGTTATAGTAAGCGGTTGCAGCAATGCTGATGAAGGAAAGGGCGGTACTGCCACACCCGGCACCGGAGGCGATGAAGGGAAAAAGGTAGAAATCCTGCTCGGGTATTATTCCAGCGACAGCTCCGACACGAAGATGAAGGAGCTGATCGAGCAGTTCGAAAAACAGCATCCAAACATTAAGGTAAAGACGCAAAGCGCGCCATATGGGCAGTTCTATCAAAAGCTGGATACGCAGATCGCGGCCGGCCAGGCCCCGGATGTATGGCTGTCGGACGGCGTCTATGTCATGAAATACGCCCAGCGGGGCGCCGCTAAGGATCTGACGGATTGGATCGCAAGAGACCTGAAAGCCGACGAGTACTACGGCCTCGATTTTAATAAGGACGCGGACGGGCGCTATTGGGGCGTGCCGCAGGGCATTCAGGTCGGCGTGCTGTTTTACAACAAGGAGCTGTTTGATAAAGCAGGCGTTGCGTATCCTTCGGATGAATGGACCTGGGAGGACCTGAAATCGTCGGCAGCCAAGCTGACGGTGGATGCCGGTGGAAAAACCGCCGAGGACAGCGGGTTTGACGCTGCAAGCGTGAATCAGTTCGGGCTGACGTTCTTCAGCATTACCGAAGGCTGGTTCTCCGTGATGAAATCCTACGGCGGCGGTGTCCTTGACGAGAAAGCGGAGAACTCCATCATCAATTCGCCGGAGAACAAGCAGGCGTTCGAATGGATGGTCGACGGCATGCAGCGCGGCATCATTACGGATCCGGTCGACCTGAAGAGCTTCCAGAGCAATACCGCCGTGTTCCCAAGCGGATCTGCAGCCATGCGGATCGGCATCTATGCCCGGGTGCAGGCAGCGAATGAAGCCGGCCTGAATTACGATGTGACGCTGCTGCCGAAGGGACCTGATGGCAAGCGAGTGTCCCCGGTCATCGCCAACTCATGGGTGATTAATCAGAAGTCGAGCGACGAGAAAGCCGAGGCTGCCTGGGAGTGGATTAAATACTGGGCTACGGAAGACGATGTGCAGAAGCAGTGGACTGAACTGGGTGAAGCCGTGCCCGTCAAAAAATCCGTAGCGGAATCCGAAGTGTTCCTCAAGGCGGGAGAGCAGCCGGCTAACCGCCAGGCCTTCCTAGATAGCCTGGAGTTCGCACAGACACTCGACAATAATGCGGTCTGGGAAGAATGGGTAGGCAAATTCAACGAACATGCGGAGCGTGCCTTCCTTGGGGATGCAACTATCGATCAAGCGCTCAGCGAAGCGGATGCTGCCGTTCAATCGATTCTCGATGATTTTTATAAAAAATAAAACAAGGGTGGAAGAAAGGCGGGAGTGAAATGGGCAATACATTAAACGACAATGCAGCACTCAAAGCCGATCCGATGCCGCACGGAAAGCCCGCCCGAAAACGGAAATGGGATCATGAGGGGAGATGGGGGCTGCTCATGGCCTCCCCCTATTTTCTCCACTTTATCATCTTTGTGGCAGGTCCTCTCGCCGCATCCCTGTACTTCAGCTTTTCCGATTACGATATGCTGAATCCGCCCGAGTGGAGCGGACTGGATAATTTCCGGCGCATGGCCGAGGATTCGATGTTCTGGCGTTCCCTGTGGAACACCTTGTATTTTGCGGTTCTGTTCGTACCGCTCCAGACTTTTCTCGCTTTAGTACTGGCTGTCGCGCTAAACCAGCGTTTGAAAGGGCTTAAATGGTTTCGAATGGCCCATTTTATCCCGGTGATCTCCTCATGGACCGTCATCCTGTACGTCGCCGACGCCATATTCAACCCTCGCTTCGGTCTGGCGAACACGCTGCTTGCCAAACTGGGGCTGGAAGGGCAAGGCTGGCTGCAGGATCCGAAGCTGGCCATTCCGCTGCTTGTCTTCATCGCGGTCTGGAAAGGGATCGGCTATATTATGGTCATTTATCTCGCGGGTCTGCAGAGCGTTCCCGGGGATCTGTATGAAGCCGCAGAGATAGACGGTGCCGGAGCTTTACGCAAGTTCCGCTACATTACGGTTCCGTTGATCTCACCGACGACCTTCCTGGTTGTCATCATGAGCACGATTTCCACCTTCCAGGCATTTGAACAGATCTATGTACTAACCGGAAGAGGCGACATCAGCTCGGCGGGAGGCCCGAATAACTCCAGTCTGGTCATGATGCTGTATTTATACCGTGAAGGGTTTACGTTTATGAGGATGGGTTATGCTTCCGCCATTGCCTGGGTGCTGTTCATGATCCTGTTCCTGCTGACGCTGATACAGCTCAGGGGTCAGAAGAAGTGGGTGCACTATGACTGATCAAGCAGTCAAGATGGAACTGCAGATGTGGAACCACATCGGAGGAAGGAGGAGCCTCACATGAGAAGAAAGCTGCTGGGAAAAAGCATCGGTTACGTGCTGATCGGGATCAGCTCGCTCATCATGATTGTGCCGTTTCTGTCGGCGCTCATGAATTCATTGAAAACCTACAAGGAATATACAACCGTTCCGCCCCGCTGGATTCCCGAGGTATTCCAATGGTCTAACTACGCGCAGGTGTTTCAGCTTGGGAATATTGGCGGCTACACGTTAAACAGCATCTTCGTAGCCGTATTGTCCGTCGTCGGCGCCCTGATCTCCTGCTCGATGGTCGGGTATGCGTTCGCAAGGCTGCGCTTTCCGCTGAAAAGCGCGCTGTTCGTGATGGTGCTGGGAACGATGATGATTCCGGCGGTGGTCATCATCATCCCGCATTTCATCATTTTTAATAAGCTGAACATGCTGGATACGCTCACGCCGCTGTGGATTATCGAATGGCTGGCTCAGCCGTTTGGGATTTTCCTCATGCGGCAGGCTTTTATGAATATACCTAAGGAGTATGAGGAGGCGGCCAAGATGGAGGGCTGCAATCCGTTCCAGATTTACCTGCGGATTTTTATTCCCATGGCCAGGCCTACGCTGGCGACGCTGGCGATCTTTACGTTTATGGGCAAGTGGAACGAGATTCTGACGCCTGTCATTTATTTGACCTCGAATGAGAAGTATACGCTGCCCATCGGCATTCTCTCCTTATCAGGCCAATGGACCGGCAATGAACAGCTTATGATCGCAGCTGCACTGGTCAGTCTCGTTCCGATTCTGCTGGTATTCCTGTTTGCCGAGAAATATTTTGTGCAGAACCACAATATGGCCGGGATTAAATAATGGAACGTTACTATCGGCCCGGGAAGGGTCATGTCTGTGAAGGAAAGGATGAAAGACGAAATGAAAATAGCGGCATTCAGCGGATCGTTAATCGATTACAGCATCCATGAAGCGATGTCGATCACGGCCGGGCTCGGTTTCGACGGAATCGAAATTGCCTGCCGCGAACCGCACTTAAGTCCGGAAGCTTCGCTGCCGCGGGTTCGCGAAATGAAGGCTGTCGCGGAAGGCCATAGCTTGGAGATTCCGGCATTGGCAGGTTATATGGGACATTTCTCAACAAGCGGCGATGCGGAATGCGCCGAGGCTTATGATCAGTTTATGGGTCTGCTGGAACGCGCGGTAATGTTGGAGGCGGGCATGATCCGGATCTTTCAGGGAGGGCCTAATGCTTTTCTGGCGGAGGATTATCATTATGCCAAGGCGGCCTTCTGGATTCGGAAATGCGCGGAGGAAGCCCGGGCTGCGGGGAAACGGATCGTGCTGGAGATTCACAATCAGAGCCTGGTGGAGACGACAGATAGCGCTCTGCGACTGCTGGATTTAATCGGCGAAGATCAGGTTGGCCTGATCCATGACGCAGGGAATATGTACATCACGGACACGGAGTTTGGGGAAGCGTCGGTCCAGCAGCTCGGAAGCCGCCTGTTTCATGTGCACATCAAGGATGAACGGCGGGTCGGGCAAGGGGGCGGGCCGGGAACGTTCAAGAATTTGACCCGACACGGGGAAGAGTTCTTCCTGCAGTGCCGCCTTGGTGAGGGAGAAGTGGATCACGGCGGGCTGCTCAGGGGGCTTCGGGAACAGCGGTACGCAGGTTGGCTTACGCTGGAATGCGCAGCTCCCTATCCGCCGAAGGAACGGCTCGCGTATGATCTGTCGGTCATCAAGGAATGGCTGCAGGCTGTGGAGGTGTCGACAAGATGATTGGGAAAGCGCGGAAATTTGGAATCATCGGCTGTCAGCATGCCCACATCGGCATGTTTATCGAGGAGATGCTGGCCCTGGGCTACGAATGTGCAGGAGTATACGAACCGGACAATAAGCCGTTAGCCCGTACACTCGCCGACCGGTACGGCCTGGAACTGACGGGGGATCGGGAATCGCTGCTTAATGATGAAGGAGTGTGCCTCATCGGCTGCGCGGCCATCAACCATGAGAAGATGGATGTCATTGAGCTGTGTGAGCTGCATGGCAAACCGATCATGATCGACAAGCCCGCCGTGACGGATCGGGCGGGGCTGACCCGGCTGCGCGGCGTTCTGGAGCGGGGAAGGATCGAAGTAGGCATGATGCTCACCGAGCGCTTTCGTCCTTCCCTGCATACCGTTCAGCGGATGATCCGGGCGGGTGAATTGGGGGACATTGTCTATATCTCGATGCGTAAACCGCATCGGCTGAATCCGGAAGCTCGACCGGCCTGGCATTTTGACAAGTCACAATCCGGGGGCATCATTAACGATCTTTTCGTGCATGATTTTGACCTGTTACGGTGGCTGACGGGCCGGGAAGTGGAGACGACATCCGGTTATCTGGCGAAGCATATGCTGCCTGAATATCCGACCTTCTATGATACGGCCGGCGTACAGGTATTCATGGCTGGCGGCATAACGGCACAGCTTTACGCGGACTGGCATACACCGGCAGGCAGCTGGACTTGGGGAGACGGACGGATATTCATTACGGGGACGCACGGCATTGCGGAAATTCGGCTGGAAGGCGATCCTTTATTATCGAGCAATGAGGTTGCGCTTGTGATCACCGATCAGGAGCTGCGCTCTTTGCCTTTGGAACCGCCCCCCCTCTCCCTTGCACAGGATTTCCTGAACCGTGTGGAGGGAGAAAAGAGCATCATCACACATGACGATATTTATAAAGCATCGGAGGCTACAATAACGGCCGATGAGGAGGCTCGGATCCTGATCCGGGAATAGGGAATGTATGCGGCTTTCACCGTAAACAGAGCGTAATTGAGGAGGCGTTGGGAACATGACAAAGGAAAAGCTTCCCGTTCGATTCGGTATTATCGGCTGCGGGATTATTGCGGATATTCATGCGCAGGGCATCTTGAATACGGAGGAAGCTGAGCTTACCGCCGTATTCGATACGAAACGGAAATCTGCGGTCAAGCTGACAGCAGCATATGGAGGAGATATCTGCGACACCGTGGAAGAACTGCTGGAACGCGAGGATGTAGAAGTGGTCTGCATTTGCACGCCAAGCGGCATGCATGCAGAGCAGACCGCGATGGTCGCCAGGGCGGGCAAGCATGTGCTGGCGGAGAAGCCGATGGCGATCAAGCTTGACGATGTCGAGCGCATGATCGAGGTATGCGCGGAGAATGGGGTGCTGCTCGCAACCGTCTTTCCGAGGCGCATGTCCCCGCAAGCCCGATATGCCCGGCAGGTCATTCAAGAAGGGCGCCTCGGGAAGCTCAGCTTATGCTCGGCGTATGTCATGCTGTACCGCGATCAAGCCTATTATGACAGTGCCGGCTGGCGCGGGACCTGGGCGATGGATGGCGGCGGGGCGATGATGAATCAGGGAATTCACACGGTGGATATGCTGCAATGGCTCGTTGGGCCCGTTGCGTCCTTGTCCGCGAAAGCCAAAGCCGTGCTGCGCAGCATTGAGGTCGAAGATACCGTTATTGCTGCGCTTGAATTTGAAAGCGGCGCGCTTGGCGTGCTGGAGATCACGACGACGGCCTGCGACGGGAAAGGGCAGCGGCTCGTCATCCATGGAGAGAAGGGTGTGCTCGTCATTGAAGAAGATACAATCGTATCCCTTGAGATCGATGGCCAGCAAGTTCAGCTGCCTGAATTCGAACCGTTTAAAGTTATACCTGACGGACACCGGCTGCAAATTCGAGATATGGCCCTTGCCGTTCGCGAAGGCCGCGAGCCTGTCGTCACCGGGAAGGACGGCCGGCATTCATTGGAGATTATTCTTGGCACCTACGAGGCTTCCCGGCAGCGCAAGGAAATCGAACTGCAGACCGGAAACGCCGGTATTGTAGGGGATGGAGGTGACTTTATGATGTCTCAGCGCAGCATAAAGCTTGTTCTTGAAGACGTTCAAGATCAACTGAAGGTCCGCGTTTATGACCAGCGCGAAGCGATGGGGAAAGCGGCGGCCGCCGATATCCGTGCGGCCATGCAGCGCCTTCTGGCCGAGAAAGAGCGCATTCGCATCGTCTTTGCTGCTGCCCCGTCCCAGAATGAATGCCTGGCGGCGCTGGTTCAATCGGAAGGATTGGACTGGAGCCGGGTCACGGCTTTTCATATGGATGAATACATCGGCCTTCCTTCGTCTGCGTCGCAGCGGTTCGGGAACTTTTTATCCCGGCAGCTGTTTGATCGGGTATCTCCAGGAGAGGTGCATCTGATCGACGGCATGAATGATCCTGAAGCGGAGTGCGACAGATACAGCCGATTGATCACCGCTGCACCGATTGATATGGTGGTCCTGGGCATAGGCGAGAATGGGCATGTCGCCTTCAACGATCCGCCCGTTGCCGATTTTGCCGACCCGTTATGGGTGAAGCGGGTGAAACTGGACGAGGCTTGCCGCCTTCAGCAGGTGAATGACGGCTGTTTTGCGAGCTTGGAGGAGGTTCCGGAATATGCGCTTACGCTCACCGTTCCGGCGTTAATGTCAGGTGCCCATCTGTTCTGTGTCGTTCCGGGTGCAAGCAAGCGGGCAGCGGTGCAAAGGACGCTGCAAGGTGATATAAGCGAGGCCTGTCCTGCCAGCATTCTTCGGCGGCATCCGGATTGCACGCTGTACGTGGACCGGGAGTCGTATGGGGAAATCCGGAATGGATAGCCATGCCCTTGTTCGTGTAGGCAGTCATTACGCAACAGGTGAGCGGATAAAGCTAACATGGAACCCAGACGGCCGGATCGAGCAGATACTTCCTCATGATGGTGACGAGGACGCTTGGATCGCTCCCGGACTTGTTGATCTTCAGATTAACGGCGGGTACGGCCATGACTTCAATTCCTTACCGCTCACAACGGAGACGGTCATCCAGGCGACCCGGCGTTTATGGGAGAAGGGAGTAACGCAGTATTACCCAACCGTCATTACCAATGGCGATGAAGAGATCGAACATTTGCTGCGGGTTATCGATGCGGCTTGCCTGGAGGATGAAGCGGTCCGTTCAACCATTGGTGGGATTCATTTGGAGGGCCCCTTTCTTTCTCCGGAAGAAGGGCCCAGGGGAGCTCATGATTCCCGGTACATCAAAGCGCCCGATTGGGCGTTGTTTTCAAGATGGCAGGCGGCATCGGGGAACCGGATTCGGATTGTGACCCTATCGCCGGAGTGGCCGGAAGCTGCGGATTTTATTCAAGCGTGCGTGAAGGCGGGAATCGTTGTATCGATCGGGCACACTGCCGCCACACCTGAGCAAATTCGGGAAGCCGTGGAAGCGGGAGCGACGATGTCCACGCATCTTGGCAATGGCGCACATCTGACGCTGCCGCGCCATCCGAATTATATATGGGAGCAGCTTGCGCAAGATCAGCTGTGGGCGGGGATCATCGCGGATGGGAACCATCTGCCGGACTCGGTCATCAAAGTGATGCTCCGCGCTAAGTCCTCCAAAGCGCTGCTCGTCAGCGATGCCGTCTATTTAAGCGGTATGCCACCAGGCGAATACGAGACCCATATCGGCGGCAATGTCGTATTAACACCCGAAGGCCGATTGCATCTCGCCCGCAAGCCCGAGCTGTTGGCCGGTTCAGCCATGATGCTTGCCGATGCGGTATGGAGGCTGGTTCAGTCGGGTCTGTGCGCATTTCCTGAAGCTTGGGACATGGCTTCAACGCTGCCAGTGCAAGCGATGGGGAAAGCAGACCATTATGGATTAAAGAGAGGGGCGCAGGCCGACTTCGTGGTGTTGGAGAAGGAAGAGGGAGGTCTTCGCATGGTGGAGACCGTCAAGGGAGGGCGTTCGGTTTACCGGGCGGATCGGTAGATGTTGAAATCATGAACAGAATGCAATGAGTTTTGAACGATGAACAAAGTTTGAGGCCAAGACGAAAAATATCCCTTCTTGAATTCAAGAAGGGATATTTTTTGCATTCTTTTTTATATCGATCAGTACGATCTGCATGCCTATAAGACGCCCGACGCTACGATTCTGATTGAAACGCAGCGTTGGGTATATCAGCCGCTATTCTTATATTGAACGAATATTTATCGATTGTTCGATAGAACTATCGTTACATTTCTTTGTATACCTTTTCTAAATACTTAATGGATACCTGTTGTGCCTCAGATTTTATTTGTATATCGCTTTCATATCCTCGTCTTAGATTTACATATAATGATATCGTATGCTTAATTGCGTTATAGCAACTTTCTTTTTCATGAAGAGCAATTGTTTTTCCCAGTTCCTCGATAAGTTCAGGAGCATGTCTTTCAATTTTCCGTACCCCATTTGGAAGTGAATTGTGTTGCATTAAAATTAATGGACCAATAACAGCCTCTCTAACAAATGAAAGAAGACTGATTACTTCGAATAACTCTCCTCTGCCGAGTTTAGTAGCACCATAATGTATCCAAACCCAGAAACGGTCTTCAATCCATTGAAGATCAGGGGAAGGATAAGAAAATTTGATTTCATTCAGAAGCTGTTCCAAAGAGGAATTCCGTTGCCATACCACAACAGGCTTTTCTACTCCATCCTTTATTTCTTCGATCGTTACAAATTTAAAATCAACATGAAGAGGGCCATGGTACAAGCCAATGAGTAACCGTGGCTCACCTACATGTTCACCAGTAAACCCGGATAAAAGGTGACCAAATTCACCAACGATTTGCAGTCTATTCATCATAATGTCCGTTTTAAAGGTTGGATCATAGACAAGAATCAAATCAAGATCGCTAAACTGATCCATCGTATTAGTTCTCATTGACCCCCCAGCAAGTACACCAACAAATCGTTCGTCATCTTTTATCTTCTTTATAAGATTTTGAATAAACTCTTCATGTTGTTTTAACATGCTTATCACTCCTGAAATTTGACCTATTAAAAATAGGTATTACGCCATCGTAACATAATTGATGAATCATATTCAATATTGATTTTCTAATCGAAAGAGTTTGAATAATCCATAAGGTTGGCTGCCTCTAATCGTATTTCGCCATCATCTCTGTGAGTATCCCCTTAATGCGATTCACCAGCTCCTGCGGCTCCTTCACGGTGGCTTCATTTCCTAACCCGGTAAAAAATTTAGCAAAATACAAAAGCTCGCTCGCAGGGACGTTCTGATCGAGCCGTCCGCTTCCATCCGGCTGCAATTCGATATGGGGAACAGGACACAATTCGGATTCACAGCGCTGAACGCCTTCCCGGCTCAGATCAACGACCATCCGGACATAGACCGATTTCTCTGCTCCGTATTCCCTCCAATTGCCCAGATGGATATGGCGGTGATCCCGCGGCTCGATTCCGGTTGTATCATAGGCCACGGACTGCATGCGGTCACAACGGAACAGGCGAAAATCATCCCGCAGAAAACAATAAGCGGCACAATACCAGAAGCCATTGCTTGCATAGATGCCCACGGGCTGGATGCTTCGCGCGGCATAGCCATTCCTGCTCTCGTATAACACCGTAACGACCCGCTGGTCGACGGAGGCATCCAGCAGAACGCCGAGAGATTCAACCTTCTGCTGCCTTGTATGCGTCAGAAAATCCACCCGGTTCTTCATCTGGTCAATCCGGTCGCGCACATCCCCGGGCATGTAATAATAAAATTTTTGAAGTGCGGTAGAGGACTCGGCTTCAAAGGGAAGAAATAGATAGTGACGCAGGGCGTGGCTGGCAAAAAACATCGCAACGGCTTCTTCCTCGCTAAAAGCGATTGGCGGAAGAATTCGTTCCTTCAGAACCTGGTATCCGCCGTGCGGTCCTACCTCGGAATAGAGTGGAACACCCAGCTCGCTTAGCTCCTGCAGGTCCCGCAAGATCGTGCGAGAGGACACGCCGAATTGATCGGCCAATTCCCTTACCGTGAATTTCCGCATCCGGTTCACGGTCATCATCAGCTCCATGAGACGTTTGGATTTGGACATAAGATCATCTCCGTATCGTTTGATGACTATGACAATAGTTGTCACCATTATACGCTATACTGGCTGTAGAACCCAGAGACCCCTTATAACTAAAAAATGGAGTGATGAAACGTGAGTCAATTGAATGAAATGAAGCAGCTGTTATTTGAGGAGCTTGAGCTTATCGTTAGAACCAGTTCGAATCTGATCGACAAAATCTCGGCAGAGCACTGGGATTACAGACCTGCCCACAATATGAGGTCGCTTCAGGAACTCGTGCATCATCTGGTTTCGGTGCCTTCAACGGACTTGTTGATTTTGCAAGAGAAGAGTGAGGCGGAGATTCGGGAGCTTGAAGCAAGCATCGCTACTGACGGCGTGGAAAAGGACAAGCTGATTTCCTGGATGACGAAGGGACTTGCGGATGTAAAGTCATACATGAATGGGTTGACGGATGAAGAATTTATGCAAAAGAAAACTAAACCCTTCTATTTGGAGCACGGATCGACACAAGCCAAGTGGCTGATTGAAATCGTCACGCACGCCCAGCATCATCGGGCGCAAATGTTCAATTACCTGAAAGCCCAGGGCTATGAAGTGAGCATGTTCGATTTATATTAAAGTTAAAGCACGGATACCCAGTGATAATTAAAAGGAGAAGTAAAGATGCTGAATATGTTTTTAACATCTTCGTTTAAAGATGTTGTTGATCTTTTTAGAGAATTCGTTGCTGATGATCTGAAAGGGAGGAGTTTTACGTTTATTCCTACTGCGAGTATTTCAGAAGAAATCACCCACTATATTTATACAGCAAAAGAAGCATTCGAAAAGTTGGGAGTCGTCGTTGAAGAGCTTGATATTTCTGTAGCATCATCGCAGGAAATTAAAGAAAAGCTAGCACGAAATGATTTTATTTACGTATCTGGTGGAAATACGTTCTACTTGTTACAAGAGCTGCGGAAATCAGGGGCAGACAAGATAATAACAGATCAAGTTAATTCGGGAAAATTGTATATTGGAGAATCAGCGGGATCTATAATAACATCTCCCAATATAGAGTATGTAAAATTCATGGATGATATAGGTAAAGCAACTACATTGAAATCGTTTGAGGGTTTAAACTTCATAAATGTTTATCCTGTTCCGCATTATAACAACGAACCTTTTAAAGACGCAGCTTCTGATTTAATAGCTCACTACAATTCTAAATTAAATCTCGTGCCTATTTCCAATACGCAAGTAATCCAAGTTGAAAAAAATAAAATAGTTGTTCGTTAAAATGATGTTCGATTCGATGATTAAAGGGATGGCAATCGCCATCCCTTTTTTTATCTTATACCATAAATATAAATTAGCTTGAAAGTGACGCAACGTCATCCTGTACAATGGCTTCAAAGTTGAAAAGGGTGGAGAAAGATATGAAACGATATGTACCGGCTGCAATCCTATGGATCGTCAGCATGTTCTTGCTCAGTGCATGCGGTTCGAGGGGCGAAGAAGCCGAGCAGCTCCAACGCGTAACGCTTGAGGAGGTTGAAGTGCTGGAGATCGACCATGGCAGCACGACCTTGTTCATGGAGACAGCGGATGTGGAGGCATTGGAGGTTTCGCTGCTCCGAGGCGCCAACTCCCCGGGGGCCGTTGTCGATCAGGATGACCATCGGGTGAAGATTCGTTTAGATAACGATATCACTCGGATGTTGAATATCGGCCGGATGCCGCAGCTTCGCGTGAGAATTCCCGCGGATTATGCAGGAAAGGTCATAGTTGACGGTTCTTCCGGCAATGTAACGGGAACCGGCTTGCAAAACCACAGCCTCCAGGTAAAGGGGCGAAGCGGGAATATCTCACTTGCGTTCACCCGTTTGAACAACGATGTGGAGGTATCGGCGACAAGCGGAAACGTGAACATACAGCTCGATGAAGAAACACCTGGTGCAACATGGATGCTGCAATCCGGAAGCGGACACCGGTCCATTGCCGTTCCTTTGGAGGATAGAAAGGAGAGCAACCGGAAGACGGAAGGGCGCTCCGGTGCTGGCCAGCATGAGGTGAAACTCAAAACCTCCTCGGGGAACATCTCGATCAAATAAAATGTAAGAACAGAGCGTAAGAAAAAAACAAGCATCCCCGTGGTCCTTTCCAAGAGTTTACAGCTTTCGGGCTCTTGGAAGCAGACCATTAGAGGATGCTTGTCATCTTGACCTATGAAAGTTTCTTATATGACAAAGAAGAAGGATAGAACTTATTCTTCAGCAGGCATAGAAGCCTTGGATGAAGCGGAGGATCTCATATATTGCGGCGGGTTTACGTCATCAATAAGTAGAATACCATCGTATTGGTCACGGGCAATCAGACTTTCGGGGATCATGCCCCAGCTGTAGGCAAAACGCGGCTCGAACATCCAGGAATTGCCTGCCTCACGCTTTTGGTAACGCAAATCAACGAAGGTATACGGCGCACCTGCGGCCGACAGGATCGATTCAATGGACCCCGGTTCTGCCGGCAGAACGTCATGCACATTGCCCATATTATCTGCGGTTTGTCCGCTGGCCGGATACAAGCCGAGTACGTAACTGTATTTTTTCATTTCGTCCGAGAGTTTTTCTCCCATTAAAGTAACCGGATATGGCGTACCCATGACTTCGGTTTGAGCCTTGCGGATGTGGTCGTTATGTCCCCAGACGATGAATTTCTCCGTTGGATAGACTTCAGTAGCCAGCCACATGAGATTATCGTGCATCGCCTGATCCCGCCATTCCATCGATTCCAGGAACGGTGCATAATCCCCGCTCTCCATGCCGAGGGTTGACTTGATGGAGAGCTCTACATACTCCTGGGCTATCCGAATCCGGTCGTTCAAACTTCTTTCAAGCAGCAAGGACAGCTTGGGGTTATCCGGATATAGCTCCTTCAAATGAGCCTCGTTTGCCTCCATCTTTAAGGATTTTATAACATCCTTGTATACTTGGATCAGCTGATTTTTCTCTTTGCGATAAGCGGCAAGATCCGTACCAAGAGAGTAGTCGGACAATTTCTTCTCAGCGTCTGATAGACGCTTAGCCATGGCCTGATCCTGCAGCCATTGCCCGTCTAACAGCGGGTACTGCAGCTGCATGTCGAAACCGGTCAGTACGAGCGGCTGCTTGCTCTTTTGTGCTGTTTTAATGTATTCGAACAACGGCAATATTTCCTTGGACCACCAGACACCGAAGATGGAATCCTTCATGGTCGACTCTGGGCTCTGTTGTCCTGCTTTACCATATGCCAGAGAGGTATTGCTGAGGCCGCTTTCGAAGGCAAGCACGTTATAGCCCATTTCCTGATGCAGGAACTGGATTAAACGAGTCTTGGCCAGATTGAACTCGGCAACGCCGTGGGAGCTCTCGCCGAGAAACACGAAACGTTTATCTTGCAGCAATGGTTTTAGCATAGCCAGATCCTTATATTGGTTTGGACCGCCCGCCGTGTCGGCGGGCTGAATCGTATCCAATCGGTATACATGGTCTTTAGCCCAGTTCTCCCACTCGGCAATCTTTTCGTCGGAGGTTCGTGCTGTTTTCACTTCTGTAACCTGACCTTGGATGGTATCCGGGGTGGAAGCGTATATTTTTCCGTCAGGGATTAGGGATGCTCCCACGAGGGAAGCGGTGAGCAGAAACACGGTGAATGCTTTTCTAGCGTTATGTAGCGGCATGCAGGATCACTCCTTATAAGATGATTTGTTGTATGATTTTCTAATTGAATGGACGTATAGCAAAAAAGATATCGTCATGATTACCTTGAAACGCAGCATCACCTCCTTAACATAGACATTAGTTACCGTGATTTGCTGGAGAACTGCACTGCTGTATCAGCCTTAGTCCTCTTCCCAGAACAGATCATTCAGAGTACGAGATAGTGCTTTGCATATGGCAACGCACAGGCTGAGGGACGGATTGTATTTTCCCAGCTCGATCAGACCGATGGTCTGCCTGGAGACACCGACGATCTGGGCCAGTTCTTCTTGCGATAGATCCATCTCGACCCGGGCCATCTTCAATTTGATGTTTTTCATGCGACAGTCACCCTGATATCCCTTTCTACAAGTCGAACGGATCGTTCTGCGACATTTTCTGGCTTACCTTGTTGGCACCATAGTGGATTACCGAATTCACTATAACAAAGAGCGGAATATAGATGATCAGTGAGACGAAGAAAACGATAAAGAAGTATTTGATCTCGGTCGCACTGCTGTCATTGCCAAACAGAATCGCGCTGCGGATACCGAAATAAAGAGCAAGTGCGACACCGATAATGAGCCCCCATATCGCTGTGCGCATGCGGAATGGAATTTTGCTTCGCTGGTCATGGACCTCCACTTCATCCGAATAAATTCCCATCGCCACGCTGCGGATGCCGAAATATAAGCTTCCACCCAGAATGATCAGCATTTCCAGCCATACGGGTTCCGTCCGGGATAGCGCAAAAGATTTAATAATGACGGAAATGCTGCAAATGATCATGATCAAGGTATAAACCTCTTTATATAGCTTGTTCTTCAGATTGACAATACGCTCATCTTCAACCGAGTTTTTCTTAAACCACTTCATACTCATCCTTCCTTTCGCTTGGTTATTCATTCGTCCCTGAGATTTTCTGGATACATGAATAGTAATAGTATTTATGTCTTTTTGCAATATATATATGTCATTATGATTTTAATATTAGTCTCTTTGGGAAATAAAGGTGGATCCCGCCTCGAGTAAATATCATATCGCACAGGGCAACCCCTTTTCTTGATATATTTTGCTAAACGGCATAGTTGGCCAGTGGGTTTACAACCATTCTCAGCGTGTTAAAATTGGAATAGGGCAGCTCTCTTGCCCGAATTGATAGCAGGAGCGTGTTCGTTGCCATGGTCATGATCCATTTCGTTCGCTTACGTTAATGTGAGGTACAGATCCAAATAGGCTCGGCCCCTTTTTTTTTGACATTGTGGCTTGAGTTTATTTTTCTGTGCCTTTTTCATTGCGTATGATCGAATGAAAGGGTGATTTTGCTGTGTCCAGAAATGAAAGGTTATTAAAAAAAGCACAATGGCTATCGATGAATGAGAAGATGTTTAGATGCCCGATCTGCGGCAGTTCCATGAGGGTTCAGCAGCTGGCAAGCTTGGTGTGCGAGAAGCTGCATAGCTATGATATATCCAGACAGGGGTACGTCAACCTGCTATCCCATAGAGCCAAAACCAAATATGATAAGGCTTTGTTTGAGGCACGAAAAATGATTAACAGCAGCGGGTTCTTTGGCCCGTTGATTGAAGGGATTTCGAACCGTCTGATGCGGATGCAGAAACAGAAGCTGTCGGAATCCGGCAGGCCTCTGAGACTGCTCGATGCAGGATGCGGGGAAGGCTCCCATCTCTCGGCAATTGGACATAGCCTAAGGGAGCAGGGGCATGAGTCCAATGTTGTTGGTGTGGGCATGGATATTGCAAAAGAGGGAGTCGTAATGGCTGCCAAGACATATTCGGACCCTATGTGGTGCGTGGCCGACCTGTCTCAGTGCCCGTTTGCAGACGAACAGTTTAATTACATTTTGAATATTCTGTCTCCTTCCAATTATTCGGAGTTCAGGCGATTGCTTACGAGTGACGGAATGTTGGTGAAAGTAATTCCGGGGAGCCTGTATTTGCAGGAGCTTCGAGCTTTGTTCTATACAGGTACAGGTAAAGAGACATATTCCAATGACGGCACCATGGAGCTGTTCAGCCGTCACTTTGAACGGATCGAGTTCGAAGAAATTCGGTATCGCGTCGTTCTGGATTCCGAGCAGATGAAGCAATTGATCAACATGACGCCGTTATCCTGGAGCGTTTCGTCTGAGGTAATTGAACGGATGTCAGGTGGAGAGATGGAGATAACCGCCGACTTCACACTTCTGTATGGATGGAAATAAGGGTAAGTATTTTTCTAGCCTTAGATTTCCGTTTTATTTTGCTAAAGTGTCCACTGTAGGAGATAATATGAGTTATCTACGTCAATATCAAAATAAAAGGTGGTTAACGATCGCATGACACTTCGAATGAATCCGTATCTCATTATGGACGGGAATGCTAAGGAAGCTATTCAATTCTATGAGAAGGCCTTGGACGCTAAAGTCGTCATGGTTCAGACTTTCGGCGAGATGCCGGCTAACCCGGACTTTCCGTTGCCGGAGAGCGCGCGGGATCGGGTATCCCACGCAAATCTTATCGTCGGAGAGACGGCCTTGATGTTATCCGATACGTTTCCCGGTCAACCGGTCCAATCCAGCAATCAGGTCCAGATCTGCATCATGACCGATGCAGCCGAGCGTGCAAAGCAGGTATATGAAGCACTGCGGGAGGGCGGCAAGGTGGTTATGCCGCTGCAGGAAACCTTCTGGAGCCCGGCCTACGGGATCGTTGCGGACAAATACGGCGTAAACTGGAATATCTCAACCGAAGTTGAAGCGTAGAAGCAGATTCTATACTCCTGTTGGTGCAATTGCTTCAGGATGGAGGCCTGATCGAC
This sequence comes from Paenibacillus sp. ISL-20, assembly GCF_018613005.1. NCBI lineage: Bacteria > Bacillati > Bacillota > Bacilli > Caryophanales > Paenibacillaceae > Paenibacillus > Paenibacillus sp. ISL-20. Next base: position 144,718 of record NZ_JAGGRD010000066.1, read on the forward strand.
AGCAAAACATTCTATTTCGTGAATGACAAACATCTTCGTCTGCATAGCCCGACCATACGCGTCAAAGAAGTCGAGGGAAGCGACGGCACGTCGTTTGTACTGGAGAGCAGCGTGCTCACCCGCCACGTATGGTTGTCCTCGGAATCGGAAGGCTTCTACAGCGACAACTTCTTCGACCTGATTCCGGGCATTCCGATGACGGTATCCTTCAGCAGCCGAGATAACGGAGAGCAGGCATTCGTACCTGGCAATCCAGGCCAATTCGAGGTTCGGTCCATGGCCGATTGTATCGACCCGGCGATGGTGCTGACGGTTTAATTCATCCTGTAATCGATCAACTAAAAAAAGAGCCGCCCCTTCAACCGATTCTGGTGAAGGGGCGGCTTGTTTGATGTATATGGAAACCAACCAGGATTGCGGCTGATAGAGAAACCAATCCTCGATGGTTTGATCATAAGCAACAGTAACCTAGGGGTATCTTCATCTCCATGTGATGAGGGCATGTAAAGGGTGTCCGATTCCGGCTAGATGTCAGCAAACGAAAAGAAGTCTAGCCCTCTACTATCGGTTACTCTAGATTGGTAGACATTCTGTTGGGACATGTCCATACCCTTAAACAAAAATCGGGAAGGAGACTAAACATGAAAAGACAAGTTTTGTTCATCCATAGTGCCGGCCCACAAGGCATTCACCAAGGCAGCAGTGACTTGATTGCCCATCTACAAGATCAGCTCGGGAAAGCTTACCATGTCTTATCTCCCGGCATGCCGGATCCGGATTACGCTCTGTGGAAAGCGCAGATCGCCAATGAAATCAATGCATTGAATGGGGAGGTGCTGCTCGTAGGTCATTCCCTAGGCGGGTCCGTGCTACTGAAATATCTTTCGGAAGAAGACTGCCAGCTAACCATCTCGGGACTGTTCTTGATCGCAGCCCCCTACTGGGGCAAAGACGATGATTGGCAGAATGAAGATTTTAGATTGCCTGATTCTTTTGCCACCACGCTGCCTCGCATATCCAGTCTGTACCTGTACCACAGCCGCCACGATCCCGTGGTGCCTTTCGCCCACGCTCAGCACTACGCGAAGCAACTCCCCCAGGCCATCACCCGGGTATACGAGGGTGATGATCACTATTTCCGCGAGGGCTTGCCCGAGCTTGTAGATGATATCAAGCGTATATAATCTAAGACTTCAATCTTCGTCTGTTCAGCCACCCCTGTATATGTTAATTACAGGGGGCGGCTTCCTCTCCCCCCCTCCCAAAAAGGGAGAGAGTAGCTGCGCCGTGGCTAATCGTTCGTCTTTTTGTTTTGTTTAGCATCTTCGAATAAGTGTGGATGCAGGTCCGTCCCGTTAAGACTCCAGCGGAGAAGGCGGAATGATTCTGGAGAAGCGATAGCGGTCTCCTGAAAGCTTTCTGAAAGAAAGCTACTTCGTAAGCGTAGACCGCACCCGGATTTCTACATTAGCCCATTCATTCATAGAAATCTGGGGGCAACAGAGATCGGAAGAATCATCCGCATGCGGAGCGATGAAAAAAACAGCCGGAGCGATGCAAAGGGTCTACCTGCGAACATAGCAATGCTATGGGAGCCATAAGCTAAGCGGCGCATGTAAACCTCGCATCAAAAAAGACGACATCAGCTTTTCGCTAATGTCGTCCTCTTTTTTTACTTGCTCGCTTTATATGCGCTCAAGTATTCCTTCACCTTCGCCGGATCGGCGACCAGCTCGTTGCCGGTTTTAACGATTGGGCTGACGGTGGAGTAAGCTTTAATTTTGTTGTTGTTGTAGTAAGTCAGGATCTCATCCTGGTTGATGGAGTAGAGCACCGCTCTTCTCAGATCATCGCTTGTTGCCACATCACGGTTTTTCGTGTTGAACAGCAAGTAGGATACGGCGTTGCTTTCGATGGTTTGCAGCTTCAGCTTACTGTCGCCTTTAACCACATCGTATTTCGTTTCAGGCACGCCGTAGTACAGGTGAATTTCGCCGCTGCGCAGTGCGGAGAGCGTGCTGTCCGCATCTTTGATAAAGCGTACTTTCACTTGCTCGATTTTCGGTTCGTGCTCGGTACCCTTCATGTAGCCAGGGTTTTTGTAGAAGGTCGCCTCATAGTCATTCTTGGAAGACAGAATGTAAGGACCGCTGGCATACAGCGTGTTGTTGTATTTGTCGCCTTCGGTTACCGTGTTTTGGTCACCGTAAGGGATGTCTTTGTTCACATCGAATTTCTCAACGTCATACGTGTTGATGGATTCCACTTGTTTCTTTGATACGATACCGGCCGATTGGTGAGCCAGGTAGTTCAACACTTGCGGGAACGGCTCAGTGGTCGTCAATTTAATGACTTGGTATTTACCATCTTTCGTGCTTGCTTGATTCTTGTCGTCGACGAGGGAAGTGATCTTGGAATCTAAACCAGCTTCCAGTGCATCCTTGATGCTTTCGCTGCCACCGGACACTTTAGTGTTCTCCAGTGCGCTTAGATCGGTTACAGCTTCAACCGTGTTGATATGCTCGTGAAGCGTGTAGGTGCGATGATCAGGTACCGAATTTTTGTCCTTGGCTCTGTTCATGGAGAAGATGACATCGTCAGCGCCTACGCGCTCGCCGGAATCTTCAGCCTTTTTATTTGTGATTTTCGCAAAGTCAATATCGTCTCTAAGAATGAAGTAGTACTCCGAGTTGCCTTCGCCAATGGCATGGTTATAAGAAAGCGATCCTTCGGATGTGATCTTGTCATCATCGGTCAGGTTGATCAGACGTACGTTCATGTTGGTGTTGATGATGTTGATGGAACCATCGTTACCCTTGATTGGATCAAGAGAAGTCAGTTCAGAGATCGATTGGGACAGAATCAGCGGCTGCGTAGCACGCTTGGATTGGTCTTTGAAATCAACGGCTTCCCAAGGAAGGGAACGGGATTTCGAGAGACGAACGGAGTTTTCGTCCAGCACATCCTTGTTGAACGCTTGGCTCTTCAGGGAAATGTACAATGGCGCGATGTAAGCTTTGTCCGTAACGAGACGCTGTTCAAGCTGTTTGTAGGTTTCCGCAGCGTCCTGAGGCGTTTGTGTTGCCGCTTGGTCGATCAGCTTGTCGACTTCTTCGTCGGACATGATGCTGTAGTCGCCGCCCGTTTTGAACAGGGAACGTACAGCGTAGTCAGGGTTACCCGTAACGGTTGTCCAGCTGGACAGTGCGATGTCGTAATTTCCGGCATCTTGCTGTGCCTTGTAGCTGCCGTAGTCCGGCTGCAGATTCAGCTTCACGTTGAAGCCGTTCTTCGTGAGCTGGTCACGAATGATGTTGACATCGGATTCGTTAGAGCTCATGCCAAGCAGTTCAATATTAACAGCGGATGTATCTGTAGCTGTATCCGATGGTTCTTGCTGATTTTGCTGTGCATCATCTTTGGTTGTTACGTTGCATCCAGCCAGTACAATGACTAGCGAGAGGAACAGTAACAGCAAGGAACTCTTTTTCATTTGTGATACCCTCCTGAGTTATATATATATAAAATATTTTTGAAACCATTAGTTAGGCACTGAAGCACATTAATCCAGCTTAGGATCTAGGGCATCCCGCAGTCCGTCGCCAAGGAAGTTGAAGGACAGGACAAGCGCAATGATGGCGAGACCCGGATAAATGGCCAAGTAGGAATTTGTCTCTAGATACGTGCTTCCGATCTTAAGGATATTCCCCCATTCCGGGATGTGCGGCTCAACGCCGAGACCCAGATAACTCAAGCTGCTCGTCGAGATGACGGCTGCACCAATGGTTAGCGTAGATTTGACAATCATGGGTGCAAGCGAGTTTGGAACAATATGCTTGAATATAATCGAAAAATTGCTCGAGCCGAAGGCTCTGGCCGCATCAACGTATTCAAAGGTGGAGGCCAGGAGCACATTCGCCCTCATGGTTCTCGCATAGGTCGGGATAGCGCCTACGCTGAGTGCCAGGATGAGGTTGAGAGTATTGGCTCCGAATGCAGCAATGATCGCAATGGCGAGTAAGATACCCGGAATGGCGTACAGCACATCCAGCAAGCGCATGATGATGTTATCGGTATGGCGGCCATAGTAGCCGGAGATGGCACCGAGAACACCGCCGATGACAACCGGGATCGCCGTAGAGGCAAATCCGACGATCAGCGAGATTCGGGCCCCGAACACGATTCGGGAGAACAAATCCCGGCCGAAGTTGTCCGTACCGAAGGGGTACACAAGACTTGGCGGCTGTAGGATGGCACTGTAGTTGTTATCAATCGCGATGCTGTAATCGAAGGTAAACAGACTGCTTACCGACAGACAGAACAGGAAGATCACAAAGAACAGTCCGGACATGGCCGTGGAGTTAGCGGTAAGCTTCACCCACACGTCGCCCCAGCGGGTCATCGCCGGATTGCCGTTCTTGCGTATCTTCGCTAGCAGGTTGATGCCGAGCACCAGGGCAAAAATATTACCCGTCACCGCAGTCAGAATGACCGGAAAGGCAAGCCAGGCCATTTTGGGATGTGCATAATTCGTTGTTACATATCGGGCAACGAGTATAAGCGCGATCAGCTGAATGACTGCAATAATCAGAAGCGCGGCCATCGCCGGCAGGAATGTATTCGAGACGTAAGGCTTGAACAGATTCAATGCCGATACCGCGATAACAAACAGCTGGGTTAACAGCATGTAGACGGCAATCGTATATTCAGGAGGCTTCTGTTTTTTAATCAGATTGAAACCGAACGTGACGGTAAACAGATTTCCTGTGACGATGCTCAGCAGTTGAATATATCCAAGGATCCTCGTCGAGCGCCGGATTTCTCCCTGGCTTTGAAGATCTCTTCGGATCAACAGGGTGATGATGATCTGAATGATGGTAAACAATGCATATACCGCAAAGGCGGTGAACACCCACGGTTTGATGGTTCCCCCAGTGAAATCAAAGCTGTTCAGAAGCAGGATCACCGTTAAGGTCAAAGAAATAACCCATGTGAAGCTGGCTTGACTGTACTCGTGTGAGGATTTCAGCTGGTGTTTGGTTTCTTGTTTAGAAAGAAGCTTCTTGATCATGAGTACACCTGCTTTAGTATTGTTTCATCTTGGACCTGATCCGTGGATCGAAGAACGCGTACAAGATATCAATGATGACGTTCACCAGCGATATGGTAATGGCGGTGTATACCACGCCGCCCATAATGGCCGGGATGTCAGGGATGAATTGTTTATCGACGATGTAGCTGCCGATACCGCTGATGTTGAACACCTTCTCCGTAACGGCAGAGCCGCCGAGCATCCCGCCGAACTGAAGTCCAATGACGGTAATGATCGGAATGATGGCGTTGCGGACAGCATGCTTCATCAGGATGGTGCCCTTGCTGAGCCCCTTCGCCCTTGCTGTGATCATGTAATCTTCATTAATAACCTCCAGCGTAGAGGAGCGCGTCATTCTCGCTACCGAAGCGGTAAGTCCTGTGCCGAGCACAATCACCGGCATGATCATGGACAACCAATTCTCCGGATTAAAGGTGGCGGGCAGCCAATGCAGCTTGATCGAGAAATTCAGGATGAAGATCAGTCCCTGCCAGAAGTTCGGAATGGACAGCCCGAGCAGAGCCACGAACATAAAGGTATAGTCAAAGAACGAATTCGGTCTCGTAGCCGAGATAATCCCGATTGGCAATGCGATCGCAATCGCAATGATCAGGGAAATGACCGTGAGCGTCAGTGTGATTGGGAACTTTCTGGCGATGCTTGAGGTGATCTCTTCGTTGCCAGAGAAGGATTTGCCAAGATCGAAATAGGCGATTCCTTTAATATTGTTCCACAGCTGCGCCAGGTACCCTTGGTCTAGACCGTGCATTTTGTTAAAAGCCGCGATCTGTTCCGGCGTTGCCGTCTCGCCCAGGATGTTGGCAGCAGGGTTGAACGGCGACAAGTGGAGAATCGTAAAGACGAGCACGGCTACCCCAAAGATAACGAAGACCGTCATCACGAGTCTCTCCATAATATATTTCAGGTAAGGATTGCTGTACAAAAAAATAAGGATGTACATCAGCAAGCCTGGAATAAGTGATATAATGAAGAACAACGGATTCTCGATGAGAGAACCAAACATATCGGCCATCGTCAACCGTTTCCGGTTGTTCAGCTTCAGTTCCTTGGCAGTCCGTTCCTTAAGGACTTCCTGGAACCCTGCTTCTACGATCTTGTCGACTTCCTGCCGGAGCTGCGTCTCATTGACTTTTTGCTTGAAAAAGTCGTGCTTGCGTTTCTGCTGCTCCATAATCTCGGAGCGAAGAGCCTCCAGATATCCGGCAGCCAGCATCTCGCTGCGTATGCGGTTCTCCGCCGTTGTGTAGTCGTCCTTCTTTCTGTGAACTAAATAAAATAGGAAGACCACGAGATTCACAGGCGCTCCCAACAATAATAGTAAGTATCTATAAGAAGGATTCAGAAGGATCTTACTGTATGTGCTGCTTATCAAACCTATGAGTCTGTTTGGTCTTGCTGCTTCTGTCCCCCCCATAAGCTGCCTTTCCTCCTTGTTTCAAATTGCATTATTCCGAGTGATATAGTATATTTTATTTTAGCCTATTTTAAAAGTCAATAGATTATAAGAGTTGTAGATGATATTCCTTTAATGACATAAACGCATAATGGCAGGTGAGCAGAGTTGGAACCGATATTGCAGGTTAAAAATTTGAGTGTAGCCTTTCAATCCCGTGATTCAGAATTTCACGCGGTGCGTGGGGTCAGCTTTGAAGTGAAGAAAGGGGAAACGCTCGGGATCGTTGGGGAATCCGGAAGCGGCAAAAGCGTCACCGCACGCTCGATCATGCGGCTGCTGCCGTCCCCGCCTTCTTATATGAAGAATGGGGAGATCCTGTTCCTTGGTCAGAACCTGGCGGAGAAAACCGAGAAAGAGATGGAGAGCATCCGCGGACGCGATATCGGGATGATTTTTCAGGACCCGATGACCTCGCTTAATCCGACGATCCGAATCGGGGAACAAATTTCGGAGAGCCTGGTTAAACACCAGAAGCTGTCCAAGCAGGAAGCGAAGAAGCAGGCGCTTGATATGTTGAAGCTGGTCGGCATACCGAACAGCGAAGCGCGCTATAATCAGTACCCGCACGAGTTCTCGGGCGGCATGCGGCAGCGGGTCATGATCGCCATCGCGCTGGCGTGCAGGCCCGCGCTGCTGATCGCGGATGAACCTACAACGGCGCTTGACGTAACGATTCAGGCCCAGATCCTTAATTTGATGAAAAATATGCAGGAGCGCTTCGGTTCTTCCATTATATTGATCACGCATGACCTCGGCGTTGTTGCGGGCATGTGCGACCGCGTGGCGGTGATGAAGGACGGCATGATCGTGGAGACGGGCACGACGGAGGAGATCTTCGAGAATCCCCAGCATCCTTATACCTTGAAGCTGTTAAACGCGCTTCCGCGTCTGGATGAGAAGAAGAAAGCGAAGCCGGCGCCGATCATCGTGCCAAGCACGGATTACAAGGGACCTCTGTTAGAGGTTAAATCCTTGAAGCAGTATTTTGATATGGGTAAGGGGAATGTGCTTAAAGCGGTGAATGATATTAGCTTCCATATTCAGGCTGGGGAAACGCTTGGGGTCGTTGGGGAATCCGGCAGCGGAAAATCGACGACGGGGCGAGCCATCCTTCGCCTTCACCAGCCAACAGGTGGAGAAGTGCTGTATCAGGGAATGTCTGTGAATCGTCTCTCTCCTTCGGAAATGAAGGCCATGCGGCGTCATATGCAGATGATTTTCCAGGATCCGTATGCCTCGCTCAACCCGAGATTGAAGGTGGTGGACATTATCGGCGAAGCGCTGGATGTTCACAAATTGACCGGCAGTAAGCAGGAGCGGAAGAAACGGGTCGAGGAGCTGCTGGATATGGTCGGATTGGATCCGGCCTATGCCACGCGCTATCCGCATGAGTTCTCCGGCGGTCAACGCCAGCGGATCGGGATTGCGCGGGCACTGGCTGTGGAGCCGAAATTCATCGTGTGCGATGAGCCGCTCTCCGCGCTCGACGTGTCGATCCAATCGCAGATCGTGAAGCTGCTGGAGGAGTTGCAGCATCGTCTGGGCTTGACCTATCTGTTTATTGCGCATGACCTGTCGATGGTGAAGCATATCAGTGACCGCGTTGCCGTTATGTATATGGGCAAAATCGTGGAGCTGGCTGAAAGCGAAGAGCTGTACTCCAATCCGCAGCATGATTATACGAAGTCCTTACTCGCGGCGATTCCGGTACCCGATCCGAAGATCGAATCCAAGAAGAAACGGGTACTGCTGGAAGAGCGCACCGGAGAGGACAAATATAATCTCGAGCATTCGGAGCTTGTGGAAGTATCTGAAGGCCATTGGGTGGCCATGCCAACCGGAGCTTAACGAACAATAGTAGAACCTGTCCCGACTGGAGTCGGGGCAGGTTTTTTTTGAATAAGAAGTATGAACTTCAGAAATTTAACGTCCTGATATCGCAAAAAACTTTCGCTAATAAATTTCGCTAGATACGGTCTGTCTTCTGGGAAAGTACGTCGATCAACTTTGTTCTCATACAACGGGACATGCCAAAAAATTCGCTCATAAATCCACGATTTGCGTGGTACATAAAAAGGAATTGAGCCTTGGACGGCAAATATTTAAATGTTAGGAAGCGTTCTCACGAGAGGAATGAGCCTACGAAATTCCAATTGTACGTACATTAGCAACATACCAATGAGGAGGAAGTGGAATGAATCGTTTGCAGCAAGGGGATGTCGTATTATTTCAAGGGGACAGCATTACGGATTGCGGTCGTGACCGGAACTTTTCCGGCAGCTTGGGTAACGGCTACCCGCTATTGATCGACTCGTTGTTCGGCATGAAATTTCCTGAGTTAAACGTAACCTTTTTGAATAGAGGGATCAGTGGAAACCGGGTCGTCGACTTGAATGACAGATGGCAGGAGGATTGCCTGGACCTGAAACCGGACTGGGTATCCATCTATATCGGAATCAATGACACTTGGCGCCGATATGATAGCGGTGACCCGACAAGCACCGAGGATTACAAAGCTGGCTACCGTCGATTGATCGAACGCACCAAAGGGGCGCTGGACGCCAAGTTGATTCTGGTTGAACCGTTCGTGCTGCCGCATCCGGAGGATCGCAGAGTTTGGCGCGAGGATCTGGATCCGAAAATCACGGCGGTTCGCGAATTGGCGGTTGAATACGGGGCGCTGCTGGTTCCGCTGGACGGATTGTTCGCTGCGGCGTCGGTGCGCCGCGAAGCTGCTTTCTGGGCGCCGGACGGGGTGCATCCGTCACCGGCCGGACACGGCCTGATCGCGAAGGCTTGGCTGGAAACGATGGGCGTTCGTTTGGATTAATTCATTTATCAGCGAAAAGCGGAATGCAAGATGAAGGATAAGCTTGATGCGCTGATCTTGATTAAGATGAGAAAAGAGCTCGAGGGTGAATCACTGCCTTTCGAGCTCTTTTTTTGATCATGCATTAAAGCGAGAAAATAAGGGTTGACGCCTTCTGTTAAATCCTATAGGATTACTTGTATTAATAGTCCTTTTAACGGAAAACAGGGGGAGAGAGAACATGAAAGGCAGTAAACATGTAAGGAAATTAACGACGCTGGTGCTCGCGTTTATGATTGTCTTAACCGGTTGTGCCGAATCGGGCAGCGGTGGCGGTAACGGAGCCGGGAATCTGGCGGACAAGGTCGAGAACCTGCCGGCAGGCATCGCGGAGAAGGATCCTGTGAAATTGATGGTCGTTCGGAAAATCGGGGGCGATGATCACACGGCGCAATTTTTGGCAGGCGCGAAGCAGGAGGGCGAGGCACTCGGGTTTAAGGTAGATACCTTCTCGGCGAACGGGGATTCCGCCAAATTCCATGATGCGATCGCCCAGGCCATTGACAGCGATTACGATGGATTTATCATTTCGCACGGAGACGATCCTGCATCCGTTCAAGACGTGAAGAAGATTACGGATAAAGGGATTCCTGTCGTTACCTTTGACTCCTTGCCGGAGATCGGCGACATTGCAGGGGTAACCCAGACATCGCAGGATGACGAGCAGCTGGCGAAGCTGGCACTGGACAAGCTGGTCGAAGAGCAAGGGCCGGAAGCCAACATTGTCTATCTCTGGGTAGACGGATTCCCGCCGATGGTGCGTCGTAATGCCGTATACCAGGAAACGCTGAAGAACAACCCGGGCATCAAGGAATTGGAGCGTTTCGGTGTAGCGAGTAACCAAACTTCGCTGGAAACGCAAAATGCAGTATCCGCCATCCTGACGAAATATCCGAAGGGCGAGCTCGATGCGATCTTCGCTACCTGGGATGCCTTCGCCATCGGTGCAGCCAGAGCGCTGGAGGAAGCGGGACGCACCGAGGTTAAGATTTACGGCATCGACGTATCCAACGCAGATTTGGAGCTGATTCAGAAGCAGGACAGCCCATGGGTGGCTACGGCTGCCGTGGATCCGAAAACGATCGGTGCGATCAACGTCCGTTTGCTTGCTAAAAAGATTGCCGGCGAGGAAACGCCTGCTACGGTCAATCTGGAGCCTGTATTGATCGAGCGCTCTAGCCTTGCCGGTGCAACCGAAGCGGTCAACATGGTCAACCTGGCGGACATTATCCCTAGCTGGGGAACAAGCACCGAATTCGAAGAGGACTGGATGAAGGCGTTGAAAGAAGCAGGCGGCAAATAAACAGCACGATTCATACAGGCGCTCTTGTCGGTCATCGATAAGGGCGCCCTATCCTATTTGAAGGGAAGAATGCACTTGCGAAGCGTTATGGAGCCAACAACTGCCACATTGACCGACGTATCGGGTGTGGCACCCTTACTTCAAATGAAGCATATCTCGATCTCCTTTCCGGGTGTTAAGGCGTTGACCGATGTTGATTTTCAGACGACGGCGGGAACGGCCCATGCGTTGATCGGCGCGAATGGCGCAGGGAAATCCACATTAATGAAGATTCTATCGGGAGCTTACAACCATTACGAGGGCGAGATCTGGATCAATGGGAGCAAGGTGCACATTCGTTCCCCGAAGGAAGCGAAGGACCTGGGCATTCAGATCGTCTATCAAGAGGTGGATACGGCGCTCATTCCGAACCTGACGGTCGGGGAGAACATTATGCTCGACCGGACGGTTCACGATATGGGCAAACGGCACTTGATCCACTGGAAAGAACTCCATCAGGAAGCCGAATCGATTCTTGCACGGATGAATATCCGGGTTCCCGGCAAGAAGCTGATCTCGGAGCTGACGCTGGCGGAGAAGCAGATGGTGCTGATCGCAAGAGCCGTCTCCAAGCAGTGCCGGATTCTGGTGCTGGACGAGCCGACCGCGCCGCTCAGCCACAGCGAGACGGATCAGCTGTTCAAGCTGGTGCGCAAGCTGAAGCAGGATGGAGTCGGCATTATTTTCATATCGCACCGGCTGCCGGAGCTGTATGAAATTTGCGATGATATTACGATCATGCGGGATGGTCAGCTGGTGAAGAGTGATCGCATTGCGAATATCCATCAACCGAAAGTGGTGGAGTACATGCTGGGCTCCAAGATGGAGCAGCAGTTTCCCCGCGTCGAGCGGGACATTGGCTCCACCTGGTTCGAGGTGAAGAACATGTTTGACCCGGGCAAAATCAACGGCGTTGACCTGCACATCCGCAAAGGGGAGATCGTCGGTCTGGCCGGTCTGGTCGGGGCCGGGAAAACCGAGCTGTGCCGGGCAATATTCGGAGCATCCGACACATCGACCGGCGAGATCGCGCTGAACGGGAAAAAGCTGCGCATCCGCTCACCGCATGATGCCGTTTCGCAGGGCATTGCGCTGGTCCCCGAGGAGCGCCGCCGCGAAGGTGTCTTCGTGGAAGAAGCGGTGTCCGTCAATTTAACGGCTGCGGTGCTGTCCCGTTTTTCCAGATGGGGATCCTGGCTTAGCTTCGGCAAGGAAAATCAGGCGGCGAGGGAGATCATTCAGTCGCTCGGGATTAAGACCCCGAATGAGCGGGCCAGAGTGAAAAACCTGTCCGGGGGCAACCAGCAGAAGGTGGCGATCGGCAAGTGGCTGCTGGTCGACGCGGACGTGTATATTTTCGATGAGCCGACCAAAGGGGTTGACGTTGGCGCGAAGCGGGACATCTTCCATCTGGTGGCCGAGCTGGCCAAGCGGGGGAAATGCGTGCTGTACGCCTCAAGCGAGCTGTCCGAAATCGTTGGCATCACGGATCGGGTATATGTGATGTATGACGGCGGCATCATGAAGGAGCTAAGGACGCAGTCATCCAACGAAGAGGAAATATTGCTTTACTGCACAGGAGGCGGGTTGATATGAATACAGCAAGACCTGTTAAGGAGAAGCCGACGGCTAGTTTCGCTTTTGACTTTCTTTATAAATACGGTACGTTGATTACGGTATTTGTACTTATTCTCGTATTCGGGACCGTCGCCGACAACTTTTTGAATACAAGCAACATTATTAACATACTCCGTTCGATCTCGATCGTGACGATTATTGCCGTAGGGCTGACCGTGTCACTGGCCGTTGGCGGCTTTGACCTGTCTGTCGGTTCAACGGCTTCCCTGGCGAACGCGCTGGTCATTTCCATGTTTGTCTGGCACGGGCAAAATATCGGCATCGGCATTGGTCTCACGCTGCTGTTCTGTCTGGTCGTGGGATTGATCAACGCCTTCCTGGTCATCAATTTCAAAATTGATGATATGCTGATGACGTTGGCCACGATGTTTATCTTTCAAGGCGTTGCGCTTACGTATACCCGCGGCGCTACCATTTCCCAGAATATGATCCTGCCGAGCGGAGACTTTGCCACCGGTAAAATTCCGGCGGTGTTTGAGAAGATCGGGCAAGTGCCATGGATCATTATCATCATGGTTCTCGTAGTTCTCGTCGTCCATCTGTTCCTGACCTATACCAAACACGGACGGTATATGTATATGATCGGAGGCAACCGTGAAGCGGCGGCTTTATCCGGGATTCCGGTGAGCAAATACCGTTTGATTGCTTATCTGGTCTCCGCATTGTTTGCCGCCATCGGCGGCATTATCCTCGGGGCTCGGGTCATGACGGCCGAAGTCAACTCCGGTGGACCTTACCTGATGGATGCCGTCGCTGCAACCTTTATCGGATACTCCGTATTCGGAGCCGGCAAACCGAACGCGCTCGGGACCTTTGTCGGCGCCGTGTTGATCGGTATATTGCAAAATGGTCTGATCATGCTGTCGGTGCCGTATTATGCGATGGATATCGTGAAGGGCGCCGTGCTGGCGTTGGCGCTTGCTTTAACCTACTATAAGAAGCGACATTAATCGCTTAAGCTGCGCTTTCTGTAACCGAACTTTGTTCCATTCATACTTATCGAGACCATCCCTCCAGTGATCCTGCTCCGGAGTGGATGGTCTTTTTTCATAGCTCGCTGCATTCAGGCAGGTTATCCATGATTTGGTTATTTAGTTGACGGACTTAACTTGTATTGACTATCCTTGTAGAAGACTGATTATAATTGTACATACATTTGCCTCGTATAAAGAGAAAGGGGACTCATCATGAAAAAAACAACCTTCATACAACCGGATCCCAAGGCTTGGCTGGACACATTTCACTTTGAAATTCCGATAAAGATAAGGTATTGCGAAACGGATATGCTGGGTCATGTCAATAACGTCAGTTATTTCATGTATTTTGAGCAGGGACGCATTGAGTACTTCGAAAACCTGGGATTGACTGAGGATCTGTTCAGCGACAAAAAGGTGTCGGTGGTTGCGGATCTGGAATGCCAGTATCTTGCTCAAATGTATCTGAAGGACCCGCTTAAGCTTCATGTCCGGGTGGCTGAGATCGGGCGTTCCTCCATGGACGTCCAGTATGCGATCGTGGTTGAAGGCACCTTAAAAGCTGCCGGTCGCGGAACCATTGTGCTCATCGATACCGCGTCAGGCAAGAGCACACCGATTCCGGATTCGGCACGCGAGCGAATTTCGACGTTTGAAGGATGGATGTAACGAAAAGACAAAAGATCAATCATAATCAGATAAGAAGGGAAGGGATTAGGGATGAACATCCGTTTTGCCGTTATCGGCACAAACTGGATTACCGAGCGGTTTCTCCAAGCTGCTCTGGAGACGGAAGAATTTATTCTTGCTGCCGTATACTCTCGTACAGAAGAGAAGGGCAAGGCTTTCGCGGCCAAGTACGCGGATCCCAAAGTGTACACGGATCTTGTGACGATGTTGCAGGATGACGAGATTGACGCGGTGTACATTGCGAGTCCGAATTCCTATCACGTCGATCAGGCGATATTATGCATGAACCACGGAAAGCATGTTCTCTGCGAGAAGCCGATGGCTTCTAACGCAGTTGAAGTCGCCGCCATGATTGAGGCTGCGAAAAATAACAACGTTCTGTTAATGGAAGCGTTGAAGTCGACGCTGATGCCGAACTTCAAGACCGTCAGGGACAACCTGTACAAGCTGGGTCCGATTCGGCGTTATTTTGCAAGCTATTGCCAATACTCCTCCCGTTATGATGCGTACAAGTTGGGGACGGTACTCAATGCATTTAATCCCGAATATTCCAACGGTTCACTCATGGATCTGGGTATTTATTGCCTGTACCCGATGGTCACCCTGTTCGGTAAACCGGACTCCGTCAAAGCTTCCGGCTATATGCTATCCTCCGGGGTTGATGGCGAGGGTAGCCTGTTGTTGTCCTATCCCGAGATGGATGCCGTGATCATGCACTCCAAGATCAGCGATTCCTATGCACCTGCCGAAATCCAGGGCGAGAACGGCACGATGATTATCGACAAAATTAATCAGCCTTATGATGTGAAGATCCATTACAGAGACGGCACCATTGAGAATGTCACCCAGCTGCAGACCCATGAATCGATGTATTATGAAGCACGGGAATTTATCGATTTAATCCAATGCGGCGAACGGGAAAGTGCAATCAATACCCATGCCAACTCACTCATTACGGCTGAAATCATGCAGGAAGCCAGACGCCAGATCGGACTGCGGTTCCCGGCGGATTCCCGCACCGATATATGATATTTGTCATACTCCCGAAATGACGTTTATGACTACGACACGCGTGACATCCTATCTATAATTAGATTAGACAAATGCGTGATAACTTAGAATGTCCTTACGCTTTATTTCGAGGAGGAAGACAATTATGGCTAAACCCGATAACAAACTGTCCAGCTTGAAAAAGAACGTTGCCCCTTATGAGGAAATTGACACAAAGGCGAGTATAGGTCAGCTTTTCAATACACTGGTTCCCTTGATACTGCTATGGTATGCAGCCTATTTAAGCTTATCCGTATCGTACTGGCTTACCATTCCCATAGCGATTATTGCATCGGGGTTTGTTGTCCGGACGTTTATCATATTCCATGACTGCTGTCACGGATCTTTCTTCAAAAGCCGCAAAGCGAACAAAATTCTCGGTACGATTACAGGCGTTATTACTTTATGTCCTTACGAACAATGGAAGAACACGCACGCGATTCATCATGCGACGAGCAGCAACCTCGATAAGAGGGGAATCGGCGATATGTGGGTACTAACCGTTGAAGAGTATGGGGAGGCTTCCTTTTGGCAGCGCCTATACTACCGGGTTTACCGCAATCCGATTGTGATGTTTGGACTGGGTCCTATTGCTATTTTTCTGATAACCTATCGTTTTAACCGTAAAGGTGCGAGACGCAAGGAGAAGATCAGTAACTATATAACGAATATTTCGATTGTTGCGCTGTATGCATTGCTGTGCTGGGCGATTGGATGGCAGGCATTCCTGCTCGTTCAAGCTCCTATATTCATGGTATCGGGGATGCTTGGCATTTGGTTGTTCTATGTACAGCATCAATTCGAAGAAACGTACTACGAGCATGATGAAGAGTGGAGTTATATCAATGCGGCCGTAGAAGGCAGCTCTTATTACAAACTTCCGAAGGTCCTGCAATGGATCACGGGTAACATCGGCTTCCATCACGTTCATCATCTTAGCCCGAAGGTTCCTAATTATAACCTGGAGAAGGCGCATGAAGCTGCTCCTCCACTGCAAAAGGCAACAACGATTACACTCAAGACCAGTTTGAAGTCGATTCGTTTCCGTCTGTGGGATGAAGACAAAAAGGTGTTCGTCACGTTTAAGGATGCAAAGAAGTCGCTCCGTAAACCGCAGGAATCGGTATTGGCGAAAGCCGAGAAGAGCCTGGCGAGCAGCAGACCTAGGGTGCAGGGCGAGTAATTCCTTGCGGCTACGAGGTTATAATAGGAATAGGAATGAATAAGAATATAGGTCCGTTAGGCAGAAATGAGGACTAAGCTCGAACCGACAGAAGGTGGGACTCCATGCAGAAATGGTATCAGATATTTCATAAAAGTACGGGGCTGAGCCCTTATGTATGGGTCGTCTTCTACATCCTTCCGTTCTATTTCATCTTCCGGTCGACCTCTACCTTTCAGGTCGTCTTCGGGACTCTGATGATTGTGATGTTCTTCGCCTTCTATGTGCTTTCATTTCTGGCCAAAGGCTGGCTCGTCTACTTCTGGACGAGTCTGCAAATTCTGATATCGATTACGATGTCATTGGTATTCGGGTATATCTATTTCTCGTTGTTCCTCGCATTTTTCATCGGGAACATCAAGAATAAGGCCGGGTTTATCACGCTGTATACGATCCATCTGGTCACGACCATCATTACGGTCAATTATGGATTGCTAACGCGGAATCCGTTCTTTATCACACAGCTGCCATTTATGCTTGTCAGTGTTGTCGGGGTGATTCTGCTGCCTGTGACGAACTATAACCGGAATAAGAATGATCAGCTGCAGGGTCAGCTGGAGGATGCCAACAAACGGATTTCAGAACTGGTGAAGCTGGAGGAACGTCAGCGGATAGCCCGCGATTTGCATGATACACTTGGACAGAAGCTGTCTCTCATTGGCCTCAAAAGTGATTTGGCCGGTAAATTGATGACGCAAGATACGGAAAAAGCCCAGGCCGAGATCGACGATGTGCGCCAGACGGCCAGAACGGCACTCCAGGAAGTGCGCGAGATGGTGACACGGATGCGGGGGACCCGGCTTACGGATGAAATTTTCCGCATTCAGCAAATTCTAAAGGCTGCGCAGATTGAATTAACCTTTGAGGGAACGTTGGAGCCGGAAAATCTGTCGTTAATGAATGAAAATGTGATCAGCATGTGCCTGAAAGAGGCCGTGAATAACATCGTGAAGCATAGCAATGCCACGGCTTGCTCCATTGTGATCGAATCCACGGAAACGGATCTGGTTGCGAGGGTGAGGGACAATGGAACAGGATTCGTGATGGATGCGAGAAACCGCGGAAATGGACTGCGGGGAATGAGAGAGCGGCTTGAATTCGTAAACGGAAGCATGGAGCTCACTTCCGGCGAGGGGACTACGCTGGTCCTTCGTGTACCTAATGTGCTTAGAATGCAGGATAAGGAGGCGGGAATATGATCCGAATTGTCATTGCTGAAGATCAGCGGTTGCTGCTTGGAGCCCTGGCCTCTCTGCTTGATCTGGAAGAAGATATGCAGGTGGTCGGGACGGCAGGTAATGGGAAGGATGCCGTACAGCTTGTCAAACTTCATCAACCGGATATCTGTATCATGGATATTGAGATGCCGATGATGAACGGACTTGAGGCTGCCGAAGAGCTAAAGGGCTATGGCTGTAAGGTGATGATCTTGACGACCTTTGCCCGGCCGGGGTATTTCGCGCGTGCCGTGAAGGCTGGCGCCAACGCCTACCTGCTTAAGGACAGCCCCAGTGAGGAACTTGCTGCATCCATTCGGAGCATTATGGCAGGCAGACGTATATACGCCTCGGAGCTTGTGGATGAAGCGTATTCCGGTGAAGAGAATCCGCTGACAGAGCGGGAAAAGGAAGTGCTGGGCCTGATTGCGGACGGCAAGAATACGAAGGAAATTGCCAATCAGCTGTTTATTACAACAGGTACCGTGCGGAATTATATTTCCGTTATTCTGGATAAGCTTGGCGTCAGTAACCGGATCGAAGCGATCACGCGTTTTAAAGAAAAAGGTTGGTTTAAATAATCATCTAAAAATAGTCGGAAGCCCCGTGGTTGCAGCCACCGGGCTTCTTTTTTGTGTGGATAAAGAGAAAGGTGATAGGCCGAAAAGTCCGTTTTGAAACGTGGTAGATGGATTTTTTTACCTGGTATAGTATTCATTATTGTGTATAAATATACATATTTTTTTGCGTGGTAAAGTATTTGGATATAATTTATATTTTTTGGAAACCATAAAATTACTAATAAAATTAAGCCTGTACTTTATGTAAATAATGTAGTATCTATTGGGCTATCAAGCAAGAATATTGCTGTTGCTTTGTAAATGTATGCATTTTTATGTATAATAGGAATGATTGCCAGAAGTCAAATTTGAGGAGGAGGAGGTCTTCTATGGACCATATGATGTTTGAGGTTGGAACTGCTCTGATCCTGGTTGCTATAGCCTCCATAATTGCAGGAAAGCTCAAGTTCTCGATTATACCGTTCTTGATTGTACTCGGGATGCTTGTAGGTCCGCATGCACCAACGATAGGAATTCTTGACTTTAAGTTTATTGAGAGCCAGGGAATCATCGATTTTCTGGGACAGATCGGTATTCTATTCCTGCTCTTTTACCTTGGCCTTGAATTCTCTGTTCAAAAATTAATCAAATCCGGACGAAACATTGTGGTAGGCGGAACCATATATGTCATACTAAACTTTGCCCTGGGCCTGGCTTACGGATTTGTGATCAACATGCCGCTATATGAGACGTTAATCATTGCAGGGATGTTGTCCGTTTCCTCTACTGCAATTGTGGCGAAAGTGCTGGTGGATCTGCGGCGCACCGGTAATGCGGAGACGGAGCTTATTCTCGGCATGATTTTGTTCGATGATATATTCCTTGCCGTGTTCTTATCGATTATGTCGGGACTGCTGTTAGGCGGGGCCACATCGGTAGGGGCAACGATTATCTCCGTGGGTATATCCATAGGTTATATGCTGTTGTTCTTTGTTATTGCGAGAAAAGGTCCACCTATACTTAACAAATTGCTGAATATTACGTCCAGCGAAATTTTCATTATCGTTGTTTTCTCGTCGATGTTCTTTATTGCTGGATTTTCAGAGACGCTGCACGTAGCTGAAGCGATTGGCGCGCTGTTGTTCGGACTAGCCTTATCCGAGACAGATCATAGCGAACGGATTGAGCAACTGGTTATTCCTTTCCGTGATTTCTTTGGAGCGATATTCTTCTTCAGTTTCGGTCTCGGTATCGACCCGACCACGCTGGGGAATGCGTTATGGCTGGCACTCGGTGCCGTGGGACTGACTATTATTGGTAACCTTGTAGCAGGCATGATCGCGGGACGCAAGGCCGGACTATCGCATAAGTCGTCGCTTAACATCGGATTGACTATTATGGCGCGCGGGGAATTCACGATCATTGTTGCGAATCTGGGACTCGCTGGCGGACTGTCCGCCGTGCTGAAACCATTCTCGGCGCTATATGTTCTGATTCTTGCGATCCTCGGGCCTCTTCTAGCCAAGGAGTCAAAACGTGTCTACCGTGGAGTGAATAAAATATTCAAATGGAGCGATCCAGTGGAGAAAGTGAAAAAAAGGAAAGCATAGGGATCCCCGAGATGATTTACTTTCTTCCAACTAATCTATATAATCTAGAGATTGAATTAACCCCAGAACGGAGGATTTTCACATGAGTATTATTCGCGAATCTGATCTGCCGGGTATCGGGAAGAAATTCCTTATTCAGGCGAGATCAGGGGATAAGCTGGTTATTGTTATTCATGACGATGGCCGTAGAGAGCTGTACCATTTTGAAGATGACGATCCTGAGGAGACCATCTCCCAGATTACATTAGAGGATGATGAGGCTAGACAAATCGCCGGCATCATCGGCGGCATGACGTATAAGCCGAAAGCGCTGGAGACGATCGAGGTGACGCTCGAAGACCTGATCATCGAATGGGCACGCATCGAGCCGCATTACAAATGCGTGGATAAGACCATTGCTGAGCTTGGAGTTCGCCAAAGAACAGGTGCAAATGTACTGGCGATCGTAAAGCGGAACGAACAGAAAATCAATCCGGGTCCGGACGACATCCTGACAGCGGGATCGACGCTGGTTCTTGCGGGCGAGCGCAAGCAGATCAAGCAGTTGAAAGAACTGCTGGTCAACGGCTAATAGCGCTCCTTGGTTGATACAATGATAAACCATACCGAAAGCAAGCTCCTCTTTTGTGGGGGGCTTGCTTTTTTATGAGATGGGCAACCTATTCATCCAAGGGATAATATACGAATCTGTTTTGCATAAAAAAAGCGCCAAGGGCTTTATTCCTTGTGCGCTTTTTCTGTTTAACAGCGGGATGCTGCGGGTTATGGAATTGCAGAGGGGCTGATTATTTCCGGGCCACTATCATAAACCGTGCGGAATTCGTCCGAATTCCACGATCTGTGCAATGGTCTCTGACGAACTGCTGCAGGATGCGAAAATCCGATTCCTCCTGTCCAAACCCGGGGATGATGGGCGTGTGCTTGAGCAGAAAGATAAGATCCTCTTCACGCTCATAGTACTCAACCGCATCATATTCGGCATATTGGATATCGCGGAACCCGGCAAGCTGAAGTTCCTTCATATATTGATCCTTTAAGGCACCGTCTTCACGGGAGGATTGTCCTCTGCCAAAGGCTTGAGCCAGATTGGCTTTATCACATTCGCGAACCTGCTGCGTCAAAAACACACCATCCTCTTCTAGTACTCTTGCCACCTCTGATGCACGAAAAGGGGAGTGTCTGCATGAGATCAAATTGAAAAACGCCAACGGGAATTGAAGCGCCTCTGCATCCATCTGCATCAAGCGCACATTGGAAGCCGATACGTTCCGTTTATTCCGCAGGGCTGTCTCTATCATCGCATGTGAAAGATCGATCCCAACCAGCAAGGCTGCTTTGTCGGCGATGGAGAACAAGCTTTCTCCTCCGCCCGTTCCGATATCGAGCACAACGTCGGATGGTTTGCATAATGTGCCAACCTGATCGTAAAAATCCCACTTCACACCTTCCGACATGAATCTGACCTGGCTGAAGTCCCAGCCGTTTAAGGCCCCTACGATATCATAAAACTGCTTGTATTCCTGTGAATTCATTTATATTGTCCACCTTCCATATGAGATAAAACGGGATGCTGTAAACCGATTGACCCTCATTCATTCGAAGCCTTCTGTCCGGCACGCTGATTTACGATAGAAAGCTAAATGCAGCTCTATGGCTATGGGTTATAACTTTGGCATGGCCCGGTCCTCTATGAACTCGAGCCTAGCTACTTCGAATGATACGGATCAAGTGCAACATCCAATTCACCCCAATTCTGAAAGATTATTTTTAAGAGATAAGAAAGTATAAGCTTCAGAGGCTTGCCATCCTTATCTCGCAAGAAAAACTTCCGCTATACGCGGTCTGTCTTCTGAGAAAGTACGTCGATAGATGTTTTTCTTATTGTAAGTCCAAGGATTCTTTATGATCAAGGAGAATTTTATTTAGGAGAAAGAACCATAATCTTAAGCAAATGATAAGAATTTGGAAGTATGGCGTTATGAACTGTCTACTATACTAGATGAATCTGTTTCGCAAGGAACGGAATAATCGGATTTTAAAGATGAGAGGGTACAGCCATGAACAAAATAAACGCTTTACAAAGGGAACGTCTTCCCGAGCTGCAATTGGTACGCGCATTTGCCATCCTCGGCGTGCTGTCCGTGCACTCCACATCGTATGCCGTATCTGCGATGACGGACTCCAAATACTTTTTTATGTACAATTTCATGAACATCTTCATGAAATACGGAACGCCGACATTTATATTTTTGAGCAGTCTGGTACTCTTCTATAATTACTATGACCGTCCTATAACGAAGAAGCTGATCGTCGGATTTTACAAGAAAAGACTGCTATATATTATCATTCCGTATACGCTGTTCTCCGTGTTCTACTTCGCGCTCCTGCACTATTTATATTATCAGGGCAGGCCGTTCGGCGAGACGATGGAGAGCTTTGTTCAAAAGCTGTTGACGGGCAAAGCGTATACGCATCTGTATTTCGTATTTATCAGCATTCAGTTTTATGTGCTGTTTCCGCTTGTATTGTGGCTGTTCAAGAAGGTGCCCCAGCTTGCGAAATGGGCGATACCGATTGGACTGGTGATCCAGTGGACGTTTATACTAATGAATAAGTACTATTGGCAGGTACCGAATAAAGGGAGCTGGGCATTGTCCTACATTGCCTATTTCATGCTGGGGGCTTTTATCGGCATCTATTACCCGAAACTGAAAGCCTGGCTTGTCATTAGCCGCGCGAACGCACGACCACTCCGCATCGCCGCCTGGGTGGTGCTATGGATCGCATGGGCAGCTGCCGGTCTCGGCCATGTGTACATTTATTACAACAACCGTCTTCACGGAACCGGGTATAATTCAACGCTGTATGAGCTGCTGTGGAATATGCATACTTACTTTGGGGCGCTTGTCCTGCTCCAGCTTGCCATTCTGTTCTATCGGGCAGGGGTACGCGGATGGACGCCAGCGCTGGAGAGACTGGGGGCCGTATCCTTCGGGATATATCTCATTCATCCATTCTTTCTGCTCGTCTACCGGGAGTTTCCGCTAACCACGGGGAGCTCAATGCTGACCCATCTGTGGTATGCAGGAGGTTTTGCGGCAGCGCTAGGCTGTTCATGGATCGTTGTGGAATTGACGGTTCGATATATACCGGGCTCATGGGTGATATTCGGTAATATTCCGAAGGCGAAGAAATCGGTTAAGCCAGTCGATTCGCCGTCTGTGCCGCTTTCCGGTTCGTAGTGGGTTTCATCGCAAACCAGGACGTATCCGAAGACGAGGGCATGGCTATGGAGAAGAAACATCAACTACCGCACCACGCGGTCTGACATCCATAAAGAAAGACGACGTAGCGGTGTTGTGCTGACGGCCGTATTCGGAACAAGGAGGAGCCATGTCTGGAGTTACGATATTAATGGTTGATGATGAAACCGAAATTTTGAAATTGATGGAGATTTACGTCAGAAATGAGGGCTACACGCTGCTCACCGCATCTCACGGCCTGGAAGCGCTGGAGATTCTAAGAACCCATAAAGTGGATTTGATCATCCTTGATGTCATGATGCCGCAGATGGATGGCATTGAGGCATGTATGAGAATTCGGGAGGAGAACAACACGCCGATCATCATGCTGTCCGCTAAGAGTCAGGAGATTGACAAGATCGCCGGGCTCAGCATCGGCGCGGATGATTATGTGACCAAGCCGTTCAGCCCGCTGGAATTGATTGCAAGAATCAAATCACAGCTCCGCCGATACAAACAGCTGAACAGTAAATCGGTGAGGGATGAGAACGAAATCCAGATCGATGAGCTGATTATGAATGTGGCTTCCCACCGGGTAACGGTGGCAGGCGTTGAGATTAAGCTGACGCCGCGCGAATTTGCCCTGCTGCATATGCTGGCCATTAATCGCGGACTCGTGCTTAGCATGGACAAGATTTATACCGAGGTGTGGAACGAACCGTTCATGGAATCGAAAAATACGGTCATGGTACATATTCGCAAGCTGCGGGAGAAGATCGAGAAGGATCCGCAGCAGCCGGAATATATTAAGACGGTGTGGGGGATCGGCTACAAAATAGAGTAAACTTAAGCAGAGGTGACTAACTTGAAAGTAATGAAGCTTCATAGCATCCGCCTGAAGATGCTGCTTATGCTGCTTGCCAGCATCGGTATCACGGCAGCCCTGCTTATCATCCTCTATGCGTTAAGTACGCTGATACTCTCGATTCCGGCAATCAAGCCGCCGCTCGTCTGGATCATTAACCACATTGGCTCGGATCCGGTCATGCTGGTTACGGGCATCATTCTCTTTTTTGCCAGCTATTATATGAGCACGAAGTGGTTTGTCCTTGATCTGCAGAAGATCCAGGCCGGTCTTCAGGACATCACGGCAGGACGATTCGATTCCAGAATAGAGCTCAAATCCCATGACGAATTAGGCATTGTCGCTTCCAGCATAAACCGCATGACCGAACAGCTGAACGTTTATCTGGTGGAAATCAGGAACGGGCTTCGCGAGATTGCCAAGGGGAATTTCGACACCGATATTCCGGTGCAGTCAGGCAGCCAGCTGGGTGAGGTGGCTGAGAGCATCAACCAGATGAGCAGGCAGCTTCACCAATCCATTCTGGAGGAACGTAACGCGGAGAAAACAAAGAATGATCTGATTACGGGAGTTTCCCATGACTTGCGGACGCCACTTACATCGATACTGGGATTTCTGGAGGTTATCGAGGAAGACCGGTACCAGGATGAAGTGGAGCTGCGATATTACGTGAATATCGCTTATGAGAAAGCGCGAAATCTGAAGAATCTGATTGATGATTTGTTCGAATACACACGGATAAATAACGGGCTTCCGCTGGATATTCGGGAGATCGATATGGCTCAGTTCATTAGACAGCTGATCGAGGAATTCGTTCCGGCCCTGGAGAAATCCGGGATGGAATGTAAGCTTGCTGCAGAGGAAGGGCTCGTTATTCGGGCAGACGGCGCCCAGCTCGTCCGGGCTTACGAGAATCTGATAACCAATGCGATCCGTTACGGGGATTTGGGCAAAAGGATCGACATCGCCGTCCGCAGCGATGGCAATCAGGTGAGCATCAGCTTCACCAACTATGGCGATCCGATTCCCGAGCGGGATTTGCCGTTCATCTTTGACCGCTTCTATCGTGTGGAGACCTCACGTTCGAAGCAGACAGGGGGCACTGGTTTGGGTCTGGCAATTACGAAGAGCATTGTGGAGATCCAAGGCGGTGAAATCCGGGTGCGGAGTGACCGGCAGAGGACGACCTTTGATACGCGATTTCCTAAAGTCGTATAACGGATGCTTTAACTTGCCTGTATGTGCTATATCTTTTTTTACACTGTAAAACACAACCCAGTACCGCGCCGGTACTGGGTTTGTTGTATACTGGAAAGAAAGAAATTTTTCTGGGGATTAAACCCACTAAAATCGAGGCCATAATAGAAATCGCAAAGTCTACTCTGTCTCATAGGTATCATTGTTCTCTCGAATCACTTCCATAAACTCCAGGACAATCGTTGATATGGCATCCTCTTGAGGCATATAGATATATTGACTGATTCTCAATATATCGTCTTTGTATAAATCAATGAGTTGCAGAATGGCTTGATCATCATTCTGCTTTGCAGCTTGCAGCAAAGTCATGAATTCCCGATCTGAGATAACTTTTGGATCATTTTTCTTTTCCATCGGTTCACCGCCTGTTGAGAGATATGGAGCTGCTTGGCTACTTCCGCTTCAGTGAGGTCTTCTATGAAGAGTTTATATATAATGGTTCTCCCTTGCGGGGGCAATGAATCCAGTAATTGACCAATCCAAATGCGGTCATCGGATCTTGCATGAAATGAGCCTGTCTGCACGGTACTAAAATCAGGGTACGGCGTTTCTCGTTTTCTAAGCTTTTTAGCCTGATATTGTATTCTCCAACCAATTCGATAAATTTCTGTTTTATAGCGTTCGTATGCTGTTATATGCTTCTTCATAACGCATCCCTCCTATGCCTGTCTATAATCGTATTCATCATTTAGGGGAAAAAGAGAAGTTAAATAACTACAAAATAGGAACATTTGTTCTTATTTTATTATACCATTTTTTACATCTATTGTGAAATGGTACTCTATAAGTTGAACTATTGAATCCACTCATAAAAAGGACAAAAGAAAAAGGACAGCTCCGATAAAGACTGAGCTGTCCTTTTTCTTTCTCATGTTATTGGAGTGTGACCTCAGGATTGAGTGTGATCTCAAAGGCTCGCCACCAGATGAAATCAGGATTGTCATAAACCAGCGAAGCACTGCTGTATTCTGCCCATGTCCATGAACACCCCTTTATTTGTTTGACATTGCATGTCGGAGCGGAGGTGCCAATCAGGAAAGCGTCCCTTCCGGCCAGCGTTGTTAGGTGGATCTGCATTTGATCTCGGAGGATCGTGAACACTTGCTGGTAAGCTGATTCTGTGTTAAAGAGACGCATGTTTTGATCAGCGAACGAAGCTTGAAGATTATCGTAACGAATATGGCTTGGAGTTCTGGAATAGCTTCGGACATCGACGACAGCAAGCCTCTTATAATAGTAATCCTTCAAAAATCGTTTAAAGAGTAGTGACCCATGAGCGTTAACGGCCGTATTCAACTCGGAGGCAGAGGTCTCTGATACTAAAAAAGCGTATCTCGCTTGCCCCATGCCAAGCGAGATGCCCATAAGGTTCCCGGCAGTGTTCCATGCACTATAACCTAATAGGCGTCCCGTATACTGGCTGTCTAGCAGCGCTTCCGTTACTGTTGGATTGGCAGAGCCTTTCCCGGTGAAATCCATAACCACAGTTGCTACGAAGTTTGTTCCATTGGCATGGATACGGCTTACGGCACTGGACACCTGTGTTTCGTCTGTGATTGCCAGAATTTCAATGTTTGGTGTGCAAGTGACATATTGGCCGCCAACAACATCAATATGACGAAGAATATTCTGATGTACAGTCATGTATTCATAGTTGTTGATGATCGTGGATCCATGAGGACCGTAATATTGCACCGAAATTTGCGTTTTGCTGCCTTCTCGATGCAATTGATTAGCCATCCGTGCTACCAGAGAATGACCCAAGCCATCTGCATCAGGCAATATAATGGCACGATTCGGATTTTGCCCCTCGCAACCGCCTAGATAACGATCGATGTAGTTCTCCACAAAATTAATTTCATTGATTTGCACACCTTCTATTTTCGCATCGTCCACTCCAACGGCCAGGAAATCAATATAGCCCTTACGTACAAGCCTGTCCAATACATAATGATTGGTTTTAAACTTATGTTGCCTTGTGTTGTAGTAATGGGTTTTATTGAAGTGGACGGTATCGCCCAACTCGGTGCCATCACTGGATACATTATAGCCGTTCAAAATATCGCTGAAGTCTGTGTATTTTTTGCGAGCTATACCCATGAAACTGCGAGACTCGGTGTACGCGTTATAAGAGAGTCCCTCCACATAAGTGGTTGTAGCGAGTCGCAAAATGGTATCAAACACATAGATTGGCTTGCTGGGATAATGTTGTTTAATCTCGCGGATTAGGTCAAGCAAGTCTGTTGTCCCTGAATCATAATGGGGATACGTCCCTCCTCCGCTTGTTCGCAAACGTCTACTACCGATTAACCCCCCATAAACGAGCATATCGATAGAAATAATGAACCCCTGAACGGAAGAGGCATGACTCAATATGAACTGACGAATATCCTCGGGTTTACCAAAAGTAGGTGCGGAGGTGCCTATAAGTTGGCTGCCTGAGGCTTCTGCAACCGAATCGATTCGGTTACGAATATCTGCAGCAGTAGGAGTTATCAGGTTCAAGCCCGAAGCTTGTCCCAATTTGATTACATCATCAAGGTTTACTGGGCGATCATCCAAGGGTACATACAATACATTTTTCATTGGTCAACTCTCCTTATTTATGGTTTGATTGGCCTTCATATATATAGGTAAATTTTCCAATCCGTTTACAACCACAAATCAATTATTTTTTTCATAGAAAAAGAAGTTCAAAGAATGATTGAGAGCGTGTTTCGGCAAATCAAGAACAACCGGGGATTCAAACTTATGTTGAAACCGAAGGCGCGGCACGCGCGTGTTTCTTTTCGAGGATTATAGTCATGAAATGAGAAGTGGGGGACAGTCATGAGAGAATCGTTCAAGCGATTGGTGGAGCACCGATATTTTCAATCTATTATTATTGGCATCATCTTTTTGAACGGCATGATCATTGTCGCCGAAACGCACAGCGCGAGTCAGTTCCTGGTCTACCTCGACAAAATCATCCTCGGGATTTTTCCGAATGATCCCTGCGATTCCGGGCGCTGCGCAAAATATCGACTCATTAATCCGGTCGTTGCCGGCTTTAACCGGCGTGCTCGGGTTAACGCTGCTTATTTTTACGATCTATGCGATTATTGGTACTACATTTTTCAAGGATGTGCTTCCTTACGAGTTTTTTGGCAGTTTCCATAACTCTCTATTCACATAGATGTGGGGCAGGAAGAGGATGAGAGCCGGGATGAGCGGCTGGATCAGCTGTTGAAAGAAAACATGGAACTGAAGAATGACATGCAGAAAATCAAGCAACTGCTGCTTGATCAAAGGAAGCCACCCGGCTAGTTGCGCCAGTCGTCAGTCTACGGAATGATGGCTGGTGATTGACGATCTGATACAGACTAAGCGATGAGGTGAAAGTCTCAAGTTAATAGAACAAAAGCAGCCCACCCTCGGATGAAAATGGATTGCTTTCTCCGTATTAGTGGCATCCAATTGTCCAGTTCGTCGCGCTCCTTGTGTCAAAAAGCAAGGCTATCCTTTATGAGGGTGGGTTATGATCAAAAGGAGGAATATTACAATTTTCGCTGCGCTGAGGTAACCGAAGGTAATTGTTCAGTTTTATTTAAGTATTCGTTAAGAACTTGCCCCACTGATTGATAAGATATGTTCCTTATACTTTCCTTTAGAGAGTACATAAGGAGGCAGTCGGGATGGGATCCATACATCATGCGAAACGAAACATTAGGCTTACTATGGTATGGCCGGCAATCATAGTATTGGTTGGTGTCTTGCTGCTATCGGGATGCGCAGAGTTCAAGATTTCTGGTGAAGATCCCCGGATTGAGAATCGAACCATTGGCGAGACGGCAGCAGCAAGCAATAGAAACTCATCAATGACTCCAGCATCCTTTCTCGGGAAGTTATGGGGGGAAATATCGGACGGAGTGTCAAGCCGCGCCAGAATAATGACAGGCAGGCAAACGCCGAGCCGTACTCTACCCGAAGCGGGTTGGCGTATGGATGTAAGATAATGCGGGGAAGACGGCTAATTGTGAATTTCAGCAGAAATCATTTAATGAGAATCTTTCGTGAATGTACACGACATTAAGAGATATAGGATAGACTCCTTTCCTGGAAGGGAGTTTTTTTGTTTTGATTTTGGAACATATTGTCTTATAATAGCGTTTACATGATATAGGCTTGTATGGGAGAGGATGGTTTCTGTGAGTTTACGCGTATCGATCCGAAAGCGACTATTCATCGGAATAACGGCAGCTGTCTGTATTTCACTTGTTGGGCAACCGGCTCAGGGTATACAGATGAGCACTGGTATCGTAGTCGCTGGTGCTGCTGAAACTGGGGGCTTTACATCCGGCCAACGCGTTACGATTCAGCAGAAGGTTGCTTTATTTCCTAATACGCTTAGTAAGAATAGCAATCTGACAAAACTCAAGGTGAGCTATTACGGCACCAAGGGGGAAACGCTCAGGCTTACCTCCGTGAAGGGGGAATTGGCTTTAATCAAATCCGATTCCCGGGGAGACTTATGGCTCCCGACATGGTATGTGTCCAAGGAGGCTGCCCTAGTGAAAGAAATTTCTCCCCTCTCGCTTCAACTGCCCAGCAGCGGCAGTATATATCTTACTCCCGGCAGCACGATGAAATGGCCAATATCCCAAACGGGAACGGCTCTTATCGCCGTAGCGAAGTGGAAGGACTGGTATGGCGTCATGATCAGTCCTGCCAAGTGGAAGGAAGATTACCGGATCTACCGTCCGGCGATGATGTGGGTGCGAGGCAGTGACGTGACGGCCAAGAAGGCGATGCCTGACGGGCTTCTCGATGGAAATTCGGAAATAACGACGGATGTGGTACGCAACTTGACGGAGTTTCTTTTCAAGAAGGGCACCCCATCTTCTTATGTGAAAAAGCTGCTTGGCGAGCCGCAGGCGAGGGAGACATCGCGGAATCAGGAGATGAGCTCCAATAAACCGATGATACTTGGCGGGACCTGGAGATATGAGCAGCGGGATGCCCATTATACCGTGACGTTCTCTCCGTCCGGAAAGCTGACGGCCAGCGAGTGGACGATTCCGGGGACCGGATCCTTTGAACGGAGTTTCAGTCCCGGCGATGATTACGAGTTTACCTATCGTTTTGCCGCCGTGCCGCCGCCGAAGACCCTAAAAGCTGAGCCCGACTGGCGAAATCAGGGTAATCTGAACTTCACCTTCCTGCTTGAGGCAAACGAGAACGTCCTGCTCCTCAAGGGGGATGATGGGGGATACAGCGGGATGCACGATAATTCTTCTTTGTATGCGATTGACCGTGGCACCGGCATGAAGCTGTGGCAGGAGGATGCGGGATTTGGCTGGTATACATCCGTTACGGATAAGGAGCGGGAGTATGTCACGATGTTCTCGGCTTATAACCCGGTGGTAAAGGATTATGTAGCCCGCGTGCGGCATATCCGGTTTTCGGATGGAAAAGTGTTATGGGAGGTTAAGCCGAAGAACGAGTTTGGCCTGACGATGACGGCTGCGCAAGACACGGTAGTTCTGGATGAACCGCTCGATCTGAACGAAACCAAAAGCTTGCTGAGCGTGCTGGATCAGGAAACCGGAAAGGAGCGTTGGAAAAAGACGTTGTCCGGCGAACACCGCTTGTTGAACCAGGGCACGGACGATCCGTACGTGCTCATCGAGCAGAACGGACAGCTTACCGCCTACGATCCCGAAACCGGCAAAGCCGTATGGGATTACAAAGTCGGGAAAAAGTTCATGGACGATCCGAACCGAAATCCGTATTTTACTGGAGGCTATCGCTACGATCCGGTATCTCCTACGGATATGACAACAAGATGGATGCTGCTTGGCAAGGAGTGGGTTCTGCTCAATACGGAAACTGGCGAACGCGAAGGTGTGTATCCAGCCGATGAGATGGAAAGGTTCGAGGTGCTAAATGAGCGGTATTTGTTGGTGCAGCGTGCGTTGAACGGGAAGTATTTCAGCGGGGCTACCGATTACGAAAGCGTATTGTATGACAGCTTGGAAGATCGGGAATTATGGACCGTGAAAGGCAAAGCTGCCCGCGGCGCCATCGAGGGAGAGCGAGTCTATCTTACATTGAACGGCATCCCGGCAGCGGTAGATAAAGAAACCGGCAGCGTAATTTGGAAGATGGAGACTATTTCCAAAGCGAGTGACGATCTATCCCATCTAGTTGGCAGCAGTTATGGAATCCTGGATCGCTACCTACTTCTGAGTTTGGGAAGCGATCTTGTGGTGTTGAACAAGGAAGACGGCAGAAGCTTGGGAAGATTGCATAACGTGATTACCGGCAACGTGGATTTGCGAGAGCAATATGCCAGAAACGGTGCGCTGAACGTAACGGATCATGAGGTGTTGGTCGGAACAGTGAATGGAGCGTTCATTCGCTATGATGCGCAAAGACTGAAGGAACGTTTGGATGAGCTGCTATAGCCTGCTTTTATCGATAGACGATGAGACCGTATGAATGATGTCGTATGGGAGGAAGACTTATGGGCAAGAGGCTTATTATAACAGGGATTCCGGTCATCAGCCTATTGTTGATCCTGTGCATGGGCTGCGGCAGTAAACAGTCGGCCAGTTATGCGTCTCTGTTAAAGTACAATGATGAAGAGTATATAGGAAAAGGTATCGAGGGTGCTGAGGCTTTTGCAGAGGCGGATCTGACCTTGGCGGGCACCATTCAGAAGCAGCTCGAGCCGGACCAATATCCGGATACGCATTTATCATCGAATGAGCTGCCAGAAGGTACGGAAATCTATCATGTGGATAATGATATGTTGGTGGCTTTGCAGGAAGATCGAAGGTTTAAGGTGTTTGAACGCATGGAATAAAGATGAATTAGCGATAAGCGTCCCTGGTGTCTGGTAACAGATGCTAGGGGCGTTTTTTTTGTGGATGGCGATGGATGAACGGAAGAAAAGAATCGCTTGTTAAAATTTCCCTTGACTTTATTCGAAAAAAAGTTAATTATAAATATATCGAATAGATATATCAAATAGATATATTATATGAAACGTGGTGATGACATTGCTGGAGTACATTCTCCTCGGCATGCTGATGGAAGGAACAATGAGCGGCTATGATCTTAAGAAAACAATCGACAGCACTGTAGGCACTTTCTACAAAGCGAGTTACGGAAGTCTTTATCCTGCGCTCAAGAGACTCGCAGAGAAGGACATGGTCACACTGACCGAAACGGACAACAGCAAGAACAAGAAGCTATATACACTGCTGCCTAGCGGTCAAAAGGCTTTTCTCGACTGGTTGTCCGGACCGATGCAGACAGGGCGCAATGAGCAGCTGATCCGCATTTTCTTTTTTGATTATTTGGATGAAGACCTTCGTCAAAAACGATTGGCTGAGTACATATTTAAGCTGGATCAGGAAATTCACATGCTTGAGGCGGTGCAGAACGTCGTGACTGGAGAATTGGCTGAGATCGAACATCCTGAGAATTATTACTATCGGGTATCGGTTCTGGCGTATGGATTGAACCATTTTCAGATGGAACGGCAATGGCTGAAGGATATTATGGAGAGGAAGGATCTGAACCATGTCAAACCTGAAAACTAGGGTTTCTTTTTCACAAAACCGCCCGGTTTTAACCGTAGTCATTATCGAGGTTCTGCTGTTATTAGCCGTATTTGCTGCCGGAGCTTACGCCACGATTAAAGAGTTGAGTTATACTTCGCCTGTGCTGATCTCATTTATCCCGATCGCGCTGGTGTTGATGGTGTACTTTACATGGAAAAAGAAGTGGAATGCGCTCGGTTTCCATAAGCTCAGCAGTATTCCAGCCAACGATTGGGTCTACTATTCTCCCTTGCTACTTATTCTGATTGTCATCTCGCTCAAAGGAATGCGCGATATCAGCGCTTCGGATGTCCTGTTCTTTATCTTCTTTACCCTGCTCGTTGGTTTTGTGGAGGAGAGCATCTATCGGGGATTGATTCTGAAGACACTGCTGCCCAAAGGCATTAAAACCGCGGTCATCACCTCCAGCATCCTGTTCGCGGTCACGCATGTACTGAACGTCTTATCAGGACAGGACGCATTCCAAACGATTTTACAGATTGTATATGCTCTGCTTATAGGCGCTGTACTGGCTCTGCTGATGGTGAAGAACAAAAATATCATTCCTTTGATTCTATTCCACTTCCTTCACAACTTTATACAGTTTGTAGGTAATGACAATAGTGATGCTTTTATCGGATACGATCTGTTCATTTTGCTGTTGTTGGCCGTCCACTGTGTCTGGCTGTCTCTCTCTTTAAGAAAACCTCCGGTATCTGCAAGAATAGATCAAGCGGTTTAGTATCCTTTAGCGACACAGCAGTAGTACGAACACAGAAGTACTTGGACCGAGTAGATCTGAATTGTTTTATAGAGCAACCGTATGATACATCTCCTTGGATGAGATGTGCTTCCGGTTGTTTTTTTGTTTAGGAGGAGACAAATATCGACATATTACAGGGCATAATTTGTCGAGCGATAGAGTCGATTTTCCTATTCAGCTGCCTACATAGTATACCGATATTTATAAGATGTCCCAGGTAGTGGAAGGGGGTACGGAAAATTCCTGCGACGGATTCATGATATGGCTAGAGGAGGCAGAGAACGTGAGGTCTAAGAAAAACCGAATGATTCCATGGCTGTTGGTATTTGCATTATGTCTTAACGGATGGAATCCATTTATTGCAACAGCTGAGGGAGTTCAGCAACCTAACGAAGAAGAGATGGTACCGGAAGTAGTGGCGCCGCCCAGTGTTACGGATGCTGTATATCATAATTCAAATGTAGAATTGCTTGCAGAAAAAAGAGAGGTAACTTTATACCCAGGCGAATCTTACAGATTTTATAATACGTCCACCTCAACCAAGTCCATTACAAATAATGGGTCAACTTCGAAGGGGATTGTGTTTGACTATGTAACCTTTAATGCGGATGGCAAAATTACCGGCGAGGATATGAATCACGGCGGTAATGTTTCTCAGACAAAGGGGGCATCCACCATCATTACGGTCTCGGGCATGTTCCCAGTTACGTTTTCCATTTTTCCTGAAGTGACGTATTCCTTATCCTCAACACCAGCACTCCATCGTATTACGCTTAATCAGGGAGAAAGCTATATTTTTACGAATGAAGGGAATCAGTCCCTTAATCTGCAAAGCGATGCTTCCAGCAGCCAGGAGAAGCGTTACGATTATGCTGAATACGCTCCCGACGGCACGTTAGACAGCTCAGACTTTAACAGTGTCTCAAAGCCGGCGGTAGGCCAAGGAAATGAAATCATTATTACCGGGGCTACGATCAACCCGGTTACCGTGGGGTTCCCATACGATATGTTTAACGGTGAGTACAGTGCGGAACCAGCATATACGAGGATCATAATGAATCAAGGAGAAAGCTATCAATTTACGAATGTGAGCACGAAGACGGATACGCTGGAAAGTGACGGCAAGTCCAGTGACCGCTTCGATTATGTTGTTTATTTACCGGATGGAACTGAGTACTCAAGAGGAACGAATACGTCAAATAAACCTAGTGTTGCAGCAGGACGTACCGCAGTACTAACGATGGTTACGGCGAACCCTGTTACATTC
Source organism: Paenibacillus sp. ISL-20 (assembly GCF_018613005.1). Lineage (NCBI taxonomy): Bacteria > Bacillati > Bacillota > Bacilli > Caryophanales > Paenibacillaceae > Paenibacillus > Paenibacillus sp. ISL-20. The sequence continues at coordinate 179,442 of NZ_JAGGRD010000066.1, forward strand.
GGCGTCCCATACCGAACGTTTGATGTACGGCCCACAGGAGGCAGTGCCATTAGCCGGATAACCGTTTATCCGGGAGATACGTATGTTTTTTATAATAATGGATCGCTTACAAATCCCATCCGGAATGATGCAAGTAACGTTGGCGGCTTATTTGATTACGTCATTTATAGACCCGACGATACCATATACAGAAGCGGATTTAATCAAAAAGGGAGCCCGAGTATTCCTTCATTGGGATACGCGATTGTCTCGAACATCGGAAATACGCCCATCGTGTTTGATTATACCGATGATTTTGCGGTTGATGGCAGTGCGGAGCCTGCATTTGAAAGGGTGACCTTATATAAAGGGGAGAGTTACGAGTTTACGAATATTAGTAGTAATATCGAATACTTGGACAGTGACGCTTCCTCCTCGTCCGGTCGGTTATTTGATTATGTTACTTATTACGAAGATGGGACTGAACGCTCGCGTGGACAAGCGACAAGCGTTGAACCCAAAGTGTATCCGAATAACAAGGCAGTGGTAACCGCAGTGTCGGATAACCCGGTGACCTTTGGAGCCATATATACCGTGTTCCAAGGCGGAGGAAGGCCGAATGAGGCTATCAGCCAGATTACCCTCAATCCGGGGGAGTCCTATATATTCCGTAATCATGGGACGCTGTCTAATCCCATCAAGAACAATGCCAGTAAAGTAAACGGGATATTCGATTATGTCATGTATAGAGCTGATGGCAGTCGATCTTCGGATGCCTTTAACAGGAGCTCCAGTCCACAGGTACCGAAACAAGGCTATGCGAACGTCACTGTAGCCGGTACCCAGCCCATCGTGTTTGATTATACGGATGATTTTTCGGTGGAGCCCAGTACAGAGCCTGCTTATCTGCGCGTAACCCTATCCAAGGGAGAAAGCTTCGCGTTCACTAATGTTAGTGCGGAGAGTGAATTTTTGGATAGTACAGCCTCCTTGGCGGGTGGTCGTACCTTTGATTACATTATCTATGATGCTACGGGAGCAGAACAGACGCGAAGAACGGGGGTTACGGTGGAGCCTAAGGTAGCTCCAGGCTATAAAGCAGTCGTAACGACGGCTTCAGACGAACCCGTCAGCTTCGGTGGCCTATACCGTGTATTCCGCGGTCAAGATGACCCGGGCGAGGTAGTCGAGCATCTCACAATCTATCCAAATGAATCATATGTTCTTTATAACAAAGGACCTGATGTTGAGCTTCGCCACAATGCGGATATCGTGGGCGGTTCTATGGATTATGCACTGTATCGAACCAATGGAACGCTTTCCTCGGACGGATTTGACGTTTCCTCGAAACTTGATGTCACGTCTCAGTCTTATATCGTGATCACGAACCCTTCTTCTGTTCCGATTCTTTATGAGTACTCAGGCGATGTTACCGTCGAAGCAAGCACAGAACCCGCATTCCACAGAGCTACCCTGAATAAGGGACAGAGCTATCAATTTACGAATATCAGTACGATTGACAAGGCAATCGTGAGTGAGGCTGTAAATAGTGGCCGTACGTTCGATTATGTTCTCTATGATGGATCCGGCGTGGAAATCGATCGTCGAACAGGTACCAGCATTGAGCCTATCGTTGCGCCTGGAAATAAGGTGATCGTGACCGTTTCTTCGGACAGTCAAGTTTTGTTTGGGGCTGTATATCGACTATTCCAGGCAGAACCTGCTGAGCTGCCAGCAGGAGAAAAGATAACCGTAAGACAGCATGAGAGTGTTATCTTTACCAACACGGGAACAACCAGTCAACGGATGAAGTCGAACGCTCTTGAAGGAAAGAGCTTTTACGATTATGTAGTATATAGCCCAGGAGATAAACCGGAACTAGCTCAAATCAATTCAATAGATCAGGAGATTGTCATTCCTGGTGGCGGTGTCGTTGTGGTAACTGTAACCTCAGCGGAGTCCATTACCTATGAGTATTCGATACCAGTTACTGCAGAGGCCAGCGATGAGAAGGCGTTACTTAAGAAGGAACTGGCTGCTGGAGAACTGGGGAGCTTTATGAATACGGGCCAATTTGAGGCCAAGCTGCTGACGGATGCATCTGTTGTCTCAGACCGGTATTATGATTATCGGCTGCTGGACGCGAGCGGAAACGTTCTGAGGGAGGCAACCGGAACGGATGAGGAACAAGTCGTGCCTAATGGTGCAAGTCTGGAAGTGACCGTGTCTTCACCTCAAGGCGTACTTTTTGCAGGACCATCCAGAAGCTTTATTTTTACTGAAATGACGGACAAGTTCATCGACCTTGTGGAACGGAGAGCAGAGGACATCGATCTAAAAGAGAAGCAAGAGAACTACTATCGATTTAAACCGGAGGCGGATGGATTATACCGATTTGTTGTCAAGGAGAGCAAGAATTTCGAGAAGGAGCCTCAAGTGACATTGTACGCTGATGCTGGATTGACCGATGAACTGGCTACGACCGTTGATCAGGTGAGAGAGCACGGTTGGGATTACACCGTCTTGGAATGGGAGCTCAAAGCGGGCCAGGTTTACTATTTAAAGCTAATAGAGAAAGATGGAACCGCTCTTGAAGGGGTGATCAATTCTGCTCTAATGATTCTAGCCGCGGAAAACAAGTATCACTATGGCTCAAATAACCGGCTTTCTAAAGTGATTCTCCGTACGGGAGATGAGATTCTATATGAATACGACAACAATGGCAACGTAACGAAGCGAAGCAAAAAGGTATTTCCATTCTAATTCGAGATCAGATGCGATAGAGGTGACGATGTGTTCAAAAGAGGATTTATAGCTGTTTTATGTATAAGCTTATTATTGGGGAATATGGGCTCTTTGGTATATGGAGACAGCAGCAAGGTAACAACCAAATCAAGAGAGATTTCTTCACCTGCGATTACGATTCAGATGTTGACACAGCAGTATGGTGTAGACATTGCTTGGGTTCAAGAAAAGATTGCGGATGGATATACCTTGTATCAGATATACTCATCTCTGGGCGGTAAGAAGAGCTCAAAAGCAGCCGATACCGTTCTGGCTAATGTACAGGTACCGGATGTTGTGCAATATGATGAGAAGGCTGTGGTGTCATTATCAAAAACGTTGGCTGAAGATTCAAACGGCGTGGACGAAGCAGCTCTTGAGCAGGTACGAATCCATGACGACTCGTCGGCCTACTTCAACAGCTACGGTCAAGATTCGGTCTCCATGGCTACCGGTGATTTGAATTATGCTAGCGTGGATTTGGAGCTTCCGGGTATGATCCCGTTTTCATTAACACGGGTATACGACAGCTCGAAGGCGAACGAAGAGATCGGAATCCGTCAGGATGAGGTAACTGGACAGGCCGTGAATGACACTAGCATGCGAAGAGAGGAGTCATCTTACGGCATTGGTCGGGGCTGGAGATGGGATCTTCCCCATATTCAAGAGCATGGTGGTAAACGTTATTTGTATTTTCCTGGAGTGGGCTCCTACGCCTTGTCCGATTTATTAGACATTGTAGGGTATAACTGGAATGACATGGATCTGGTAACGGATCAAAGTGTAACTGTGAATGGACAACCAAGTGAATACAAGCTGACGGTTCTCAATGATTATGTTTACTACTTTGATGCTCAAGGTTATCTGCTACAAATCAAAGACCACTATAACAACACGGTGAGCTTTTTATATGATCAGACGCCCGAGGGGCTTGTATTAAAACAGATTTCGAATAGCGAAGGAAATACTCTCCAATTCAGACATAATACATTGAGTCTTTCTGTGATTTTGGAGGGAACGGACCAAAGCGTGGAATATCGCAAAGTTCAGAAGGAAGGCTATACGCTTCTGGCAGAGGTTATTGACTCCATGTCGCGAAGTACGACTTATGTGTACAACCATCCGGTGTCGAGGTTTAACTTCCTATCCGGGCTGGTTAGCATGCCTGAACAGCATGAAGCTGACGGAACGGTTTTATTGACTCGTATCGTGTACCCGACATCTCGGATCACCGATATTCAATATGAAGCGTCATTGAAACAGATTGGGGATTATGCAACTAGGCATGTATTTAAGGTCAGCTCCCGCAAGGATACATTCAGTTCGACATCGGGAGAAAAAATACTGGGTTCCCGCAGCTTCGAGTATACGGGTGAAGACTTGAGTCGTTATGGCCAAGATGTGAACTGGACCACGACCGTAAGCAGCAGTAAATGGGACGAAACGTACAAGCTGAGTAGTTCTTTTGAAGGAAGCTCAAGTCCGGCGCTTCATTACTTGCAGGAATATCGCCAATCGGGGGATTCGATTAGTTACGTCCAAGAGTATGCTTATGATGAGACGAATAAACGAAATGCACCGCAGCAACTCCAAGAACGATATATCCAAAATGCGGCCAATTCAGAGCTTGTTACCACGACATACACCTATGATGAATATGGTCTCATCACATCGGAGAGATCAAGTACGGGGCAAGATACGAGCTACGAATATGAGCAGAAGACGGGAACAGCGGAATGGAAAAAACCTTCCATGATCACGGTCAAAATGAACGACACACAGTCTCAGGTTACCCATCTGGAATATGACGGGCAGGGTAGTGTAACGAAAGAGGTCGTGTCCCAAGGAACGGGCGGAACACCACTTGCTCAATCCGAGTATGAGTATGACACTTACGGCAACCGGACAAAAACCAAAGTCAGGGATGATTCACGATTTATTGAACAGACGTACAAGTACGAGTCCCCGTATGGACGTCATCTGCTGACAAACCAAAGCATGGTCGTGAAGGACGCAACCTCACGCTCCTCCGTAATTACTACGGACTATTCATATTGGCCGACAGGACAGCTCAAGAGCCAGAGAGATAGCGACGGAAACGTGCAAGCGTACACTTATGATAAATGGGGTAGAATTACCCAGCTTGAATACAGTGACGGCACGCTTTCGACCATTCGTTACGATGATGCATTGAATCGAGTCACTCAGACAGCACCGGACGGCGTGATTACGACGGAGCAGTATGACCCGTTTGGTTTGCTAGTTCAGGAGAAAACGCATGATGCGTTATACGAGTATGAATATGATGATGAAGGCAACGTGACGGAAGTGACCGATGCCGAAGGCAACAAAACGAGCTTAACGTATGATGCTTTTGGAAGAAACACGAAAACGGTATACGCTGATGGAGCCAGCAGCAGCACGGATTATCAGGTCGTGGAACGGACAACCACGTATAGCGACGCTGCTGGAAACAAACAGCGCGAAACCTATGATGTACTGGGAAGAACAATATCAACGCAAGAGTGGAAAAATGGAGGGTTTACGCCGCTTCAGCATCTGGAATACGATCTGCTCGGTCAGGTGACGGCATCCATTGACGGCAATCAGCAGCGCACCGAGTATACGTACGACGTGCTGGGCCGCTTGACCTTGGTGAAGGATCCGAAGGGAGAGGTTACCCGCTATATTTATAGCCTGGCTGGTGATCTGGTTCAGGTTGTGCTGCCCGACCAACAGAAAGTAACGAAGACGTATGACGAGATGGGCCGCGTGATTAATCAGACCGATATGGCCAATCAAACCACGGTCTACCAGTACGACAACCGTAGTAATGTAACGCAAGTGGTGGACCGTAAGAACCAGATCTATAACTACGGTTATGACTCCGAGAATCAGCTTATTTCAAAGAGCGGACCGGATTTCTCGATTAATTACACCTATGATGATGCAGGCCGCCGGACCAGTATGACCGATACTACGGGTAAGATGACGTATTCATACAATCCTGAGGATGGAACGCTGAAGGAACTGGAGTTTCCGGACGGAACCAAGGTGTCGTATGAATATAATACGCAGTCGAAAACCGGATATATTCTGAAGGACGCTGCCGGAGCATCCATTCGCATATCTTCTGAGCTTGATGAAATGAATCGGGTCTCGGTGATGGATATCAGCACCGGAAGCAGTGGACCTTCCTTGATGTCTGCTTCTCCGCTGGATCGAATGACCTTTGAATATGGGGCTAACAGTTTGCTGGAGCGCCGAAGCTTTGATAGTGGACTCAGTACCGGTTTTAACTATGACGGATATGACTTGTCAGGCGTAACCGTTCAGCAGGGAAGCACATCCGTGCACGAATTCGGATATAGCTATGACCCGAACAAAAATATCATCTCCCGCACGGAGAACGGAACGTCAGGACAATTCACCTACGATCCGCTGAACCGAATTCAGACGGAAACATCAGGTGACAAGAATTTAAGTTATACGTATGACGCTAACGGGAACCGGCTGGAGCAGGGAAGCGGCAAGATTTTCGGCCTGAAGGAAGCAGATTATACGTTCGGCAGCCAGAACCGGTTAACTCAGGTGGCCGGGGAAGGCAAGGAAGTCAGCTACACCTATAACGGCGACGGATTGTTATATGAACGTAAGGAAGGTACAGATACGACGCGATATTACTATGATGAGGAAGCCAAACTCATCGCAGAAGCGGGAGTCTCCGGAAGCAATGTTACCCTTACCTATGCCTATGTCTATGACCTGTACGGTCAGTTAACGGCAAGGCAGGACCGAGCCTCCGGGAAGCTGCAGTATTACCAAATCAACGGTCACAGGGATGTCGTCGGTCTGGTGGATGAGCAGGGGACGCCGCTAAACAGTTACTCCTACGATATTTGGGGTGGCCCAGTTGTAACCGAAGAAACCGTTCCGAACGTGATGCGCTACGCCGGCGAGTATTGGGATGATACGACGGGCCTGCAGTACTTGCGTGCCCGCTGGTACGATCCGGGAACGGCACGGTTTATGGGCGAGGATACGTATGAAGGGACATTGACGAATCCGCTGAGCCAAAATCTGTATACGTATGTGCATAATAATCCGTTGAGATATATTGACCCAAGTGGACATTTTGCATTTGAAACCTCTGATAAAGTAGAACTGAAAAATTTACTCGATGAAGCCAAGGAAAAATCGAAATCCAACAGAAAAAACAGATATTATCAGGTATACAAGGATTTCATACGGGATCGGTACGACTTTGTATCCATCATGGGAGAAAACCGTTATAATTACTTATTCGACTTGTTAACGGGAACAAGCCCTTACACTAATAATGCAGGCATTTCGTCTTGGGCAAGAGCGCAGTTATTAAATGAGTATCAGGTTTCAAAAGAGGCAGAATATATTGCGTTGCTCGCCATGGGATTTTTACCTGCTAACGGCGGTGCAGGTAACAAGAGATTGCAAAATCTTTATAAATCAATTAAAGATGCTCCGCTTTACCCACAAGGTTTTTCAGCGGCTAAAAACGGAACTGTGAAGAACAAGGTCAACAATACAGAATTACTTGAGGAACTACGAGCTATTGAATCCGGTACTTGGAACAAAATTTACAAGGATGGATTGAACGCAAACGGTAAAAAAATCTCAATTCATTACTTCCAAAGCCAATCCGGTCAAGTGTTTAATGTCAAGTTGAAAAATGGGTGGAGCAACTCATCAAGTCAAATGCCTAAATAAAGGAGTGGTATATTGAATTTACAAATTGAATTGAAGCATTCAGACGAAATTCAAAAGTTTTTATGTATATTAAATCTTGGCATGCTTGATTCCTTGCTTGAAGGGGCATTAACATTTGAAGATGCATATGCGTATCTATACCGTCCTTATGTAGCACAACTTCTAAAGCAAAATAATGCCAACAAGGAAATAATTGAATTGTTTGAAGAATGCTGTATGTTGGAAGATATACGAGACATAGCTCCCAAAAAACTACAAGATGCACTTAAACTGAAAAAGAAAGAAACATTAGATTTACTTAAATCTTTGTCTAGTACAGAAAATTCGATGTATTGGCTCAACAAATTTGACGAATGATTCAAAGACCTTGGGGGGCGGCAATCCTCAGGGTCTTTCTTTTTCCCCACCTAGTGCCGAATGAATCGGGCGGTACAGCCTAAAAGAATGTAACCCTCATCCCCCTCATATGATATTCCCTTAATATGCCTGTACGCACATGCAATGCTTTTGATTGCGTCTGAGGAAGGAGATATTCAAGTATGTAGGATTTGGGGTAGGATAGGGGGCGGCTAAGGGCCATAGCGTTGACGTGTGCTCCTATTCGATGTGTATCCAGATTTAGACACCAACACAACTCAATCAAGAGGGTATGAAGTGGAACTTCGAGTTTTTGGAAACGAGGACTATAAAGCATAACATTGGATATAAGAGAAGGGAGCTTTTGAAGTTACACGGTTTCAATCATGAGTTGTTTCAGCAAACAGGAGAGTGTTTGAGGGTTATTCGATTAGAGTTAACCGAGTTAAACTTGGAAGAAACTTATCACATTCAGGTGGAGGATACCGTCATCGTCACGACGGCAGAGCATCCATTTTGGGTGATAGGGAAAGGCTGGGTTGAATCCAGAGATTTGAAAGCAGGAGATCGGCTTGTCAACGATGAAGGAATAGAATATGTCATTGAAAAGATCGAGATCAAGCAAGAAACGATCCGAGTGTACAACTTCAGCGTTGGGGACTACCATACGTATTTCGTAACGGGACTCAAGCTATGGACCCATAACTGCGGTGGAAGTGGAGGCCGAGGCGCTGGCGGCGGAGCCGGAGGCAGCGGAGGGTTTGTGCCGAGACCCGGCGGTGGTGGTGGAACATCTCTGCCTAAAAAGGTAACAAGCCCGAAACAGAAACAGAAGCCTGTGGTTAATTCAGTCATTGGCTTGATGAGAAGAGTGCAGCAGATTTTCTTGCAGAGGTGGCGAAAAAGTTCCCTGGTGTCCATGAAGTTCCGCTACCATCATCTATTAAATCAAGAGGATACTTGCCAGATGGTACTGAAATAAAACCTGATATGGCTAGAGTGATAGTGAAAGAGGATGGTGGAATTAGGTCTGCTTTTCCATATAGCAGTGCTCATCCTTCAGGAATAGGAAAATAATAAAAAGGAGAAATAACCATGGAGAATGTATACCCGGAGTATGTTACAAAGAGTGCTATTGAAGGTCTCGTAAAGAAAATCAAATTACCTGTTCCTGATGAATTTTCACAAGATTGGGAATATGAAGTGTCGGATTCTTCAAGAATAACCGAATTCTTATATGCCTATGAAAATACCGAATTAAACAAAGACGAAAAATTCGCTTTAATGATTATTATTATTTCATCATTCAATGATGCTATAGTAGAAGGAAAGGCTGAGGAGAATTCGGCTAGCTTAATCAGATATCATCTTCTTCAAGATATTAGTATTCATAAGAATACTATTTATTATTGGTCGATGTTGGATGAGGATGATCTAGAAAATTGTCATGCTGCAACATCTTTTATGAGAGAGATTGCATATGTCACCAAATTAGATGATCAAGACTAGAATTGTCAGGGGGGAATTAATTTACTGGGTTTACAACTCCAACAACAAGATCGTACAATACAACCAACAAACCAAACACTTAAAACTTGACAAGCACACTTGATAAACTTTTCAAAAGCTCTTTCCCACTCGAACCATCTGTAGGAATGAGCTTTTTTGCATGCCAAAATTAAAGAAGGACGAAACGAAATGGCAAAACGTGAACAGATAGTGGCAGCAGAGTGCAGCGAATATTATAACTTACATCAAAATATAGTAAACGTAACTGCAAACCTTGTTTACTTGCAATTTTAAATACCAAGGGGGGACATTCATGAAGCGAAGGACGCCGCCTAACCGATCACCTGAGCCGGGGGATACCGATTCTCTGCCTCCCAGAAGGAACACCCTGTTTTGGAGGCTATTCGCCAACTATTTTCTCCTCATTCTCATTCCCGTTATTGTTGCGTCGGTTCTTGCCCAGGTGCTGGTCGTTCGCATCATCGAGAAGGATGCCGAGCGTTTTAATCAAGTGATGATGAAGCGATTCTCCGAGCAGACGGACACCGAGCTTCAATCCTTGAAGACAAGCATGATTAATATCCTCAGCACCTCCAGATTACGGAGCGTGCTTCTCGCTCCCATGGCTTCATCGCCGGAAAGCCAGCTGCTTCCGGAACTGCTTCATTCCCTGCGGGAGCAGCTGCAGCAGCTGGAATCGGATGATCTCGTCGAGAGAGCGTATTATTATTTTGTTCACCAGGATTTGATGATGGATGCCGAAACCTACACGAATAAAGCGTATTATTTCCATTCCCATTATCCCTTGGATCTGAACCGCCGCCATCAGCTGGAAGCTGAATTATCCGGCAAAAAAATGATGGACTTTATGGATACCCCCGACACTTTGACGGCTTCCATGAGCTATCCGTTTAATACTGCGGCTCCTGAAGTCTATCTCCTGGTCGAAGTGAAACGAGACAAGCTTCAAGAGCAGATTCATATTCCGGAGAGCTGGGTTACGGGCACGGCAATTGTGGATGATGGGGCCAAAGTGATTGCTCAGACCGGACTGACCGAGCAGGACCAGCTTGCCCTGCAGCAGCGAATACGTACGGACGGCGTTGCTTCGCAATTCACGATATCGGACAAAATGGGGCTGTCCTTCATGGCATCCGGCTTTGACGAGTCCTGGCATTATATCAGCATGATTGATTTAGGCACATTGATGAAGCCAGTCTATATGACCCGATGGATCTGCTGGTTGTTCCTCCTGTTCTTCCTCGTTATAGGCGCACTCGCCTCGTATTATTTAAGCCGACGCTTATACCGGCCGATCCTGGAGATTAAGGATGGACTGAAGCTGCATCACGCTCCGAACGGGGAGGTCGGCCACGAAGGAAACGAGTTTGATGTGATCAAACGCTATTCCCAGTTCATTATGACGGAGAATAAAGAGCTGTTCCAGATGGTGAACGGGATGCTTCCGATTGTTCAGGAGCAGTTTTTCACGAAAATCCTGCTGGGGCAATACCGCGATGCTTTATCGATTGAGTACTATGCCAAGGAGATTGAGTTTGCCTACAGTCATAAGGCGGCAAGAACCGTCCTGTGCATCTCGTTCCATTATGATCCAACCGTTTACGAGTCGGCATCGGAATCCACCAAGACTTTTTTGCTGACGGAGCTGAAGGACAAGATTCATCGGCTGGCACATGGCATGGTCTGGATCTGCCAGACAAGGCCGGATCTGATTGCTTGCATCGTGGAGCATGGTCCCATCACGGAGGGCGAGGACCATCCGGAACAAATAGCGGAGCAGATAAGGCACGTTTTTCTCGAATACGGTGCTTATTATAAAGCGACCATCGGTATCGGAAAGACCGTTCATGCCATTGAAGAGCTGCACCAGTCCTATGAGCATGCGCTGGCCATGCTGAAGTACCGGGGGCTGCATTCCGCGGTGGAGATTTGCGGCAGTCAACCTTCCCGGGAGCTGCAGCAGTGGGATTCTTTCCTATCCGTGCAGGACGTCCAGCGGATCCTCAATCAGTATAAAACGAGGGAGTATGACAAGCTGCTTCATTCCGTACTTGCTCTGCTGGAGGAGGGAAAGGGCAAGGATGCATCTGCCATGCAGATGAAATATCTGCTTGCCGATGTGCTCAACACCTGGATTCGGGCCGTGGAATCGGAGCGCAATGAACTCAACGTTCCGTATTACTCGGGTCTGTTCGAACGAATGAATCGCTGCATGACATGGGACGAGCTGACGTGCTGCTTCGAGGACATTCATGGTTTTCTGTTCCGGAAGCCGGCTTCCAGCAGCCGGAATCAACAGTTTATGGAGATTGTGGAATACATTCATGAGCATTATGATCAAGAGCTGTCGATCGAGCATTTTGCCGGCATGATGAATATGTCCATCGGGCATTTCAGCCGGACCTTCAAGGAGGAGATCGGCGAGAAGTACGTGGAATATATCGCGAAGTACCGGCTGATGAAGGCGAAGCAGTTTTTGCTTGAAACCGATTTGAAAATTGACGAAATTGCTGAGAAGGTCGGGTATTGGGGCCGAAATTCTTTGATCCGGGCTTTCCGCCGATATGAAGGCATTACACCCGCCAAATACCGGAGTTTTCACCAATAGGAGAGAAGAGACTACATTATTTTCTGAAGTCTCTTTTTTTGCATGGAACAGGCTGAAAGCCTTGCGGCACAGGCAGTGCAAAACATGTGTCTCAAGGAAAAGATGTTTGCTTTACGCGAAGGAAGAACGGCTCGTATAGTGGGGACAACAACAAACGAATGTAAATGCTTTCAATCGGAGGTGGGGATTATTGGCGCAGCTATCACGGATCGGCTATGTTCTGAGAAAACATAAAGCGTTGTACTTGCTGATGCTGCCCGGCATTTTGTACTACTTGATATTTAAGTACGCGCCGATGTACGGCATCATCATCGCCTTCCAGGACTATTCGATCGGCCGGGGCATTTTGGGAAGCAAGTTTGTCGGATTCAAACATTTGATTGAATTTTTCTATGTCACCCCCGATGCATGGAAGCTGATTCGCAACACAATCATGCTGAATGTGTATGATCTCCTGTTTCATTTTCCGGCGCCGATCATTCTGGCGATCCTGTTCCATGAGCTGAAGAGCAAATGGTTCAAACGGTTTGTGCAAAACATCAGCTACATGCCGCATTTCCTATCCACCGTCGTGATCGCAGGCATTCTCGTGACCTTCCTGTCTCCCACCACGGGCGTGGTGAACCATCTGCTCGTCAAGCTGCTTGGCATTGAGCCGATCATGTTTCTGGGCATGCCGGAGTGGTTCCGGACGGTGTATGTGGGCTCCGAAATATGGCAGAAGATGGGGTGGGGGACCATTCTCTATCTGGCTGCGATTGCCGGAATCGATCCGACGCTGTACGAGGCGGCCAAGATGGATGGGGCGAACCGATGGCAGCAGGTCCGACATATTACGTTCATCGGTATGGTGCCGGTCATGATTATTCTGTTCGTGCTGTCGCTCGGCAATTTCATGGAGGCCAGCTTCGAGAAAATATTGCTGCTCTACAATACGATGAATTACGAAACTGCGGATGTCATTAACACCTTTGTGTACCGGCGGGGCATCCTCGATGCCGATTTCAGCTTTGCCACCGCGGTGGGCCTGTTCCAATCGGCGATTGGTTTCATTCTGGTCGTAGCGGCCAATCGGATCGTACGCAAATATTCGGAGACCAGCCTGTGGTAAGGGAGGTGCGCGATGAAAAAGCAGGAAAGCTTCGCCTCGAAGCTGTTTGACGTATTCAATGTATTGTTCATGATTGTGCTGATCATTGTAATGGCTTATCCGATGGTTTACGTATTCTCGGCTTCCATCAGCAACAATGCCATGGTCGCGAGTGGCGCCGTACTGCTATGGCCGAAGAAGTTTACGCTGATCGCTTACGAACAGCTCATCTATAATCCCGATCTCTGGGTGAGTTATTGGAACACCATTCGTTATACATTTCTGCAAACGGTGTTGACGCTGATTGCGACCTCCGCGATGGCATACCCGCTTGCGAAGCGGTGGCTGCCCGGCCGGAGAGTGATTTTATTGATGGCGGCGTTCACGCTTCTCTTCAGCGGCGGCATGATTCCAACCTTCCTGATCGTTCAAAAGCTGGGGATGCTCGATACGATCTGGGCGATCGTGCTCCCGTCACTGATCAGCACATGGTATCTGTTTGTCATGCGGACATTCTTCGAGGCGCTGCCGGAGGAGCTTGAGGACGCGGCTGCCATCGACGGATGCGGGTCCATGCAGATTCTGGTGCGGATCGTGCTGCCTTTATCCGTACCGGTGATGGTCACGATCGGCCTGTTCACGGCCGTGAATCAATGGAACTCTTTTTTCAGCGCTTTGATCTATCTGAATGACCGGGAGATGTACCCGCTGCAGATTATGATGCGCAACATCCTGATCGCCGGTACGAATGTGCAGGGCGAGGGAGACCTGACGCATCTGGAGACGTTGAAATACGCCATGATCATGATCGGTACGCTGCCGATCCTATGCGTCTATCCGTTTATCCAGAAATACTTTGTACAAGGCACGATGATTGGCGGTATTAAGGGGTAGTTATGGATTTCAAGCAAATCCGTCTCTATACGCTGTGAAGATAAAAAGGAGGTTAGGGAATGAGGCGAAAGGGGTTCAGAACTGCGCTTGCCATGATCCTGCTCAGCGCGATGCTGGTTGCGGGATGCTCCGGCGGGGGCAAGGATGATTCGGGAACGTTAAGTCCTGACAAACCGGTAACTTTTTCTTGGCTGGTATACGACCGGGTCGAGGGCAAGGTTCGGGATGACTGGGAGATTTTCAAAGAGATCGAGGCCAAGACGGGCGTCAAAGTGAAGTTCCAGATCGTGAGCCAGGAGGGGCTTGAGGAGAAGAGGCAGATCATGATTGCCACAAATACCGCCACGGATTTTATCCAGGTGCCGACGCAGGACGGCAGGGAGCATGGACCGGAGAAGGTGTTCCTGAATCTCAATGATTACTTGGATCGGGCGCCGAATCTTAAAGCCTTTTACGAAAAATATCCCGAGGCAAAGGCGCTGGCAACGGGCACGGACGGAGGCTTGTACACCGTACCCGTATTGGAAGGGGATGCGGAGGGCAAGGGCTTCAACTTTATCTGGTATGCCCGCAAGGATATCATGGATCAGCATGGGATACAGGCACCGACTACGGTGGATGAATTTTATCAGTATCTGAAAACATTGAAGGAAAAGGTCCCGGATTCCTATCCGCTCATATCCAACGCCATCGTTGGCGATACAGGGCTGTATACGACCTTCGGGCGTATCTTCACGGGGATCAGCGGCTTCTACAATCTGGATCCGACCACGGATCAATACGCGTTCGCGCCTTACCATGAGAATTATCAGGATATGCTGGTGTATCTGAATAAGCTGTATGCGGAAAAATTGCTGGATCCGGAATTCTCGCTGCTGACGCAAGCGCAGTGGGAGGAGCGGATATTAACGGGAAAATCCTTGGTGACGTTTTTCTGGAAGGCCGATCTGGAGTCACTCGTAGCGAAGGCGAGGGGGGCTGGTACGGCCGAGTATGAGCTGGACGCGATTCCTTCCTTTGCCGCGGAAGGGGTCAAGAACTATCAGTTTTCCCGTCCGGTCGTTGGCACCGTCGGTCGAGCAATCTCGGCCAAAGTAAAGGATAAGGAGCGTGCCGTTCAATTCCTTGATTATTTGGTCAGCGAAGAGGGAACGAATTATCTGTCCTTAGGCATCGAAGGCAAAACGTACACGATGGAGGACGGCAAAGCAATATATAACACGGAGTTTGGCGAGTCTCCGTTTAATGCGCTGCGCAAGGACTGGGGCATATGGTATGACCTGATTACGCTGAATAACGCTAAATCCCGTGAAGTATGGGAGCGTGGTTTAAGCGAGAAGAGCAAGGATATCAATGCCCGGTATGAGCAGTACATTGTCCCGGCACCGAAACAGATCGTCAAGACGGAAGAGGAGCTGGAGCTCGAGAAATCGAAGCTGAACAATCTGAACAAATTCCTTGAGCAAAAGGTGACGGAGTTCGTGACCGGCAAAACCCCGATTAACGACACCACCTATCAGCAATTTATTGACCAGGCCAAGAAACTCGGCTCCGATGAACTCCTTACTATGTACAACACCGCCTATACGCGCACGTACGGCGGCAAGTAATTCCTTATGGAGATTGGAGGAATCAGGCAATGGACGATATGAAGATTATCGATGTCGACGTTCATAACGAGCAGGACGACAGGGCGCTGCTTCCATATTTGCAGGAGCCCTGGCGCTCCCGGGTAGCCGCATCCGGCATCGGTTATGCAGGCTCAGGGTATTACTCGCCAATCGGCGTGATGAAAAAGGACTCGATCCCTCCGGGGGGTGGCAAAGCCGGTTCCGACCCCGATTATATGATCAAGCAGCTGATAGAAGGCTACAATCTTGATTATGCCGTATTGACGGGAGTCGTCTATAATATCTCTTCCACGCATGATCCGGATTATGCGGCAGCGATATGCTCGGCCTATAACGATTATCTGATCGCCGAGTGGCTCGGCAAACATAAAGCGTTCAAAGGCGCAATGGCGGTAGCCACCCAGGACCCTTTGCTGGCGGCACGCGAGATCGACCGGATCGGTGGCCATCCGGATATCGTGGAGGTGATGATCTCCAGTGCGGCGCGATCGCCGCTGGGTCAGCGTCATTATCACCCGATCTACGAAGCAGCGGAGCGGGGCGGCCTTCCAATCGCGATCCATCCGGGAGCGGAGGGCGGCGGGAGCTCGACGGCTCCCACCGCGGCCGGTTACCCGACCCGCTACATCGAGTGGCACACCTGCCTCTCCCAGATGTTCATGGCGCATCTGGTGAGCATGGTATGCGAAGGCGTATTCGTGAAGTACCCGAACATGAAGGTAGTTCTGGTTGAAGGTGGAGTGGCCTGGCTGCCGGGCCTGATGTGGCGGCTGGACAAAAATTACAAAGCGCTTCGCTCCACCGTGCCCTGGCTGACGAGAATGCCGAGCGAATACATCCGGGATCATTGCTACTTATCCACGCAGCCGATTGAGGAGCCCGACAATCCGCAGCATCTCATCGATCTCTTCAACATGATTGATGCCGAGAACATGCTGCTCTATTCCAGCGATTATCCGCATTGGGACTTCGACTCGCCAAGCCATATTTTGCGGGGGCTGAAGCCGGAGGCGCGGCGGAAGATTTTTTACGAGAATGCAAAGCAGCTGTATCGGTTGGATTGAGTGGATGGATGATGAATGTAGAGCCAATTTGATGAAACTAACTTGCTAGATTGAAGTTAGCTTGCATGATCGAAGTTAGCTCGCATGGTCGAAACTAATTTGCATGATCGAAACTAGCTTACATGATCGAAACTAGCTTACATGATCGAAACCAGCTTGCAGTGATCGAAACCAGCCTACTAGATGAGATTAGCTTGCAAGATTGAAGTTGGTCAATGATCAATGTTAACAACTGGCAACATTGTTACTGAGTAGGAGTAGATTATGAACTCAATTATTTGGACTACTGGATTGAATACCTTAGCTAAATTGAGTCATTGGATTAAATATGATACGGAGTGGGCTGGGTGGATAGGTAACTGGACTAACCGGATTAATGGATCCGGCTGGAGTCAACCGGGATACTCTGGATGAATAGCACGAAGTGAAGACAAACTTGATTAACGAACTGGGCGCACAGGCAAGGAGGTGTTTGAATGGCAGTGCATTACGTGATGGCGGAGGAGGACATACCGGAGGGCGGACACCAGGTCGTAAACATAGAGGGACGCGAAATTGGAATCTATCGGGTCAACGGCGAATATCATGCCATCCTGAACTACTGCCCGCATCAGGGGGCGCCGATCTGCGCAGGACTGGTGTCCGGTACGACGCTTCCTTCGGAGGTATACGACTACGAATACGGCCGGACAGGCGAGATCGTCCGCTGTCCTTGGCATGGCTGGGAGTTTGACCTGCAGAGCGGCAAGTCGCTGTTCAGCGACCGCATCCGGGTGAAGAAGTATAAGGTAGAGGTCCTTGAGGGCAAGATCGGGGTGGTGATGGGGAGGAAGTAGGCGGGGAGTTGAAAGAGTATCATCAAGGACAGAGTGGCTCCATCCAATGTGAACAGACGTGGGACCGGATACTTGTTGGATGCAGGTGACGATCAAGGCACGTTCGTTGGGAGTTGGGTATAACGAGATGTCGCTAATTACATTGGTGTAACGTTGGGATATAATCGGATGTGGCAAATTACCTGGCCTGCTCCTGGTTATTGTGACCTTGCGCCACTTCTTGGGATTACTTAATGGGAAACTGCAGGTTTCATTGCCAACCATGGGCGCTCAAGGTACTTGTGTCAGTTTTTAACGGACCCTAGATCCGTTATTTAAGTCCAAAACTGCGTTTTTTACAAAGTACCGGACTCCAGATCCGCTATTGTGCGAATTACGTGTGCAAATACCAATAAAAACAGCAAATAAGGACCTCTGGGTCCGCTAAAGTTACCAAAAGGGCTGTTTTGCACAAAATAAGGTATTCTGTGTCCGTTAGGAAGTCTTCACGACGAATAAGAGGACTTTCGGACATATTAAATGATATGTCGATCATATTTTAGGCGTCCGGGGAAAGGCGTCCCGTTAAATAGGTAAATTTCTACCCTATTAGTCTAAGCGGGGGGACAGGTAAGGTACGTGATCCGGGGCATAACTTGGTTGGCTGTCGACTGAAAAAAGAGCGAGTATGGTGGGAATGAGTCCCTCACACTCGCTCTTTTAGTCATGGCGATTATCCCGAACGGATTATAGTTGTTCTATACAATCCTCCTCACACCACCTGCGACAACACCAATCCCCCGTAAGCGAACGCGGCCAGGATCACCAGCGCCGGGTGGATTTTGCGGATGTTCATGGCCCAGAAGGCGATGGCGGCGATGCCGAGAGATTGCAGAAGGCCGATGGAGATGACGGAGCTTTTGCCCATCTGCCAGGTCAGGGTCAGCATCATGATGGCGATGACCGGCTGAACTAACAGGGTCATCCCTTTGACGACAGCCGACGTACGGTATTTCTGCAGTAGATTCAAGAGCCAGATGAGAGCTACCGCCGAAGGAATAACCGTAGCCGCGAGGGCAAGGGTCATGCCCATCCAGCCGGAAACATCGTACCCGACAAAAGCGGCGATTTTGGTGGCGATCGGCCCGGGAAGCGCGTTGCCAAGGGCAAGCATGTTGGAGAACTCCGGATCGGTCAGCCATCCATGATTCGTGACGATCTCCTTGTACATGAGCGGGATGGAAGCAGGACCGCCGCCATAACCGAGCACGTTGGTGACGAAAAAGCTGATCAGCAGCTGAAGCCAATCTTCCATTAGGCGGACCCCTCCTTATCCCGTCTTTGTTTTTTTAATTTGGCTACGGTTTTGAAATGTACGGTGCCGTAGGCAAGGAACAGTATAATGACAATGGCCGGATGAATCTGGGAAATCTCCAGCAGAAGAAACGATACTGCGAAAAATCCGACCCCGGCGTAGATGCCTAGCCCCTTTACAGCCTTCTCGCCAAATTCGTAAGCCATCGTTCCCAGCATAACGGCAATGACCGGCGTAACGCCTGCAATCATGCCTGCCACCACTTTGGAGCTGCTAAGGAACGTCACCGCCGACAACAGCGCGATCATCGCAATACAGGTCGGAAGGATATGCGCGAGAACGGCAACTATGGCGCCAAGCACCCCCTTTTCCCGGTAACCGAGATAGGCGGCCATCTTCGTGGCGATGGGACCCGGAAGTGCGTTGGCTAACGCGAGCACCTCCCCGAATTCATCGTCGCTGAGCCAGTTGTAACGAACGACGGCCTCGTGACGGATCAACGGAATAACCGAAGGACCGCCGCCGTAGCCGAGTATTCCGGTTCGGAACATGCTGAACGTTAATTCCATGTATGGGTTGCTAGTTTTATCAGGCAAGGTATGAGTCCTTTCTGTCGTAAGAGTCAGAGGCGGATGCCCATTCGGCTTTTATAACGCTTGATTAAGATTTGAGTATCCACACTTGTAATGCCCGGGAGCGGGTAAAGCTTCTCATTTAAAAACATTTCCATTTTCTTATGATCGCTAAATAGTCCGTGCATATGCAGTTTGCTGGGGCCGGTCATATGATACAGACTTGTTACATACGGCTCGTTCTCCAATGTGTCCGCTACCTGCTGTAGATGTTTGGGTTCGACCTCTACATTGAAAAAAGCAGACACCGAAATCCCCACTTTCTCCGGATTAATGACCGCCGCGAACCGTTCAATAACGCCGTCATCGATTAGGGCGTTGACCCTGGCCTGTACGGCAACGCGGGACAACCCAATCTCCTTGGCCAAATCCGTGTACGAGATTCGCCCGTTCTTGCCGAGGATCGCAATGATTTTGCGGTCCGTATCATCAATCAGGGGAGGCGCGTTCTCACCGGAAGAATGAATATTCATGGGCTGCAGCTCCTTTGGTTTTACTTATATGTAAGAGTTAACCGACATAATTATTACAAAACGTAATTAAAATGAAGATTATACTTGCGATACGTTTAAATATATAAGAAATTTATAATGTTTTCAATCTGATTTGCAAAATTTGAAACTTTTTGTCCGCTTTTCAAGTCTAAGACTATGGATAGAAAAAGATAGATTTGATTTATTTGGATGTACAACCACTTTTAATCCGTTTAAAAACATCTGGGGGCAACAGGGATCGGAAGAATAATCCGCATGCGTAGTGCTGAAAGGGCTAACTGGTTAGAATTCATTATCTAATTCTATTAAATGGTTCAACTTATAGAATTACCCTTTTATATCAAATTATGATAGGATAAACGTGGTAAATGACTAGCTTCTTAGAAGTTCTTATTTGGAAAGGCGGCATCGATATGAAAAGATTATTTTGCCTCATTCTGGTTATCGTTATGATTCTCCCGGTCAGCATCGTTTCGGCAGCGGGCACGAATGATAAAGAGACTGAGAGCAAGGTCCAGGAGACCAAGGATACAGCGGGCACAACCACTCAAGCCAAGCCGAAGAGCAAACCGATAGATCTTGTTTTTGCAGGTGACATTCTGTTGGACGGCTACGTGGGGAGCCAGATTGATAGATTCGGGAACCTATACCCATTTAAGAAGGTCGCCCCCATCTTGAAAAAAGCGGACATGGCGTTTGCCAATCTGGAGACACCGGTCTCCACTCGGGGTAAGGCAGCGGATAAAACCTTTGCTTTCCGTTCGAAGCCGGATACGCTTGAAGGCTTGGTCTATGCAGGAATCGACGGCGTAACGCTGGCTAACAACCACATTCTGGACTATGGGCAGCATGCGATGCTGGATACGATTACACATCTGAAGCGCCAGAAGATCGGGTACACGGGAGCCGGGCGCAATATTGACGAGGCCTTCCAGCCTTACGTGCAGAACATTGATGGGAAGAAAATTGCGGTCCTGGGAGTCAGCCGGGTGCTCTCGGGTAATTCTTGGATTGCGGGCAAGAACCATCCGGGCGCTGCTTCCGCGTACACAATGGAGCCGATGTTGACCCATATTAAGAAATCGGCAAAAACAAACGATTATACGATCGTGTACATCCACTGGAATGAGGAATTTGCCGACTATCCGGAAGAATATGCACGCACGATGGCGAAGAAGATGATCGATGCGGGTGCCGACATTATAATTGGTTCCCACAGCCATACGTTGATGGGTATTGAATATTACAAGAACAAACCGATTTATTATTCGCTGGGCAACTTCGTGTTTAATCGCTCAACCCGGGGCGGTGACAATACCTTGCTGTCGATGATGGTCCATTTTGAAATCCAGGGCTCCAAGATCACGAGCCGGATTACACCGGTGAAAATTATTCAAGGTCAACCGAATCTGATGGACAAGAAGTACAACAAAGACATCATCGCGAAACTGAACAAACTCTCCTATAATGCAAAAATTGATGCCAACGGCAATGTCACCAAAAAATAATCGGAAGTTTATAAACAACTGCGGCCATAACCATAGGACGCGGTTGTTTTTTTGTGCGCTGGGAAGACCTACGTGAAAAATGTCAGAAACGGGTGTATGGATTTTTTTCTCATTCTCTGCATTCGACAAAATCCGTACTTACGCCATCCAGCCAGAAATTCCTGCCCTAAAAAATAAAATAAAGTTTTACAAAACATATTGTAATTCGAAATAAAATTTCAATATGATAAGGGAAAGAAGACGGGTTAACTTCGGTCGTTCGTTGGAAGCGGTGACTACGAAGCGGAAGCATACATTTTGCAGCCCTTCCAGCTAATGACGGAATGTAAAGCCGATAGCGGCAGAGTTAACTTCGTCTTAACACAGATTGGAGGTGGAATTAACAAGCTAACGTTATACTCCCGAGTAGGTCTTTCATTCACGGACGTGCATCCGGGAGGAACAAGAGTCCAAACACAGAGAAGGAGGAATTAATGTACATGATAAAAAGCAAAAAGAGAATATCGTCGCTGCTCAGCGGAGTGATGTTGCTTTCACTGCTGTTTCCCGCAGGACAAGCTGCTGCAGCCGACCCGGTCGCCGCCGCATCATCGGTCATTGATATGCGGCAGATGGAGATTGGGCCAGGGGCTACATATACATGGGCGAATATGCAAAAGGGCAGTGGCGAGCAGAAGGTCCACATGGTGGAGTTTGATCCATCGTCGCAAGGGAATCTGGAGCTTCAGCCCGGCCTCACCGATGGCAAGGTCTACGGCATGCAGGGAGTCAGCAAAATGGCATCCGATGCCGACAAGGCAGGCAACCGCGTCATCGCGGCAGTGAACGGGGATTTTTACGATATGTCCACCGGAATTCCGCTCGGATTGTTTATGGGGGGCGGGGAGTTATTAACGGATCCGCCCAGTGGCCGGAACGCCTTTGGCATTAAGCCGGACGGGACCAGCCTGTACGGCAGTCCAAAATTGACGAAAAACGTGACGATAGGCGGAGCGGTAAGCAGTCTATCATCCATCAATCGTCTCAGAGGGACGGACGCCCTTGTCCTTTATACCGAAAAATTCAATGCCACAACGATGACCAATAATCTTGGCGACGAGGTTATTCTGGATATCGAGAGCGGCAGGGTCGCCAGCGGGGAGATCTTGACGATGAAGGTGGCCTCCGTTCTTAAGGATCAGGGGAACTCGCCAATCGGCTCCAACCAAGTGGTTCTGTCCGCATCAGGATCACAGCGGAGCAAGCTTGCCGGACTTCAGGCAGGGGATGAAGTAATGGCGAGTTTTGAGCTGGATAACGAGTGGAAGGATGTCACGATGGCGATTGGCGGTACGGTGATGTTGGTGCAGGATGGCGTAGTCCAGCAGCATACCGATCCGGCCGTGCATCCAAGAACGGTGGTGGGAACCAAAGCGGACGGAACCGTTGTGCTGTTCGAGGTCGATGGTCGTCAGCCTGGCTTCAGTGAAGGGCTTAACTACATTGAACTTGGCGAAATGCTGCAAGAGCTTGGTGTGGTAAACGCACTGAATCTGGATGGAGGCGGTTCGGCTACCTTCGTTGCACGCCTGCCGGGAGAAGCCACGCGCAAGGTGCTCAACTCGCCATCGGATGGCGGCGAACGCAAGACGGCCAACGGCATTTTGCTGGTGAACAAGGCGCCAGAAGGAGCAGCGAATAAACTGGTCGTTGCGCCTACACTGGAGAGAGTGCTGACGGGCTCCTCTGGAACCTTCAAGGCGGCAGCCGTGGATCAGAATTTGCATCCGGCAAAAATGGCGGAGGCTGCGGTATGGAGCGTTGACCCTGCTTATGGGACGATCGATGCAAACGGGAAGTTTATGGGAGCGAATCAACCGGGTGTGACCGAGATATCCGTGCAATCCGGTAATCTGACCGGAACTGCCGCATTGGAAGTCGTCGATGAGCTGACCGAGCTCAAATTCTCCGACGCCGTGAAGACCTTCTCCTCCGGCTCTACCGAGACGCTCGAGGTCACGGCGCTTCGCAATGGACAGGTGATTCAGGCGGATAACAGTCGTTTTGAATGGCGAACCGAAGGCGAGATCGGGACGATTGACGCCAATGGAACGTTTACTGCCACGAACAAGCAGGATGTCAGTGGCAAAATCCATGTGAAATACGGAAATGTTGAAACTTCCATTGATGTGAATGTGGGGCTTCCGCCGGTGATGCTCGAGGATTTTGAGAATGGCCTTAGCCGTTATAAACCAAGTGCCGGAGCGCAGTATAATTCGACCAAGGTATCTATTGAGACCAATGAGACCTACATTCGTTCGGGGAATGGCGCATTGAAGCTGGAGTATGATTTTACCGGAATGACAGGCACCTCCGGCGCTTATCTGCAGACGAATGGCACAGCGGACAATATCGAAATTCCGGGTTATCCGGAGAAGATCAGTATGTGGGTCTACGGGGACGGCAATGCGCACTGGCTCCGTGCCCAGATTCGTGACAGCAAGGGCGCTATCCCGCTCGATTTTACCGATCAGACGATTGGTGTTGATTTCAAGGGATGGAAGTATCTCGAAGCGTCCGTTCCCAAAGGAAGAACCCTTCCGCTGGTGATGGACATGCCTGTAAGATATATGGAAACCCAGGCCGTGAAAAAAGACGCCGGTGCCATCTACGTGGACGAAATTCGTGCATTGTACGGTCCGGCTAATGACGATATCGATCCGCCGGTTCTGAAGAAATTCTCACCAGCTGATGGTGAGGAGATCAAGGTGAATACGCCGACCATAACCGTGTATGCCGAGGATGCGGGTTATGATCCTGTCGCACACCCGGGAACGACGCTGATTGATCCGGACAAAATCCGATTCCATCTGGACGGCAGCCTGGTACAGCATACCCTGTATCCGCCGGAAGGAAAAATTCATTACACGCCGAACGTTCCGCTTGCTGATGGGGTCCATCAGGCGAAGGTAACCGTACGTGATATGTCGGGTAACCAAACGACCGAGGAATGGAACTTCACCGTAAATACCGGCGCAGCCAAGGTGGTATATGATACGCCGGATACGATCTATGCAGGAGGCAGCTACACGCTGGATATCGGCGGTGTGAAGACCTCTCAAATTCGCAGCGGGCATATCGATTTCCAATTCGATCCAAGCAAAGTGGAGAACCTGGCGCTCATACCGGGAGATAAGCTGAGTCCATCTCAGGTTAGCGCGAACATTGACGGTACTACCGGGAAGGTGAGCGTGACCTGGAAGGACATCCATACCGCATCCCTGCAGGATACGGATTGGATCGGCCAAATCCAGTACGACGTGAAAAAGAACGCAACCGGCAGCAGCAGCATCTCGCTCACGTCCGGAGCGGTATCTTTCACCGATACGGGCAATACCGAATTTTCGTTTTACGGTCTTCCGATAGAATCGCAGATCGCAACGCATTATGCGCTGAGCTGGAATGAGGAAGGAACGGTACAGGGATACGAAACCGTGTTTGAAGTGACCGATGCCCAAGGTCAGCCTGTGGAAGGCGTACAGATCATGGCTGACGCAGCGGTAGTAGGCACTACAGATACTGCGGGTATCCTGAAGACGGCGGCGCTGACGTCCCAGGTCAAGACGTATACCGTGCAGGCCGTGAAAGGCAATCAATACAGTCCGGCATTGGAGTTCAAGGTTTCGCCGCTTGCAGGAAGCAAGACACCGTTCAATATCAGCGTGAGCATGGGCGAAGACCCGACCACGTCGCGGATGTTGAATTGGCATACGGACCCGGCAACGGATGGGACCGTCGTGGAACTGGCCAAGCGGTCCGAATATACGGATTTCGATGCGCCGAATGTCCAGAAATTTGAGGGTGCCAGCGAGCTGTACCATACCTTGGATCTCGGCACCGTTCGTGTCCATAAAGCGACGGCAGCCGGACTTGAGCCAGGCACAGAGTATGTGTACCGTGTCGGTGATGGACAAGGCCATTACAGTGCCCAAGGCTCTTTTAGTACAACGGAGGTTAGGGGAGATACAACGAAATTTCTGTATTTTGCCGATTCCCAGGCATCTACCGCGAAGGAGTTTGAGCTGTGGGGGAATACGATCGACAAGGCGGCAGCCGAGCATCCGGACGCTGAATTTATGGTCCATGCCGGCGATATGGTGGACAAGGGATTTCTGGAGGAGCAGTGGAACTACTGGTTCGCTGAAGCCCAGAAGCATTTCCTGAATACGACGTTAGTGTCTGCCATCGGCAACCATGAAGTGATGGGGAATAAGGAGAATGGAGACTTCCTGGCTCACTTTAACCAGCCCGGCAATGGCTTGGATAGCCTGGAGGGAACGAATTTCTCTTTTGACTACAAGAACATTCATTTCATTATGCTGAACAGCGAGTATCAGTTGGAGGATCAGAAAAAGTGGCTCCAGCAGGATCTGGCTGGCAATGACAAGGAATGGACCATCGCGATGTTCCACCGCGGACCTTACGGAAGCATTTATGATTCCGCCGAGGTACGCAGCCTGTGGGCGCCGGTGCTTGAGGAATTCGGCGTGGATCTCGTATTAAACGGACATGATCATATTTATATTCGTTCCTATCCGATGATGGACAACCAGATTGCTGCGGACGGGAAGGGCACAACCTACGTTGTAGCGGGATCGTCAGGACCTAAATTCTACTCTCACACGGAGCGGGGCTGGCATGAAGTGGTAGATGAAGAGAAGACTCAGATGTACGCTTCCGTGGAAGTGGAGGGAGACGAGCTTTATTATGTAGCCAAAACAGTTGACGGGCGCGTCGTGGATGAGTTTACGCTGGCGAAATCGGATATGAAGCCGGAGCCGCAGCGGATTGAAGTAACGCCAAACCAGCTGACGCTAGCTGTGGGCGAGAGCCAGAAATTGCTGGCTCAAGTGAAGCCGCGCAGGGCTGAACGAACCGTTGTATGGTCTGTATACAGTTCCGAACCGGCAAATGATGTCGTCACCCTATCAGCAGATGGCATCGTGACAGCTCATGGTTTGGGCAGCGCGGTTGTAAGAGCGACCAGCACGACAGCGCTGGACGTCTATGCGGATGTGAAGATTACGGTGGACCGAATTCCGAACGGCAGCATAGAGTCGATCGCCCTAAGCGGCAAATCCGAGCTGAAGGTCGGGGACACCGATCAGACCGTCACGGAGGCGGTTTATACCGACGGCAGCCGTATCCGCTTAATCGAAGGTGTAACCTACGAGAGCAGTAAGCCAGAGATCGCCTCGATCGATGAGTTAGGCTCAGTCCGGGCATTGGCCGAAGGGGCGACCGTGATTTCGGCAACTTACGAAGGGGGCAAGTCGGAATATGATTTGAAGGTAACCACCCGGGGCGGGGGAAATCCTGATCCGGGACCGGAGCCACCGGTAGACCCTCCGGTGCAGCCGCCGGTAACACCACCGGTAACGCCGCCCGTGCAGCCGCCGGTAACACCGCCAGTAACACCACCGGTCACCCCGCCTGTGACACCGCCGTCAGGCAGCGTCACCTTATCAGCGAGCGAGCTGGCAGCTCAGCTGTCGAACGGGCAGGTTGTAATCACGATGAATGGAAGCTTTACGGATATCACGCTGCCGGGGAATGCAGCAGACATACTCAAGGATGGTTCGATCCATATTGAAGCGAAGAATTTGGTCATAACGATCCCGGCCGAAGTGCTTCGCCAGCTGGGTGGTCTTGCAGATCCTGGCCAGCTTGAGAAGAGCACGATGAAACTGAGTGCCGCCACGTTATCGGATGCGGAGATGAAGGAGCGAATCGCGCAAGCTGCCCGCGTTTCCGGTGCGAAGCTGACAGCAGTCGGAGCCATGCTGGAGTTCGAGCTTAAACTGACGACAGCGGAAGGCAAAGCTTACAACTTAACTGAATTCGATCATCCGATTACGCTGGAACTGCCGTTATCTAATGACACTAACGGCAAAAGAATAGCGATGTACTATTTGTCCGATAATGGTGAGTTGGAGTATATAGGCGGAGTGGAAAAAGATGGCCGCATGACTTCGGGAATCCGACATTTCAGCGCCTATGGTTTACTTGATTATGAGAAAACCTTTGCCGATGTGCCATCTTCATTCTGGGCTGCAGAAGTGATTGCCGATTTGGCAGCGAAGCAGCTCATCGAAGGCGTCAGCACGGAACGCTTCGCACCGGCTCAGCAAGTGACCCGGGCTGAATTTGCGGCGATGCTGGTTCGTCTGCTCGATCTTCAGGCAGAGAGCTCTGCGCCGTTTGCCGATGTAGATTCAGGCAAATGGTACGCAGAAGCTGTGGCCGCAGCTGCCGGGTCGGGCATCGTGAATGGAATAAGCAAAGACCGTTTTGATCCGGATGCCCCGATCAAGCGTCAGGAAATGGCGGCGATGCTGGTGCGCGCTTATGCCCACGCGATGAAACTACAGCAGGAGAACATCAGCGCGGGCAGCGATTTTGCCGATCTTGCTTCATCCCCGGACTGGGTTCGGGAAGCGGTAGAAACGGCGCATGCCCTCGGATTTGTTCAGGGCCGTACACCGAGCCGCTTTGAACCGGAAGGCCTGACCACGCGTGCGGAAAGCGCGCAGGTCATCTATAATCTGTTGCACAAACTGAAGTAAAGGCTAGAAGGCAGACTACCGCTTCTCTTCTCCTGTAGATGATCACAGAGGAGAGAGGCGGTTTCTTTTCTTAAGACTAACCGAGGGCTGTCTTTACGGCATAAACGTCAAAAGACATTTTTCTTACAGGTTAAAGAATGGCGGAAGTTCCGATATAATGATGACATGGTCAATGAACGAATATGAATCGAATTAATGGCTAATCTGGAAACCGGAAAGAAGGAGAGAGAATGACGGAATACGCGAATACGCCGAGGCCACCTTACTATGCCTGCATTTTTGTGTCCAAACGAACAGAGGGTGACCGGGGTTATGGGGCGATGTCTGATAAAATGGCAGAGCTCGCCGCGCAGCAGCCCGGCTATTTGGGGGTGGAGTCTGCACGGGATGAGGGGCTTGGGATCACGGTATCGTACTGGGATTCCCTGGAGGCCATTCGTTTATGGAAGGAGAATGCCGCTCATCAGGTAGCCCAGGAACGGGGCAAGAACGAGTGGTATGAAAGCTTTGGCTTACGAATTTGCAAAGTGGAGAGGGACAGCTTCTACAAGCTTTAGGCAAGGCTAATCCAGGAAGAGGATGAGGAGGAGTAAATGATGATACAGAATCCGGGCAAGATCAGATGGGGAATCATGGGGACAGGCTGGATTGCGGAGCAGTTTGCAGCCGATCTGGCGTATGTGGAGAACGCTCAGTTTGTGGCCGTGGGCTCTCGTACGGCAAGCAATGCAGGAGAGTTTGCGTCTAAATATGATATACCGCGGGCTTATGGCAGTTACGAGGAACTCGTGAAGGATCCCGATATTGACGTTGTGTACATAGCGACTCCGCATCCGCTGCACCGGGATCATGCCTTAATGTGTCTTCAGGCCGGCAAAGCCGTCCTGTGCGAGAAACCCTTTACGATTAACGGGGATGAACTGGAGGAATTAGTGGCAGCTGCACGGGAGCAGAAGCTGTTCCTGATGGAGGCCATGTGGACGCGTTTCCTTCCTTCGATTCAAAAGGTGCGCGAATGGTTGAACGACGGACTTATCGGCGCTGTTCGGCTGCTGAAGGCCGATTTTGGTTTTCGGAGCGGCTGGAATCCGCAGGGCCGTTTGCTGAATTTGGAGCTTGGCGGCGGCGCGCTGCTGGATGCGGGTATTTATCCGGTGTCGTTTGCATCCATGATTTTTGGAACCGAGCCGGAGAAGATATGGAGTACCGCGCATATCGGTGAGACGGGCGTAGATGAGCAGTTCTCGGTTATTCTATCTTATGAATCGGGCAAGACCGCTTCGTTAAACGGGGCGATCCGGCTTGGATTGACGAATGAAGCTTATATTTATGGCACCAACGGGTATATTCACATTCCGTCCTTCTTGAATGCAACATCCGCTGCGCTTCATGTAGATGGCGAGGAACCGGTGGTTGTTTCAGATGACCGGCAGGAGAAAGGGTATAGCTTCGAGGCTTATGAAGTGGGGCGGTGTCTACTGGAAGGGCGGCTTGAGAGCGATGTGATGCCGCTCGATGAGTCGCTTGCGATTATGAGGCTGCTGGATCAGATCCGGGGACAGTGGGGCCTGAAGTATCCTTCGGAAGGTTAAGCCGTCTGGCAAATAAGGGAGCAGTGCGAGAGAACATCTCGCCCTGCTTTTTTTGTTGCTGCTATAGTTCAGATGACGTGAACAGAATTATTACGCGTTCTCAATGTCATTATTTACATAAGTTTTACGTTGGGATGACAAGCCATTAATCTTCTCTTGTTATGCTGGAGCTGTTTGACAGTCTTGCTTCACACACATCCAACATCATAAAGGAGAGAATACATGATTACTCATCTGAACAAAAGGCTATTATCCATGCTGTTATCCGCAGCGTTAGTGTTTGGATTATTTGCAGGAATCGGATCGTCATCCACTGTTGAAGCAGCAACGCAGGATCAGCCTGATATCTTACTTCAGCGCAATGCGGAGTGGAAGTATTTTGATCAGGGCCAAGATTTAACAACCGTATGGCGTTCCACCTACGATGATTCCTCATGGGAATCCGGATTGGCTCCTTTCGGTTATAAAGATAACGGAAGCGGCATAACAACCGCGGAGTTTGGTCCGCTTACCACCGAAGTAGACTACGGTGCGGATAAAAAGCTCAAGCACCGCACGACGTATTTCCGAACGAATCTTCAAGTCAGCAAGGACCAAATTGACGGTTACGGCCAGATTCTCGGCACGTTTGGCATTGATGACGGCGCCGTGCTCTACGTCAATGGCCATGAAGTAAGACGCATGGGCATGCCGGACGGCGAGATCACATACGACACGAAGGCGACCTCGAGCAAGGACCTGCCCGTTATATATGGGGACGTGGACCTGACCGAGCCGCTGAAAACATATTTGCAGGACGGCAATAATGAAATTGCGGTCGAGATCCATCAGCAGAGCGACAGCAGCTCGGATCTGTATTTCGATATGGAGCTTACCGCGTTAGCGCAGGCACCGGCACTGGATATTTCCAAGGTAACGGTAACCTTCCATGGAGACGCAACAAGCGCGAAAGGATTTACCTGGTATACGCCGCTGGGCTCTTCCCAAAGCGATGTCCAGGTTGTAGAGAATCGCGGGGCCGCGCCGGACTTCAGTCAGGCGCTAGCATTTAGTGGTCTTACTTCCGTCTCTTCGAATTCTCCGGGAGAACATGTACATAAAGCGGAAGCGACAGGTTTAACGGCCGATACCTCCTATTATTTCAGAGTCGGGGACCAGAGCCTGAACGTATGGAGCGAGGTAGGCACCTTCAAGACGGCACCTGTCAGCGGCGCCTTCACGTTTATCGATCTGACGGATACGCAAGCGAAGGAAGAGGACGAGGCGATACTGTCGGCGGCCACCTTATCCAAAGCCCTTGCCACTATTCCAGATGCCAAATTCGTTGTTCACAACGGAGATGTGGTGGAGAACGGCACATCGGAGCAGGAATGGAACTGGCTGCTGGGTCATTCGCAATCTAGCCTTTTGAATACAACGATTGCCCCGTCCGCAGGGAATCACGAGAATAAGAATTACGCCTTCTATGAGCATTTTAATGTGAAGCAGCCGGACAACGCTGCGACGATTACTGGCGCATACTACTCTTATGATTACAGCAATGCGCATTTCATCGTGCTTAACTCCAATGAGAATTCGTCCGAGTACGCAAATTTCTCTGCAGAGCAAGTGGCGTGGATGAAGCAGGATGTGGAGCAAGCGAAGGCTGCCGGCGCAGACTGGATTATCGTCAATATCCATAAAGGGCCGTATACAACTTCGAATCACGCAACCGACAGCGACATCATTGGCGCGAACGGAGTAAGAAACAAAATTGCTCCCCTGATGAACGAGCTGGGAATTGATATGGTGCTGCAGGGCCATGACCACATCTATGCGCGGACGAAGCCGATCAAGAGCGACGGAACCGCCGAGGATGTCACGAAAATTACCGAGACGCTTAATGGGCAGAGCATCGAATACGCAGTTAAGCCGGATGGAACCATCTACATGATTCCTGCCACCGCAGGAGCCAAGGTTTATTTCAAGAACCAAAAGCCGGAGCTGGGTGAAACGTATTTCAATTTGTTTGAGCGCGCGGAAGAGAACCACGCCCGCCAGTACGGAAATACAACCAGCCTTGCCAGAGGTCACGTTCAGAACTTTGTCGGGTTTACGATCGACGGTGGTAAGCTGACAGCTGTGACGTATGAAATCGATCAGAATCAGCACAACGCGCAGCCGTTTATCGTGGATCAGTTTGGAATCATGAAGGAGACGAAGCCGGATCCTGTTCAGGAAAAAGTGAGCAAAGTGACGGTTACGTTCCACGGCGATGCCAAAACATCCAAGGGTTTCACCTGGTATACATCCCAGCAGGTGACAGGCAGTGACCTTCAGATCGTGGAGAAGTCTGCTGTCGCTCCTGACTTTACGAATGGGATCACGTTCCAAGGACGTTCAGCTGCCTCTACTAATTCAGCAGCAGAACTTGTGCATAAAGCGGAAGCAACGAAGCTCAAGCCCAATACGTCCTACGAATTCCGCGTAGGCGATGCGGCGCTTGGGGTTTGGAGTGAGACGGGAACCTTCCGGACTGCGCCGGAGAAAGGGGCGTTCGCGTTCATTGATTTGGCTGATACGCAGGCGAAGGAAGAGGATGAAGCGGTGCTTTCATCCGAGACACTGGCCAAGGCGCTGGCTACCGTGCCGGAAGCGCAATTCGTCGTCCATAACGGCGATATTGTAGACAAGGGCGTCAAGGAAGAACAGTGGAACTGGCTGTTAGGGCATTCGCAGGAAAGCTTGCTCCATACGACGCTGGTGCCATCCGCGGGTAACCACGAGGATGAGAACTACGCTTTTATCGAGCATTTCAATGTACAGCAGCCGGACCATTCGGCAACCGAGACCGGAGCGTATTACTCATACGATTACAGCAACGCGCATTTCGTTGTGTTGAATTCCAATGAGGACTCGGACGTGTACGATAATTTCTCTGTCGAGCAAGTGGAATGGCTCAAACAAGATGTACAGAAGGCTAAAAAAGCCGGAGCGGAGTGGGTGATTGTCAATATTCATAAAGGCCCGTACACCACATCGAATCATGCGACGGACTCCGATATTATGGGAGCTAACGGCGTGCGGTCCAAGATTGCTCCGTTAATGGCAGAGCTCGGCATTGATTTTGTATTGCAGGGTCATGATCATATTTATGCCCGCACCAAACCGATCAAGGCTGACGGCAAAGCGGCAGAGCCGGAGAAGATTACGGAGATGCTAAACGGCGAGAAGCTGGAATACACGGTTAATCCTGACGGTACGATCTATTTGATTCCGGCAACCGCAGGACCGAAAGTTTATTATAAGAATCCGAGCGAGAAGCTTGGGGAAACATACTACGGACTGTTCGAACGAGCGGAAGAAAATCATGCGGCCAAATACGGCCCGGATTCGAGCGATAACCGGCGTCCGAAACGCAGCCAGGTACAAAATTTCGTCGGTATTACGATCGATGGCGGCAAGCTGACCGCGGTCATCTATGAAATTGATCAGAACCTTAATGGTGCACAGCCATTTATCATTGATCAATTCGGCATCGTGAAGAAGGATGTTCAAACGCCGAATCCTGATCCAGGAACTCCAGGTCCGGGACCAGGTCCAGGAACACCAAATCCGGGTCCTGGCACATCCAATCCAGGATCAGGAAGCAACTCTGGTTCAGGAAATAATCCTGGTTCCGGTTCAGGAAGTGGCTCAGGATCAGGCTCGGAGAACGGTTCAGGTGCCGGGAATGGAACGAACCCGGGTAACGGATCGGAAACAGGTTCTCAGCCTGGAAGCAACCCGGGCACGGATTCGGGTAATGCGAATCCACCGGCGCTGAAGGATACTGCGGGGCACTGGGCCAAATCAGCCATCGATAAGGCCGTGGCAGCAGGCTTTGTCAACGGATATGGGGACGGAACCTTCAGGCCAAATCAACAGGTTACGCGGGCTGAATTCACGGCTATGCTGGGCCGCGCGCTGCATCTGACCGAAGTCGGGACTAAGCTTACGTTCACGGACGCAGGCAAGATTCCTTCGTGGGCCAAGGATGCTGTAGCGCAAGGCGTGGCAGCAGGCATCATCAGCGGTTACAAGGATGGCTCCTTCAGTCCGCATAAGCCGCTGAACCGGGCCGAGCTGGTAGCGATGATCGTTCGTGCCAGCGGAATAAATCCCGACTCGGTAGCGAAATTGACCTTTAAAGATACGAAGGAAATTCCGAAGTGGGCTGCGCCGTATATTGCGACTGCGGTTGATGCAGGACTTGTGGGCGGTGTGGGTAACAATCGCTTCGCACCACAGCAATTCGCAACACGGGCGGAAGCCGTGACGCTGATTATCGGACTTCTTGAACACGTGAACTGAATGAATCAGGAAGCCAACACGGGGGATTGTCCCGTGTTGGCTTCTTTTTTGCGATTCCATACGCCATGGCAGCTTAAATCCCTGCTCGAAATATAAA
Organism: Paenibacillus sp. ISL-20; assembly: GCF_018613005.1. Classification (NCBI taxonomy): domain Bacteria; kingdom Bacillati; phylum Bacillota; class Bacilli; order Caryophanales; family Paenibacillaceae; genus Paenibacillus; species Paenibacillus sp. ISL-20. Next base: position 213,515 of record NZ_JAGGRD010000066.1, read on the forward strand.
ATTATATTTTATAAAAACTATTGAAATTTGAAATAAAATTTCAATATGATAGAGGTAGAGATGAACGCGTGTGTTCGAATCCATGCCGATCATCTACTTTTAGCGACAGAGATAGGAGGTGGGGGGCGCCGATTCGAATCGTAATCGTATTCGGGTTCAACGAATAGTAAGCGCATTCATAAAAGTAGGGAGTGAATTAGTGAATGAAAACCAGAAGACATGTCTATCGAAGCAGCAGGTCGATCCTGTGCATGACGCTGGCGTTAGCGATGATGTTCAGTACAGCTGTTTCTGCATGGGGCAGCAGTTCCGTTGATGCAGACGCAAACGCCGGAGATCCACGCGCTGTTGTGATTGAAAATTTCGAATCGGTAACAAATATGTCCGCAACCTCCGTAAGGGGAAAGGCTCAGCTGGATGTAGTGGGGAGGCCGGAACCAATCTATTATGGACATCACGCTGCAGCTCTAACGTATGATTTTGTGGGCAGCGAATCCGGTACCTCGGCGGCTTATCTCAACTTCAAAGATCCGGACGGTTCTACCGGCAGAAGCGTCCCCGGTTCACCGATTGCACTCGGTTTATGGGTTTACGGCGATGGCGGGAATCATTGGCTCCGGGCTCAGCTTCAGGACGCTTCCGGCGGCAAGCATGCCGTGGATTTAACGTCTACCTCCGGTTTTAGCTGGAAGGGCTGGAAATACGTCAAATTTAACGTCCCCTCTACCATCAAGGCTCATCTCAAAGTGAATCAAATCTATATCACCGAATTAAAAGATACGAATAAAAACAAAGGTACCGTATACTTCGACAGGCTGTCCGCATTCTATACGGCTTCCCAGGTGTACGGGCTCGATATTGGTGGGCTGACGCCCATGGCCGTAGGAGAGACGGTGAAGCCCCAAGTATATGCAACCTATGAAGGACAAACGGAACCTGCATTATTAACAACCGGCGTGAAACTCACCAGCAGTGACAACAACATCGCTACGGTTACGGGCGCTACATACGACACCATTGAAGCATTGGCGCCGGGAACGGTAATCATAACAGCTGAATACGGAGATGCACCGAAAGCTCAGTATGAGCTTCATATTACGCAGGATGTGCCAGCCCCTGGAGAATTGCTGTTATCCGGGCCGCTTCATATGGAGACCAGTCTTACTGGAAAAATGCGAACCAGTGTGGTTTACTCCGTATACGGAAACCAGACGGACCCTGTATGGCTGACTGAAGGAATTAGCTATGCAAGCGATCAACCAGGCGTTGTATCGGTAGATCAAGCCGGTCAATTGACCGCAATTTCTGCAGGAACGGCAGACATTACCGCTTCGTACCGCGGAATAACCGCACAGCATGCCATTACAGTGACGGACCCGGTTCCTGTTCTGCAGAGCATCGAACTTCAAGGTCTTACAGCGGTTACGGTAGGAGATTCCTTCGAGACGGCGGTGTCCGCAATCTACTCCTGGCTGGAGGAGCCTGTGATCATAACGGAAGGCGTTACGTTTACCAGCAGTCATCCGGATGTGGCCACTGTCGATGATAAAGGAGTGGTATCCGGCTTGAAGATAGGTTCCGCTAGAGTAACAGCCACATTCCAAGGAAAGACCAGTTCCCTCTACATCACGGTGAATAAAGCTTCTGAGCAACCGAAAGCCGAACTTAGAGCGGCCTGGATTGCAACCGTCGACAATATTGACTGGCCAGCCAAAGGAGTCACCGATCCGGATCAGCAGAAACAGCAGTTTATCAGCCTGCTTGATCAGTTGGAGGATGCGGGAATGAATGCGGTCATTATGCAGATCAAGCCGACGGCGGACGCATTCTACCCGTCCAATTACGGGCCATGGTCAGAATGGCTGACGGGAGATCAGGGCAAAGATCCGGGGTACGATCCGCTGGCATTCCTGCTGGAGGAAGTCCATAAGCGAAACATGGAGTTTCATGCCTGGTTTAATCCATACCGCATCAGTCTTCAAGGAGACGTTAACAAACTTGTAGCAGACCACCCGGCCAGGCAGCATCCGGAGTGGGTTGAAGAATATGGCGGCAAGCTGTATTTCAACCCAGGAATACCGGAAGCGCAACAGTTTATTATCGACGGCATCATGGAGGTCGTTCGGAATTACGACATCGACGCCGTGCATTTTGACGATTACTTCTACCCGTATCCCGTAACCGGCGTGGATTTCCCGGATACGGACACCTTTAACCAATACAAAGGCTCCTTTACGAATAAGGGAGACTGGAGAAGAAATAACGTCAATCAATTCATTCAGAACGTGAACGAAGCCATCAAGGCAGAGAAGAGTTACGTGAAATTCGGCATCAGTCCGTTTGGTATCTGGAAAAATAAATCCAGCGATCCAACCGGCTCTGAAACCAATGGTCTTGAGAGTTACAATGCCATCTATGCCGACTCGAAGAAGTGGGTTGAAGAAGAGTGGATCGATTATATCACGCCTCAGATTTATTGGAATATCGGTTATTCCGCTGCCGCTTACGATAAGCTGATCGATTGGTGGAGCGGGATCGTGTCCGGCAAGAACGTTCATCTATACAGCGGACAAGCCGTATATAAAATCGGGTCGAATGCCGATTGGTCCAACCCCGAAGAGATGCCGAACCAGATCCATTACAACCGCAACTTTGAGGAAGTCCGGGGCAGCATGTACTTCAGCTCCAAATGGTTTAAGGATAATGCACTCGGATTTACGGACAGACTAAAGAACGATCTGTATCGATATCCGGCCTTGATCCCCGCGATGCCTTGGATCGATTCGGAAGCGCCGACTGCGCCCAAGAAGCCGAAGGCTGATCATGAGCAGGATGGTGTGAAGCTAAGCTGGAGGTCGACAGATGATGAGACGTATTATGCGGTCTATCGTTTTGATGGCAGAGGCGCCGGCAGTGTTCAAGATCCGTCGCATTTGTTAGGAACCCTCAGGAAAACCGCTGGTACGACGCAGTCCTTTGTTGATCATACCGTAGCGGCGGGACAAACCTACACTTATGTCGTGACGGCTGTCGATCGTTTGCATAACGAGAGTGCCGCAAGCAAACCGGTCACGGTGAAAGTGAAACAAACCGGCAAGCCTGGAAAGCCACCGGGGAAACCGAACAAACCGTGAGTTGACATGAGCGCGATAGGATCTAATCCTTACCGGTTAACGGCTGTTCCACTTCCCTAGCAAGATGTGGCTTTCAGGGAATGGCAAGCCCATTTCAAGCAAAAGGGACATCCCGGCTTATAGCCTTGGGATGTCCCTTTTGCGCTTGTTCCAATGGACATGCTACGTGATACAATAGGTGCATTATGACCTGGAGTGTGGTGTATGTTCAAGAAATTAGGATTGGCGTTGATTTATGCCGCCATAGGTGGTCTTGTTTACTTTTATGGCGATGCCATATTGGTATGGATTCGATCGACAGACAGTATCACGCTGATGATGTTCATGGCCGTCATCATGGCCTTGTTTCCGGTGATCCCTTATCCGGTGGTAGGAGGCGTTATCGGTGCCGCCCTGGGGCCGGTCATCGGCGGAATCGTCACTTGGGTCGGCTCCACCGCCGCTTCCATCCTTATGTTTATGTTCATCCGATACGGTTATCAGGAATGGGGCGACCGGGTGCTTTACCGTTATAACAGGCTGGGAAAAATGACAACAATGTTCGAACGGAACGCCTTTTTGACCATCCTGTTTACCCGGTTGATCCCGTTTATTCCTTCTATTGTCATCAATGTGTACGCGGCTCTCAGCAAGGTAACGTTCGCATCATACAGTATCGCGTCCGCGTTAGGCAAAATCCCAGCCATGCTGCTGTTCTCGATGGTGGGGGATCATCTCATGACAGACCCTTCCCACATCATCATCACCATCGGCGTATATAGCGTATTTCTTGTGATAACCCTGCTGGTTTACCGGTTCTCAGGCTTTGGCCGTTCAGGAAGAACGGAGGCCAAACGGTTATAGCTGCTCAATTGATGAGGTGGGACCACTCCGTTCAGCAGATGCGGAGGTCTCGCCCTTTTTCTTTTGGAACCAAGCCCGAACAGCCTCGATCTCTCGCTGATCCATTCCGCTTAAACTTTCGTTGATCTCGCTGAATATCATCTTCACTTGCAGAGACAGAAGCCCTCTTCTTCGCTGTCGGCGGGTACCGCTAACCTCCATGGCGATAATCTGCGGCCTGCGTATATATCTGGTGGACATTGCAATGAAACGGCTGCGGATCGTTAGCTGTTTGTCCGTTACATTAAGTCCGGAATCCCGGTGCGAAAGGAGTCCCCAAGCTAACGAGAGCGGAAGGAGCAGAAGCGATAACAAACCGAGCCCGTCAAAATACCAAATGCACGCGGCACTAACTACCGCGGCAAAAGCCAGCTTCCACCGCAAGTACATCCATTTTGCGCGGGGCGGCGGCGAAGCGGTAATAGCCTGAGCGCTGAATTGAGGCGTAACCCGATTCAGCAGTGCTGGAATATCTGCGGTCTTCAGTAGAGGATGAAGCATGAAATGCTTGTCGGATTCGGACGTTAGCACATGAACCTTCACTTCAGCGTAACCGAACCAGCGCCGGAATACGCCTTCCTTCACGGTAATGGCCAGCACTCGTTCGGGAGAGAAGAGCAGTCTTTTTCTCTCCAGCAGACCGCAGCTGACCGAGATTTGTTTCCCGATGCGCTCGACGGTAAATCCCGCATATTTGATCGTGTAGAGCACGGCGGAGAGCAGCCAGGATACGATGAGCGCCACAGCGGCAATGCTGATCCAACTGCCAGGCAACAGCTTCCCTGCCGATTGAAACAGCGATTGATATATCCGATCCGGGAGCAGGTCATCGGCAAAAGATAAAATACCGCCCACAAAGGCTAAAGCCAGCGACAGGTTGGGCGAGGAGAGCGCGGCAATGAGCAGGCGTCCGGAGGATAGTTGGAGCAGCGTGCTGCGTTCCTCTTTTGCCGTGATTGGATCGCTTGTATTCTTTCTGCTAAAGGCGCCTGAATCGGAATCCTCCAAAAGACCGCTTCCGTATTCCATGTTCTGATTCGATGGTTGAATGGATTCGTGATTCTCCCGGGTTTCCGATGGTTGAACAGATGGCCTCTCGCTCGGAGCGTGAAAGCTTAAATCGGATGGATCGGAACTTTCATGAGCTTGGTGGGCCTCCCGTTCCGTCTGTCTTGTTCGGGTTTGTTCACGCAGCCAGCGCTGCAGCCGCTCGCCTTCGCTATTGGTGATGGCAGGCAGGATGCCGCCACCTTCCGTTTTACCCGGCGTTTCGATTCGGACCTGGGTAAGTCCCAGTATGCGCTGCAGCAAGGGCTGCTCCATATTCATGGAATGAATGCGGCCCGTATAGATGGACAACTCCTCACGGAACAGAACGCCGCGGCGGATGAGGATTTTGTCTTCTTCTAACGTATAGACGAAGCGTTTCCACTTTAGATACCCGTACAGAAGCAGAAAAGAGACCAGGATGACGATGACGGCGGACAGCCAGTACCAGGGGATGTCACGCAGTGATTTCCCGTTAAGGAATTTGATGGATACCAGAGCGGCGATGGGAATGAGGGATTTTACACTGCCTACGAGCGGGAACAGGATGAACAGGCGGTGAAGTCTTGTCGGTTCATTCATCGTGATCCACCACTTTGGCCAGCTCGCCGATCTGTTTTTTCAGTTCCTCTGCTTCTTCCAGCTTGAGCGCCTGGATGACATGAGTCGTTGCGGCGGTAACGACCTTTATCTTGGCTAAGCCATATTTACGAAGGAGCGGTCCCCGTTCCAGCTCGACATGCTGTACCCGCGTCATCGGGACAAGGGTGTCACTGAGCCAGATCCAGCCGGAGCGAAGCTCCAATTCTTCCTCGCTTACCTTGAAGCCGAATTGTTTGTAGGTGAAAGAGGGCACAGCCCAAGTAAACCAGGCCCCGAGAACCAGAAGTCCGATGGTGATCCAGCCCGGTATCAGGGTCCACCCGAATATAGCAGCCATAATTAGATAGGCTGCTGCAGCGAGTAGAATAACCCCATCCGTAATGAAACCCGTTATGCGTGAGATCGTTACGGAGTCCGGGTGACACCTGCGCATGGCGTCAAGTCGATTGTCCATATGTATGTTCCTCCTAGATGTTACAAATTCGAGCAGTTCTTGCATCTATGTATGTTTACGTTGCTTGGAGAAGGTTCGTTTCACCCCGCCTCTGATTTGCTTGCCGTGCTTATCATTGTAGCATAACAGGTTAACGGTCATCTGAACCTGACCTAACGGTTGCATGAACACACCTCGAATCTGTTAAACTTGAGTTAAGGAATCTGCCGAACACGATAGAGTTTTTTCTGCTTACCTGTATAATGAAATGACTGAGAATTAAGGGGTAGCATGTAATGAAAATAGACCGGCTATTAGCCATAACCGTCCTGCTTCTGAACCGGGGGAGACTGAGCGCCAAGGAGTTGGCCGATCGGTTTGAAGTATCAAGCAAAACCATATATCGCGATATGGATACGCTATGCCAAGCCGGGATCCCGATTGTTGCCCACCAGGGAATATCCGGCGGGTTTGAAATTATGGAGCATTATATGATTGACAAGTACTGGCTGTCCGCTGAGGAGATGAGTGCGCTGGTTACAGCCGTCAAAGGGATGAGCAGCGCACTGGATGATCAGCAGATGGGTATCCTGCTTGAGAAGGTAAAGGCGCTGCTGCATAGGGTAGAACAGGGGCTTGACGATGAATATCGGAGGGAACCTGTGGTCATGGACTTTCAGCCTTGGGGGCAGCGTCAAGGACTGAAACCCGTTGTGAGCTTGCTCAAAAAGGCTATTCAAGAAAAGCGCAGGGTCGTGATGGAGTATATCGATAATCAGGGCAATGCGGAGCGAAGAACCATTGAAGCGGCATCCCTGATTCTGAAGGGAAATATTTGGTATGTACAAGCCTTTTGTCTGGAGCGGGAAGACCATCGAATCTTTCGATTATCGCGCATGCAGCATATCGAGATGCTGCATGAGACTTCGGAGACAAGAATGATACCGAGCATGGAACGATTGGAATGGGATTCCTCTTGGTCGAGCGCGCTGGAGCAGCAGACTATGCTGCTATTCGAAGCAGCCGCGCGTCAGCGGGTGGCGGATATTTTTCCGCCGGAACAAGTGACCGTCAACCCGGACGGCTCATTACGCGTTCAAGTGTTATACAAATTGGATGAGTGGTTTTACGGCATGATTCTAAGCTTTGGTGATCAGGTGCTGGTTGAGCAGCCGGGTGAAGCGGCCGAGGAAGTGAAGCGAAGAGCGCAATTGATTATGCAGCGCTACGATAACCAGGACAGATAGATGTCCACGTTACCTCTTTAGAATAGAGATATATTCACATTTTAAGGAGGATACACATGAGTGATAGCAATCAGAATCAGAGTGAACGATTTATAGAAGTTAGACCCGCCATGTCCATTCAGGGTGTCGGCGTTCGAACGACGAATGAAGCGGAGGCAGGACCGCAAGGCAAGATACCGCAGTTATGGGACCGGTATTTCCAAAGCGGTTTGCAGGCACAGTTATCTGATAAGGATCAAGCCATATATGCGTTGTACACGGATTACGAAAGCGATGCATCCGGGGCGTACACCTTGATTATCGGGAACAGGATAGATGAAGACATGGCTGCTGCAGCCTCTTCGGAGGGACTGAAGCAGGCGTCCGTCCCGGCAGCCAAGTACATGGTATTCCGGACAAGACGTGGCCCTTTGATGGAAATCGTTCCGCAGGTGTGGCATGAAATTTGGAGTTACTTCCAGCAATCAGCCGAAAAAAGGACGTATACCGGCGATTACGAACGCTATGATATGCGGCAGTTTGATCCTGCCTATACTGTGGTGGACGTCTACATCGCCATTGAATAGCCGTTATGAATCGGTAGACGGCTCCATTGCTTGGAGTGGAAACGACGATTCTTCGGTAAAACGACTCAATCCGGGAATACGCGATATTGGCCAATAATGAATGAGAGGGTGATCCTACAGTGGGATCACCCTCTTTATTTCACTATCCCGAGACTGGTTTCTTAATCATCGTTATGAACGTAGTGCCGCCATAATCAAACGATGTTACTTCCGAGAAGCCCAGCTGGGTATACAAGCGAATGGCTCGTTCGTTGAATTTGGCAACGGTCAGCCGAAACGATGTACGATTGTGAATTTCAGCGATGGATGACAGCACAAAAGAGAGGAACTCTTTTCCCCGACCTTGTCCGGTCGATTCCGGTTTCATGCCAAGTCCGAAATCCAGCAGATCCTCGTCATATGCACCTAACGGGATCGCAATCGGAATTTGGGCAGATGAGCCTGTGCAGCAAAAGCCGAAGAGCTGCCCTTCCTCATCGAGTATGGCGTAATACGAACACTCAAGGAGTTCTTTCCGAAACTCCTCATCCGGCTCGCTGTTGTAGAAGTCATAGGGAGGTTCATAGATCCATTGCATAATTTGATCGGCATACGTTTCGGTCATGGCCGTGATACGAAGAGGCATGATTCTCATCCTTTGGGTTTGTTGATATAGGTTTCTTCCATATACTATATTTCGATTTGGAAACGTAAAAAACCTTCTCTTCCGCGTACATGGCCGGGCATACGCCCGGTCCATGCTGAGAAAGAGAAGGCATCCATTCCAAAGGTCCAGCTTATTTGAACCCGGTTAGTGCCGATCCCGATTTCATGAAATACTTCTGTCCGAAGAAATAGATCAGGATCATGGGAATCGCCATGATGGTGGAAGCCGCCATCAGTTTCTCCCACTGCGCCCCGTGATCCTGCTGAAAGCTTTGCAGGCCGACGGTGATGGTCCATTTGACCGAATCGTTCAGATAAATGAGCGGTCCCATGAAATCCACGTAAGACCACACAAAAGAAAATAAAGCGACGGTGGCCAGAGCCGGTTTCAGGATCGGCATGATGATCTGGACATAAACCCGCAGCTCTGAAGCACCGTCGATCTTCGCAGCCTCGGACAACTCGGTCGGTACGCCAAGCAGGAACTGCCGAAGCAAAAAGATGAAGAACGGTGCTCCGAAGAATGCGCCGATGGTCAGCGGCATGATCGTATTCACCCAGCCGAGCTTGGTGAAGATGATGTACTGCGGGATCATCTGCACTTGAGCCGGCAGAATCATGGTCGCCACCACGATGGTAAAGATAATGTTTCGGCCCCTCCAAGGAATGCGGGAAATCGAGTAGGCTACCAGCGGTGCAGAGAATAGCTGACCGATGATATTCACCATACAAATCAGAAACGTGTTCAACATATAGCGTGTAAAAGGAATGGCTTGAAGGGCTTCTTTATAATTCGACCATTGGAACGTTTCAGGCAGGATACTCGGCGGAAACATGAGTATTTCTTCCGGCGTCTTCAACGAGGTCATCACCAGCCATACAAATGGGAACAGGAAGATAACAGCGAATAGAATAAGAACCAAATGCGGTAAGATAACTCGCAACTTGACAGCCATGTTACTCACCTCCGTAATAGACCCAGCGGCCTGACGTTTTTAATAGGATGAACGTAATCAGTAATACGATAATAAACAGAATCCAGGCGAGCGCCGAGGCATAACCCATCTTCAGAAAGACAAAAGCTTCCTGATACAGATTGACCGCATAGAACAGCAGGGACTGTTCCGGACCGCCCAGAGGCCGCTTCCATCCACCTTCCCGCCAGCCAAAATGTAGGATTCCGTAAAGATTTGAAAGGCTCCGATTAACCCCATGATGAGCTGAAAAAGAATGATGGGGGACAGGGCGGGAACCGTGATCTTCCAGAACCGGTACCACCAGTTCGCTCCGTCGACTTGAGCCGCTTCATAATATTGTCTCGGCACGCCCTGGAGGGCTGCGAGAAAGATTAATGCGCCTGCACCCGAGCCCCACAGGCTCATCAGAATAAGAGATGGTTTCGTATAACGGGGATCAAGCAGCCACGCCGGGTCTGTTAAACCTAGGGTGCGAAGTGCCATGTTAACCAAACCGAAGTCGGGATTCAGCATCCATGTCCACAATAGAGCGCTTGCAACGATCGGTATGACGGATGGAAGGTAGAAGAGGGTGCGGTAATAATTGATTCCCTTTACCTTGAAATTGAGCATCACGGCAATCAGCAGAGAGACGGCCAGCGTGATCGGCACAGATATGAACGCCATGAAAAAGGTGTTACCGAGCGATTTGTAGAAGCGGTCATCCGCGAGGATTTGCTCGTAATTCTGAAGTCCCACCCACTTGGGGGGACTGAATAAATCGTATTCGGTCAGACTCAGGTAGAGCGAACCGAAGAACGGGTAGACCGTAAAAGCCAGAAAGCCGATGATCCAAGGAGAGGCGAACGCCAGGCCAAGGTATACATAATGACGTTCCTTCCTGGACCAGCCTGATATGGGCTTTCGTTGATTCGCTGCTGTGGAGACTCTCATCTTCGCGATTCTCCTTCCGCTTCAAGTATTTAGTATGCAGCCCCGCCCAATGCATCGCTGCATTGGACAGAGCCTGCTTAGCTCATCATTTCACCAGTGGCTGAATCTTTGCCTTTACCTTGTCCAAGCCTTCCTCCATGCTGACGGTACCTCGGAGGATAGCATCATATTGCGCGCTGAACTCCGTCATGTATTCGTTCGTGTAGGAGGAAGCCGGGAAGGACCTCAGGTTTTCGCTTCCCGAATAGTCGAGGAATTCCTTGAATCCGGGCACATCCTCATACTGTGGATTGGTGAAGGCAGAGTTTCTTGTTGGGAGATTCCCGAGAGCAGCCGTAAATTCGGCCATTTGCTCCGGCTCGGTCATCCATTTAATGAATTTCCAGGAAGCGTCCGGGTTTTTGACGCCCTTTGGAATATAGAATACACTGGTAGTCACATTTCCGGAGTTTTGAAGTTTCGGGTTGTTCTCATCATAAGGAATCGGGGCAATGCCATAATTCAGATCAGGCGAGTATTGTTTGATGAAGGTGGGCAGCCACTCTCCATCGATCGTCATCGCATACTTGCCCGAGAAGAACGGATTCTGTGCCGACATGTATTGGCCAAGCCCGGAAGAGAATCGATCCAGATTATCGGAACCGTATTGATCCCAGATCTCCTTCGAGAGCTTAATCGCTGATTGGATCCCGGGATGGTCCGGCGTCACCTGCTGCGCCGCTTCATCATAAAACGATCCGTTAAAGGCATAGCTGAACGTATACGCATCCATTCCGGGCCACAATCCGAGTCGCTGGAGGCGCCCGCCATCCTCAACGATGCTCAGCTTTTTGATATATTCTTTAAGCTCGCTTATCGTTTCCGGTGGACCGTCATAACCGGCTTCCTGCAAAATATCCTTGTTGTAGAACAGCATGGATACATGCATGGCCGTCGGGATCGCATATGTCCTGCCTTCATGCTGGGAAGTGCTTAGGGCAGCCGGCACGAAGTCTTTAAGATCCAAGCCGTCCTTCGTTATATAATCATCGAGCGGCATCATGGCGCCGCGCAGCCCCCATGGCACGACATTTTGTCCGAATTGGGATGCGATATCCGGAGGATTGCCCCCGGTAATCGCGGTAAGCTGTTTCTGATAGTCGCTTTGGGATAGACCCTTTACTTGAATGTCGGGATTGGCCGAGTTCCACTTGGCAATCAATCGTTCCAGCGCTTCCGCTTCCGGACCGGTCCAGCCGTACCAGAAGTCAAGCGTTACGGCATCCTGGGCAGGCGGATTATCGGATGGCTTGTCACCAGCATCACTGCCCGATTGCGGCGGATTACCGCCAGAGCATCCTGTTGCGATAGAGAATAATAGAATAAGACTCCATATCAAATGTTTCTTCTTCATTCCTCTTCCTCCCCTTGAGCAATCGTGTACAATCGTGTAATCGTAATCGAAGTTCTATCAATTCCCTCCCCAAAACAGTTGACTAAACAACCGGCCCTGATCCAGTTATTTGTAAGAATTATGGATATCGTAGCATGTAAAAAAATCATTTCATTTCACTATCGTGTTCAAAAATAGGATTATCGTATGGCATTGAACGTTCTATTTGATCGCTTGTTTACGAAAGTCGGTGGGGGAGATGCCCGTGTATTTTTTGAAGATTCTGCAAAAATAGGAGAGTTCATTAAAACCGGTGGAGTAGCATACATCCGTAACGGTTAACTCCGGCTGCTTCAGCATCATCATGGCCTGCAGGATCCTCAGGTCGGTGAGATACCGGTTGAATGTTTTGCCTGTCCATTCTTTGAAGAGGATGCAGAACGTGGACCTTGATAAATTTGATAGGGTGCATAGATCATTCAGATTCATATCTTCCTGGTAGTGGTTATGGATATGATCAACGACTCTTGTCATGATTCCCCGGTATTTCTCTGATTTCTCGAATCCTTCTCTAAGCAGTTCACCGTTGACCTGCCGTACCAGAATCGAGAGGAGGACAAGCAGCTTCGCTTTGAGCGAGATTTGAAAAAAAGGGGTTCGTCTCTCGTATTCAATCAGCATGTCCTTTAAGACATTTTGAACCGTTACGTCGGTAACGCTGTCCAGCGTTATTTTGGACTGGGCGTTCATTTCATGGCGCAGAAAGTATTCCAGAAACCCCACATCGAAAAAAGTATGATCTGTTGGCATTTCCTGAAATCTCTCGTTCACGAAGACTGGCATAAATTCGCATCCGTAAATCTCGATGTCCTCATCGGGTGAAATGCTGACGCTGTGCAGGGTAAACGGAGGTGTAACAAAAATATCGCCCTTGGAGATCTCGTACGCCTGTTGATTAACGGTGTGTTGGAATGCTCCTTTCGCCACATACCAAATCTGGAAATAATCATGACAATGCGTCCATAAGCTCTGTTGATAGGTCAATTTATACATTTTGCACGGAAGACCTTCCAACATTTCCATCTTTGAGTTAAAATAAACGACACCTGATCCCGTTAGTTCTTCAATATCAACCTGATTCCAATAAATACTCAATGTTTTACCCTCCCCTATTGATTTTCTTTGATTTAAGAAAACGCTTTCAGTTTATGAGTCAGCCATTTTCTTAAAGATGATTATCCCTGAAAAACGAATCGTGTACAGCATTCCTCTTCCTGCCCTTTGAAATATGTTTCGCATTCGCAAACATCCTATTTCTAGGGGAACGTGGGGTTGTTATGAAAATTGTATATTTGGATGGTTTGAGAGGTTTAGCTGCCTTGATTGTGGTTGTATCTCATTTTTTCCAGGTGTTTGCACCGGCGGTTTTTGAGGGGAGGAAGGAGATCGAGCATTTCGCTTTCGAGGGGATTGCCGCGCGAACACCGTTCAATCTGCTGTTTAACGGCAACTTTTCCGTCTGTCTATTTTTTGTGTTGAGCGGATATGTGCTCAGCTATCGTTTTTTTCAAACCGGGGACAGGCTCATCATTTATTCGTCTGCCATTCGCCGCTATTTTCGTTTGGCCGCACCCGCCTTGGTATCCGTCATCCTTGCTTATCTGATCATCGTGTTGGATCTCGGAGCTTACGACAATATACGCGGAATGACATTATCATCGATGCCGGATCCGTTCACCGCTGACGCCAATCTGCTGGCCATGCTGAAGGAAAGCTTGTTTCATACTTTTTTCACGTATGGATCGCAGTATAATCCTGTGCTCTGGACTATGACTTATGAGCTGTTCGGGTCTTTTCTGATTTTTGGGTTTCTTGTCCTGTGTGGGAGACGGGTGATCCGTTATGTTGCATATGTTCTCCTGATCTACGTCTTCCACGATTCTTACTACCTGGGATTTGTGCTGGGGATGCTGCTCGCAGACTTGAAGCATAGCGGTCGGGATTGGGTGTCTTACTTCAATGCACCATGGACGAGCTTCATATGGATCACGGTTGGCATTTATATTGGCTCTTATCCATACTTGGATCCGGAGGGAACAATCTATTCTATTCTCGTGTGGGAATCGGATAGGTTCGAATTTTTTACATTTTATCATGTGATCGGATCGTTTCTGATTCTGATAGCTCTGCTGAATTCGAGATGGCTGCAAGCATTGTTTCATCATAAGTTTTTTGCCTATCTGGGAAAGATATCGTTCTCGCTTTATCTAGTGCACTTCACGATCATCTGTACACTGGGATGCCATCTATTTCTTCTGTTCAGCACATTTCTCTCCTATGGCTGGAATGTAAGCATGACGAGTCTAATCACGGTTCCGGTGATCTTTGGCGCTGCCCATGTATTCTACCGGCTGGTGGACGTTAACGTCTTATCTTTGCTGTCGCGCTGGAGCAAGAAATGGCTTACCAGCCGGAAGAGGAGGGTGTTCAATGCTCATGTCCCTCATGAGCAATCGGTAAAGGGAGACTAAAGACTAAGGATATCAAATAAGCCCATTTATGCATGAGAAAAAACCTTCTGGTCCGCAGCCGATAGAGTTTGGGCATTTACCTGATCCCAGGCTCGGCAGGTGCGGTGACCGAAGGTTTTTTTGCTATTCCTCCTTACATGAAATGAATATGTCTTACATACCCTGCTTCGATTTTTTACAGTTCAAGGGATAGTAGCGCCCGTATGCTTTTCCATAGGACACGATTCTTTCAATGGTGTCCTTCTCTTTAAGTTTGGTGAATGGGCATGGATCAGGGAGCGTGTTCACTTCCAGTATCCAGAGCGTAAGGTCGCGATCTACTGCGAGGTCGAGTCCCAATTCATTCAATGCAGGATAAGTATGGCTCATGTGAGCAGCCACTGCCAAGGCAATACGGTCGATCTCTTGAAGGAGTTCGTCTGTCTTCGCCTCATCCGCACTTGCGCGAATAAGTCGGTCTGCGGCATAAATCGTACCGCCTTGGCTGCCGTTGGTAACCGCTTTTCTCGGATGGGCGACACGTCCAACCGTTCCGGTAGCCTCCCATTCCCCCTTCGGGTTTCTTTGAATCATGACACGAAGGTCGAAAGGGCGATGATCATATGTCAGCAAATGTATTCCTCTCTGGATCAGATAGCGCTTGCTGTCTATTTGTTTACTCAATGATCGGCACAGTTCTCGATAAGAACGACAAGTCAATGTTCTTATGCCGTTTTGATACTGATATGCCGACCCCTTCTTCTCCACGCGCATGACCCCTTTACCTTGTGAACCAGCATCGGGTTTCACATATACCATGCCGTAGCGCTCCAGCATGTCAAACAGATGTCTCCGTGAAAACAGCTGAGTGGGTGGAACGAGCTTCGCCAACTCTTGTTGGCTTTGCAGAAGTTTTGTTTTGGTCCACTTGCTCTTCACCGTGAATCGGGAGGTTTTCATAAGATGTGCCTCATTTCAGGAAGATATGGTGTTATTGTACGAAGCTGGCGGTCAAAGTGTAACCGTGCAGCTTTTTTTCTATAGGGGGAATCGAACGAAATGAAGGAAGCGACATAGACTATAGCCAGGGGTAGTGGACTCCAATCTGTCGAAGGGGGAAGCGAAGTGCGGGATTTCAACATTCTGCAGCAAGCCTTGGTCCGCTCGCGTCGTTATATGCCATGGTATGAGGGCTGGGTACGGGGGAGCATCGGAAGAGCGCTCGATGAGATGGCTCAGGAGCCGAGGTTAGAACTGGAGCAACTACCGCTGATGACGCACACCGTGCTGGAGGAGCAATACTATACGGACGACAATCCGTTGGCAGCTCGAAGCGATGTTCATTATTATCGTACTTCCGGCACGAGTTCGGGTCGGCGGAAAGCGATCTATTACTCTGAAGCCGATGAGGAGGATTATATTCGGTTTAAGCTCCAGGTGTACCGGCAGATTCTTGGATCCGGCCAATATCGATCGGCTATTGCGGATATGGGTACCGGGCACGCGGAGGCAACGTCGATCGAGGTGTTCCGCCGCTTAGGTATGAACGCCGAATCGATCCCCTTTCAGGCGCCGATTGAGCAGCATCTTGAGCGGCTCGCACTGTGCAAGCCGGAGGTGCTATATACGATGCCGTCGATACTGGATCGCATCCTGAACGCTTCGATTGACGCGACCGCATATGGCATCCGGCACGTCATATTGGTCGGCGAAATGGCTTCCCCCGCCTGGATTCAGCTTACCGCCAAACGGCTCGGAATCGGTGCAGACCATGTTACGGATACGTACGGTTCCATCGAGATTGGCACGATTGCTTATTACTCCCATGAACACGGGCGATATCTTCTGACGGACGGACTGCTTGCCGAGGGAGTACGCCCGGAGCAACTGGACGCTGATCTCGAACCGCTTGCCAATCCGGAGGAATCCGTGCTCGTCCTGACATCGGGTTATCGGGAAGCGTTTCCCGCCATTCGCTATGTCACCTACGACGTAGTGCGCGATTTGCGCCCAATGATGGTGGATGGAAGACTCCGTCAAAGCTTTAGCAGCATCGTTAAGCGAATCGGACCTGATCTGAAGCATGGAGAGAAGATCAGCATCTATGACATTGAAAACGTCGTCTTGCGCCATTTGCATGCGGGCAGCGTTCAGGTGAAGGTGGCTCATAACGCCTTGATCGTTTATATTTTCCATTCCACGGCAGAGCAAGCGATATTACAGAGGATCAAGCATGATATCGAGCAGCAGATTCCCGAGATTGGAACGATGATACAGTCCGGGATCCTTGGCGAAATCCAGGTGATTCGCGGAGATGGTGAGCCCGGAGCAGGTAAAACATCGGTTAAACATAAAAAAATATGGTACGAGTAAATAAGGAGAATGACCTTGGAACTTCAAGACGGGATTGCAGGCGTGATCGGTGTCACCCCATTAATCCGCCTTAGTCGATTGTTTAACAACCGTTCGTTTGATGTATACGGAAAACTGGAGTGGATGAATCCCGGAGGAAGCACCAAGGATCGACCGGCGCTTCATATGCTTCGGGAGGCCATGCGCCGCGGCGAGATCACGCCGAGCACGGTCGTCATTGAATCCAGCTCAGGCAATCTGGGCATCAGCCTGGCACAACTCTGCAACTACTTGGGGCTGCGTTTCATCTGTGTCATTGACCCGCGCACAACGGATCAGCATCGCCGCATCATTCGCAGCTTTGGGGGGGAGCTTGAACTGGTCACGGAGCCCGACAAGGAAACCGGTGAATTTCTGCCTGCAAGAATAAGAAGGGTTAATGAACTGGTTCACCGTTTGCCTAATGCTTACTGGACCAATCAATACGGTAACCCGGACAACTATTTAGCCCATAAAGAAACCACCATGCAGGAAATTGCTGAGCGGTTGGGCGAGATTGATTATTTGTTTTGCGGGGCTAGCTCATGCGGCACGATCCGGGGATGCAGAGAGTATATTGCGGATCGGCAGTGGTCTACCCAAGTTGTGGCTGTGGATGCAAAGGGAAGCGTTATTTTTGGAGGAGAGAAAGGTCCGCGGAAATTGCCTGGACTGGGTGCCGGCATAACGCCGTCTTTATACCACGAGGATATAGCGGACCGCGTAGAGTATGTGTCGGACCTAGATTGCATACGGGGCTGCCGGGATCTGGTTCGGTACGAGTCGATTCTCGCCGGCGCTTCATCTGGCGGGGTCATCTCAGCAGTCCAGCGGATGTCGGGCAACATCCCTGAAGGAGCGGTATGTGCGGTGATTTTACCTGATCGCGGTGAAAGGTATCTGGACACGGTGTATAACGATATATGGGTACAGCAGGAGTTTGGTGTGGCCCCGGTTACTTTCTCGTTTGGAGGATAGATCATGATTTATTTACATGACGGACACATACGTGAAATCGGGATGGATTGGTCAACGCTGATTCAAAGGATAGATGAAATTATCAGGATCAAAGAGAACGGGGACTGCGTTCATCCGCTAAAGCCGTATTTACGCTTTCGCGCCCCCGAGAACCGAATCATTGCCATGCCAGCTTTTGTCGGAGGAAATATAAATATGTCCGGCATCAAGTGGATCGCAAGCTTCCCGGGCAATAGCCTGCATGGCCTGCCGAGAGCGCATAACACGATAATCCTTAATCATCCGTTGACCGGTGAGCCTGTGGCTGTCATATATAGTGGATTGCTGAACGGTTTGAGGACAGCCGCGGTAAGCGGGTTAATGCTGAAAGCCTTCATTGAAGCCAGGCGGCTCGAGAGCGTACGGATTGGTATCATTGGCTGGGGGCCAGTCGGGCAGATGCACCTCGCGATGTGCAGGGCGCTGCTGGGGGATCGCTTGGAACGTGTGCATCTATACGATCTCAAAGGCATCGATCCGGCAACCGTTCCTGAGGAGGTTCGGAACATCACAGATATTGCGGATACTTGGCAGCCTGTCTACCGAAACGCCGATGTTCTTGCCACATGCACCGTCTCGGAAGAGCGATATATCAATGAGAAGCCATCGAAGGGGATGCTGCTTCTCAATGTGTCGCTGCGGGATTATACAACAGACAGCGTAGCCGGGGTCAAGGCCATTGTTGTCGATGAATGGATGGAGGTTTGCCGTGAGAACACGGATGTGGAACAACTGCATCTGATGACGGGATTGCAGGAATCCGACGTCCTGACGCTTTCAGATATTCTATGTCGTGACGGCCTGGCGGCTTACGACGATCATGAAACGGTATTCTTCAACCCTATGGGGTTAGCGGTATTCGATATTGGCATAGCCAGTTACTATTATCGCGAAGCAAAGCGGCTTGGGAAAGGCATCGGGTTGGATAAAGGATAGCGATCCATATTAGAAATACAGGGCCCTTCGACCCGCTGTACAGCGGAACGAAGGGCCCTGTTGTTAAGATAGGCCTTTAACCGCTCGCATGGGTCTGCACCACATGCTGCCGGCGGTAAGCGCCCGGCGTCATGCCCGTGGCCTTCTTGAACGTCCGGTTGAAGGAGGTAATATTGAGATAGCCGACACGCTGGCTGATCTCATTAACGGTCAAGTCTGTGCACGCCAGCAGTTCCTTCGCTTTGTTCATGCGGATGCCAAGCAGATGATCACTGAAGTTAAGACCGGTTTTCTCCTTGATATAGACGGAGAGGTAGGCGCTCGACAGGTTCAGCTTGGCTGACAGATAGTCGAGAGACAGATCATCGGCATACTGGTTATGGATAATGTTCATGAACATGGCGATGAGCGGCTCTTCCCCGGTATCCTTTTTCTTGCGAATGAGGGCGCAGGAGGCTTCGACGAGCTGACGGAATACCCCCTGGTAATCAGATAAACAATGGCATTCTGCCAGCCTTGCGCTCCACTGTTTTAAGGATTGGACAGAAGTTTTGTCAATCTGGGCCATCTCCATATAACTTAGAATCTTGGAAGCGACCGAATCGGCGAAGAAACGAAATTGCGCGATGCCCGCCTCCTTACGCTGCATAGCTTCGAGCGCCTGATCGATGATTTGCAAGGAGCGGCCGTCGCTGCCGGATTGCAGCGCGTCAAGCAGTCCTTTTTCCTGTGACGGGCTCAGGTTGACAGTGGTTGGAAGCACCCGCTGCTTGGTCACCATCTGTGATTCCTCCAAGAGTTGTGCCTGCGCGGTCAGTCCTTTGACTTGATGGTAGGCTTGATTGAATTCGGACGAATGGCTCACCTGGGAACTGACGGCGATGGTGACCAGGAACAATTCCTTTTCCTCGTTCAACATGTCCTTGATTTCCAGCAGAAGTTCCTCCAGGCGGGCGGCTTCCTCCCGTTTAAAGATAGATACAATCTCGTTCTTTTCGATCTGGAACGTATGGGATCCCGGATAGCGCTCAGCCGTGATCAGATGAATATGCTCCAGTATATGGCGGACAGCCTGATCGGTCTGGAGGGGAAGCTCATAGACCGGATTCATCCGGAAACGGATGTGATACAGAACCACGATGAAACTTCCGTCATCCGACAGGAAATCCTCCCACTCGCTAATATCGGTATTGATGCTCTTCAGCTGACTGATATAAGAGTAACTGGTTAGAACCGATTTATGCTTGTTCATGCGTTCCCGTATTTCTTCCTTTTCCTTGAACAGCTCCTGGATACGGTTCTGGATCAGATCGTATTCCGTGATGCTTCCGGGTTCCGGCATGGATGAACTGTTGGCTCTGTTCAGAACGGTGGTTAGAATCTGCTTCACCGGCTTGTGCAATCTGCGGCTGAGGAAATAGGAAGCGGCGAGAGCCACGCCAAGCGACAGGCAGAAGATGAGCAGCAAACCGCCGGTTAACCGGCTCAGTTGGGAAGAGACATGGCTGTATGGTACGGCCGAAACATAAGTCAGTCCGTCGGATCCGGCTTCGGCAAAATAGTAGGTTCCATCCTTCAGCACCGCTTTCTGTCCAGCTTCAAACGGCGGAAGCTGATCCTGGTCCATGGAGCCTAGAGTGTACAGCACTTGGCCATCAGCATTCAGAATGGCGAGTGCACGATCGTCCGACTCGCCGAAGAAGGACTGGGCGGCCTTGTCGATATCGATGAGGGCAATGACCTCATAAGGACTATCCGGCTGTTTGTAGACAAAGGGCATCAGTTTTTTCTCGGACAAATCGTTGTTGATTCGATAGGTTGACACAGGGAGGAGGTTGAAGGATTCCTGATGGCCCTCGTAGCTGCTCCAGAACGAATAAGGATACATTGGGCTTGTATAGGAACGATTGAACATATAGGAAGCATCGCCGCTTCCGGATTTACTCAGTACAAAATCAAACTCTCGAAGATAAATCAGGGTGTCCTCCAGAAAGAATAGCGGATTATAGATATCGCTCCGCATCTGCATCATCACTTCACGGGCTTTCAAATAATTCACTTCGTTTCCGGCCTGGCGGCGAAGCTGATTATTGAAGCCGATTAAATCGGGCTGATTGTAGATATCGAACATCAGCACCTGAAGCCTGCTGAATTGATTGGTGAACCGTTCTGCCGTATCGTGAACCGCCTGCTGGCTGGTGTCGATGATTTCTTTTTGCAGGCTGCTCTTAAAAAGCTGGAAGATGACCATATAGAACAATCCGAATAACACGATGATGGCTATAAAGCTCAGAAAAATCTTAAAGAATACACTGCGGCTTTTATGTCTGATCCAATTCACAGTCTTCCCCCCTTTGTATTTTTCTGACGTCCAAGGTTTCACAACATTATATAGGACAAGTGTTAAGGATTGTGCCCGATTCGTGTTAATCGTTCGTAAAAAATGGATAGTCAATATTTTAGATTTTACGCAATGCTTTAGGAAAATGGCGCTTCTGCCCATCCATCCAATGAAAGGCGAGACATCATTAAAATGGTCAATACCCCTTATGCGTTCGGGTCGTTTATGATGCAGACGTGGACCTTGGGACACACGAAGACGCATAGACGAAAGAGAGGGGATTGCCGATTTTGCAACGTCAGCTAAGCAATATGGAAGCGCATTCAAAAATTCGAAAGAAAAGTGTCTGGCGGAGATCCATGATGCAGATGCGCAGAAACTGGCAGCTATACGCTTTATTCACACCGGTTCTGCTATACTTCATTGTATTTCATTATGTACCCATGTATGGCGTCCAGATTGCATTCAAGGATTTTATGGCTAACAAAGGGATCGTGGATAGCCCATGGGTGGGCTTCAAGCATTTTGAACGCTTTTTTGACAGCTTTTATTTTTGGCGCATTATTAAAAATACGATGGGTATCGGATTATATGAGCTGGCGGTCGGATTTCCGATTCCGATTATTCTGGCCTTGATGATCAATGAAGCCAGATCGGGCCGGTTTCGCCGATTCGTACAAACGGTAACTTATGCACCTCATTTCTTGTCCACGGTCGTCGTCGTTGGCATGATCATGATGTTCCTGTCGCCGGTAAGCGGCCTAGTCAATTCGATTATCACCTCCTTCGGCGGAGAGCCGATCGCATTCATGACAGAGCCCTCCTGGTTCAAGAGCATTTATGTGTGGTCTGGCGTGTGGCAGGGCATGGGCTGGAGCTCCATTATCTATTTGGCGGCGCTCGCCGGGATCGATCCGCAGCTGCATGAGGCGGCCAAGGTGGATGGTGCGGGCTGGCTCCGGCGAATCTGGCATATTAATCTGCCGGGGATCGCGCCCACGATGACAATTCTGCTCATTCTGAACATCGGTTCCGTTCTTGGCGTCGGTTTCGAGAAGATCTTCCTGATGCAAAATTCACTCAATATGGAAGCGTCCGACGTCATCGCCACGAACGTATACCGGAGCGGTATACTGGGTGCCCAGTACAGCTTTTCGGCTGCGGTCGGCCTGTTTAACTCCATCGTTAACTTTATCATGCTGATTACCGTGAACCGGATTGCCCGAAAAGTCAGCGAGAACAGCCTATGGTAAGGAGGAATGATGGCATATGCCGCAAAGCCGCAGTGAACGAATAGTCGGAGTATTTATTTACATTATACTATCTTTTATTACGCTCCTTGTACTGTATCCTTTATTTTTTGTTCTGATTGCTTCCATCAGCGCTCCGGAAACGGTGATGCGGGGGGAAGTATGGTTATGGCCGAAGGAATTGTCGTTTGTCGGTTACGAACGATTATTTGCCAATTCGGATCTCATGCGGGGATTCCTGAACACGCTGCTCTATACCACGACGGGTACGGCCTTGAATGTTTTGATGACGATCGCAGCTGCTTATCCGCTTTCCAGAGCCGATTTCAACGGTCGCGGCATTTTTACGGCGATTATTGTATTCACCATGTTCTTCAGCGGGGGGATGATCCCCAATTACTTGCTGGTGAAGGAACTGGGGATGCTGGATACGATTTGGGCCATTATTATCCCTTCGGCCGTATCGGTGTGGAACATCATCATCATGCGGACCTTCTTTCAAAGCTCCATTCCGAAGGAGATGCAGGAGGCGGCGTTTATTGACGGAGCTTCCAACATGCGGGTGCTTTGGCGCATTGTCCTGCCGTTATCCGGTCCGATACTGGCCGTGATGGTGCTGTTCTACGCAGTGGGCCACTGGAACTCGTATTTTAGTGCGCTGATCTATTTGTCGGACCGTGCGAATTATCCGATGCAGCTGTTCCTGCGTGAAATTCTGGTTCAGGGACAAATGCAGGAGATGGTGGATATCAGTGATGATTCACTGGCACGAAGTCTAATGGATGCGGAAGCGATCAAATATGCGGCTGTCATTGTGACGAATCTGCCGATGCTGCTGTTGTATCCGTTCCTGCAAAAGTATTTTGTGAAGGGTGTTATGATTGGTGCAATTAAAGGTTGATTACGGATATTTCATGAGGAGGAAATGAAATTTATGGTGATGAGAAAATGGGCTTCACTTACATTGACAGCCGTGCTGGCAGCCGGATTGCTGTCAGGCTGTGGTAGTAAAAGCGGGGAAGGTGCAACAGATAAGGGGGAAACGCCTCAGGCTAATGTTAACGAAACCGGGATGCCGATTGTGAACGAGTCCCTCAACCTGACATTCTTCACGGGCAAGTCGCCATCGAACGGAAGCAAATTCGAGGAAACCCTCGTATGGAAAACCTATCAAGAGATGTCGAATGTGAATGTGACATGGAATCTCATTCCATTCGATACACTGACCGAGAAGCGGAACCTGGCGCTTGCCGGAGGAGATTATCCGGATGTATTCTACTCCGCAAGGGTCAGCTCCGCAGAATTGACCCGCTATGGGGGGCAGGGGGTATTTATACCGCTGAACGATCTGATCGATCAATATGCACCGAATTTTAAAAAAATGATGGAACAGTACCCGGATATTCGAAAAGGACTGACGATGCCGGACGGCAATATTTATTCCCTGCCTTCTTTCTACGATCCTGAGCTGCTCTCCATGTTGATTGGTACACCGATATGGATTAATCAGGAATGGCTGGATCAGCTCGGGATGAAAGAGCCGCAGACAACCGAAGAATTCTATGCGTATTTGAAGGCGGTCAAGGAAACCGATCTGAACGGTAACGGACAGCATGACGAGATTCCATTCGCTTCAACAGGCATTACCGGGATCATCGATCACTTGAAAGGCTCTTGGGGACTTGGTACAAGTGGACTTGGCCATAAATTGGTGGACATAGATCCGGACACAGGGAAACTGCGCTTCACAAAGGCTTTGCCGGAGTACAAGGAAATGCTGCAGTTCGTGAACAAGCTGCATCAGGAAGGACTGCTCGATAAAGAAATCTTCACGATTGAAGGCGGAGCATTGAATGCGAAGGGGCAGGAGGGCCTGCTCGGTTCCACGATTGTGCCGAATCCGGAGATGGTGATGGGACGCAAAGAATACATCGGGCTCGGGGCGCTTAAGGGACCGCACGGAGATCAGCTCTATTCTCACGTCAAAGTGCCGATGGTTCACGTGGGTGCATTTGCGATTACCGATAAGAACCCGAATCCGGAAGCAACAATCCGCTGGATGGATTATTTCTACGGGGATGAGGGAGCCCAGTTCTATTTCATGGGGAAAGAAGGCGAGACTTATACGAAAAACGCTGACGGTCAGCTCGAATATGTGAAAGAGATTACGGAGAATCCAAACGGATTAACGCAGGATCAGGCGTTGGCCAAGAATTTCACTTGGCTCGGGGGCAGCTATCCGGGCTTTGTGCGGGAGCAATGGTTCAAAGCCTCGGAGACACGCCCTAACGCAATGGCCGCTGCCGAAAAAGCAAAGCCGTATGCTGTAAAAGAGATTCTTTACAACTTTAACTTTACATTGGAAGAGACGGACGTCATGTCCTCGATCGGTAAAGATATTGAGGATTACGTTAAGGAAATGGAAGCTAAGTTTGTTAACGGCTCTGCTCCATTCAGCCAATGGGAAGAGTATGTCAATACACTCAACAAGATGGGACTGGACCGATACATGGAAGTTTACCAGGCTGCATATGAGCGCTACCAGGCGGAGTAAACGGAACATATGACACTTTAAAAGACGCGGTGCGGGGGGTTCCGTATCGCGTCTTTTGCTAATCCAAATAATTGGTGAAACAGGTTACATGATGAAGCGGCCCGTTCAAGGAAACATCCTTGCTTACGGACCGCTTCTGTTATGGTTTAATCGGATGAGGAACAGAGTTCTTCTACATGGATGGTACAGAACAGCAAGGCGGTTCTGCCGGGCTCCAGCACCTGCATGCCGGTGATTTCCGGATCCAGTTCCAGGTTGAAGGCATTGGTAGCACATGTGTAAGGCTCGGGGCATAGATAACCGCTCGCTCCATCGCCATTGTGCAGCACCCATTGCTTGAATGCGTCATCCGCACGGTATGTAACCCGGAGGCCTGCCGCCGAATCGGTTAATACGGTTTCATTACGGTCTTCCGGCATGGCAAGGAACAGATCATCGAGCGGAAACTGACTGACGGAGATGCCTTCCCGTAAGCCTCTGCTGCGGAAATCATGGGCGAGCTCGCCGGTCGGCAGCACGCGGTCATTAAGGACCCATCGTTTCCCGACAGGGGCCTGCAGCGTGCAGCGTTCTTGACCGTATTCATTCCCGAAGGGAAAGCGGAAGGTGGTATGATATCCCAGTCCCCATGGAAAAGAGCTTGTGCTTTTATTGCGAATTTCCGCGGTCTGCCTGAACGAGGCCCCATCAATGCTCATACGCAGAAGGATGGTGAACTCGTGGGGAAATTGCGACAGGATCGTTGGACGGCCTCTTGAAGAGAACACGGTTTCGATCACGGCCCGATTCCCTTTTGTCCAGCAGCGTCCGACTTCCCATGCCTGGTCATGAACAAGCCCGTGCGCATGATTATGATGCTGCGGCTCGTTGATCCGGAATTGATAGGGCCGGCCTTTAAAAGTAAAACTCCCGTTTTCGATCCGGTTGGGCGGAAATAAAACAGGAATGCCATATAACAAGGGTGTCCGCTCATATTCCGTCATGGAAGGCGGCATACGCAGCAATTCCGTGTCTGATGGTTTCCACCGCAGCGAGATGACGCTGCTCCCCCAGCCCGGTACCACCGTCATGGATAAGCGATCATTCTCGGCCCTAACTGCAGGCATGTCAAGAAATGTACATCGTTCAACTGCTGGGCATGTCTCCATGTCACACCTGCTCTACTTGTCCGCTTAAGACGGAGCGATGGATGGCATGCACCAGCTTGGTATTCAACAAACCGGCAGCTGCGCCGGATTCCGGCATCGTATCCAGGCGGATATGATCGACGAAGGAATGGAGCATATAATTGGGTGCTGCAGTATATTGGCCGTTGATCGGTGTACCGAGCGTATGGACATGACTGTAGACGCTGCCGCTCTTACGGACCATTTGATCGGATAAATCGACATACAATGCCCCGTCCTCGCCGATGATCTCGACCTTGAAGTCGTAGATAAGCGGCATCGATTCGGGCAGCACCCAGCTGGTCGTAAATGTAGCGTGCGTGCCATCATCGAAGGACACGATCGTTTGCATGGAATCGTAGGTGTCGATCCCCATCGCGACTAATTTCTTCTTCGTGCCTACTGCGTAAACGCTCACCGGCAGAACCCCGCTTTTCAGCCATAAGGCAATATCCGTGGCATGAGGGAAAAGGAACCAGCCGGGCGTTGATTCCCCGGCCCATTTCAGCATTTTGGTGGGCACGTAGATGGTGTCATTTAAGCGGGTGTTGATGGTCAGAATGTTGCCTATGTCACCATTTTGGACCGCTTCCTTAACTGCAACGAATGGAGAATTCCAGCGATTCTCGAATGCGACGAGGCACTTAATGCCCGCCTTCTCAACCTCGGCGTACATGTCCTCGGCTTCCTCGACGGAGGTGGAGAAGGGTTTTTCAACCATGATATGAATGCCTTGCCGTGCTGCAAGCATAACGGGCTCTTTATGCAGGAAATCCGGCGTGGCAATAACGATGGCGTCCAAAGCCTCGCTTGCCAGCATATCTTCAACCTGCAGATAACCGGGAACCCCGTATTTATCCATGCTGGCGTTTCGTGTTGTTTCATAAGCATCGCTGACCGCGGCCAACTCCGCATAGGGATTTTGGCTAAGGGTATCGGCGAACATATTCCCGCGAATCCCCATGCCTACGATTCCGATTTTTATCATTGTGAACCCTCCTCGAATGGTTAAATTATTTAACTGCTCCGGCTGTCATTCCGCTGACCAGATGTTTCTGCAGCAGCCAGAACGCAATCACGATCGGAAGTGTGGTTATGACGGAGCCCGCCATGAGGTAATCCCAGTTGACGACATACTGTCCTTGAAAGCTGGCGATGCCGACCGACAGCGTCCATTTGTCGTAATCGCTGATGAACGTCTGTGCAAACATAAACTCGTTCCAGCTGGTTAAGAAGGAGAAGACGCCGGTTACCACGAGCCCGGGAAGTGTGAGCGGGAGCAGGATCCGGATAAAGGTTGTCCACCGGTTGGCCCCGTCTACGCTCGCAGCTTCGTCGATGGACTGGGATACGCTGTCAAAGTAGCCTTTTAGCATCCATGTACAGAACGGTACTGCAAACGTGGTATATGCGATTACGAGACCCAGATGGGAATTCAGCAGATTGTAATCCTTCATGATAAGGTACAGCGGAATAATGAGCAGTGAGCCGGGGAGCATCTGCGTCAACAAGATGATATATCCGAGCGACATCCGTCCCCGGAAGCCGAACCGGGACATCGCATAGCCGCCAAAAGCGGAGATGACAAGGGAGAACACCGTTGTTAGCAGCGAGACTAGCGCTGTATTACCGAACCATTTCATAAAGTTGGCGCTGTCATCCGCATTGGGATTCAGCATTCCCTTGTAACCATTCCAATTAAGTTCATGTGGCAGGTACGTCAGCGGCGTGCTGTAGATTTCGGCCTGAGGCTTCAACGAAGTCAAGATCATCCATAGAAAAGGAGACACGGCAAACAACGAAATAAAAACAGCGCATACATATACTAGAATCTTGTTTGGGCCTTTGCTCATGACATTTCACCAGCCTTCGTCGCTTTCATGTACATGACGGTGAACACAATGGAGATCGCCAGCAGGATCATCCCTGCAGCGGAGGCCAGACCGAAGTCAAACGATTTGAAGCCTGCCCTGTAGATGAAGATGGTCAGTATTTCGGTTACCCGGCTCGGTCCGCCCCCGGTGAGGACGTATACGATGCCGAAATCCTTAATGGTCCAGATGATAAGCAGCAGGAACACGATGACGGATACGGGCTTCAGCATCGGGAAGGTGATGCTCAGAAACTGGCGCCATTTCGAGGCACCGTCGATTTCCGCTGCTTCGTACAAGCTTTTGGATATGCTTTGCAAACCGGCCAGGAGCATGATGGCTGCGAACGGGAAGCCCTTCCATACATTGACGAACATGGCTGCCCAGAGCGCGGTGTCGGCTTCGCCGAGGAAAGCGACCGGATTGGCCAACAGGTTGAGCTTCAGCAGCAGATCATTGATAACGCCGAATTGATAGTCATACATCAGAATAAATACGAGACATGCAACGACTTCAGGTACGGCCCATGGGATGATCACCAGTGCTCTTACAAGCCCTCGGCCCTTGAAGGGAATATTCAACAGGACGGCCGTACCGATTCCCAGCAGGAAACGCAGAGCCACCGTCACGATAATATATAGAAAGGTAATGCCTAACGATTTCAGGAAGTTCCCCGACTGGATCGCGGCTGTATAGTTGTCCAAGCCTACAAAGGGATTGCCTTCGGCAATCGGTTTGGCAACCTTCCAGTACTGCACGCTCATCAGCGCCGATTTCAGAATCGGATAGAGGAGCACAAGAGCAACGGTAATGGCCAGCGGTGCAATAAATAAATATGCGGCTATATTTTTTTTGAAATGTCGTTTTTCCTCTAGCCATAAACGCTTTGCCCTCGATGGTCTTTTCAATGGCAAGGGAGTTTGTCTGCTTGTCACATCCGTTCGCGTTGGATTCATTCCCCTACCTCCTTATGATGTAAGTGCCGCCCGGCCATGAAGCCAGGCGACTTCAATCGTTTGATCATCCGAATGTTTTTTAATGCATCGTGTCCTTCATTTGCTCAGCTGCACTGTCCAGCGCTGTCTTGGCGTCTTTCATGCCAACAAACATTTCCTGCGCGGCATTGATCAGGATTTGGGAGAGGGAGCCGAGTTCGGGAATGGGCGGGTCCATAACGGCCGGTGCGTATACATTCTCCTGGAAATCGAAGAATTGGGCAGCCAGCGGATTCTCCGATTTGTATTCTTCGGATTCGGCATATTCCTTGCTGCTCGGAATCATGCCGGAGCCGGCGATAATCTGCTGCGCCTCTTGGGATGTCATCCATTCAAGGAACTCCCAAGCTTCATCAGGATGCTTGCTGTCTTTGGAAATCATCGATACGATCGGGTAATTGTGCGGGTTCGGTTTATAGGTTTGGCCTTCGTATACGACGGAAGGCTGCGGAATGAGCCCCAGGTCGTCCATTAAAGCTTCATCGCGTTCTTTGGTCATGCCGATAAACCAGGGGCCATCCATCATCATGCCGGCTTGCCCATTCCAGAACATCTCGCGGCTGACCTTCTTGTCGCGGGTTCCTGGAGGCGTGGCCTGCGGGTTCTTGATTAGATCCTGCCACCACTCCGCTGCCCAAACGTTCGGTGCGGAGTTGACATTAATCCGGTCGGCTTCGTAAGGGCCTGCCTCGCCGTCCGGGAAGTAAATTCCTCCTGATACCGGACGAGCGAGCAGCCTGTACCATTCCGAGGCGATAAAGGGATGCGTGCCGATGACGCTGGAGAACCCGTATTGCCCGTCTTTAACACCGCCAAGTTGAATGGCGGCTTCTTTGAAGTCGTCCATCGTTTGAATGGAGGCAGGATCAATTCCAGCCGCTTCGAACATCGATTTGCTGTAGAAAATGCCGGTTGATCCCCATGCGTAATTGGACAGCGCATAATAGGAGCCGTCGACCTTGCTCAGTTCCTGTCCGACAAGCTTGTCCTCAAGTCCGCTCGCTTGAATCTTTTCGTCGAGATTAACAAAGGTACCGCCGCTCTGCAGCGCATTATAGGTGGCAATATTCTCAGGGTATACCTGAACGATGTCCCCCTGCGTACCTGCCAGAATCTCCGTGGTCAGTTTATCCCAGTAATTCTCGTAGTCTGTGCCGTGAACTTTGATGGTGACGTTAGGGTGGGATTCATTGTATTTGGCAATGAGCGCATCGATTGCCTTCTTATGAGGTTCTTCCGCATACACCGACGTCTCGAACGAGATCGTAATTTGATCACCTTCGGACGGGTCGTTGCTTGCCGATGCCGGGTCTTTACCACCCGAGCATGCGCTTAATACGGTTGATAACGTAAGGGCTGCAGCGATAAGAGCCGTCCATCCCTTTTTCTTTCTGTTCTTGTCTACCATGCTAGTTCATCCCCTTCTGGCTTTTTAGTATTGTGGAAAGCGCGGTGAGGCGCCGTTCCTATGCCCTTAATAAAAACACCTGCTGCCAAGTCAGGACAACAAACACTTTTCGCAAAACAAACTGAAAGGTGAATACGGTGTTAGTGTAAACGTTACCGCGATGGCAATTTAAATAACACTGGAAATTGTATGTAATATTAATCACAAAAAACTTTTCTCTACGAGAAACTATTTTCTACTTTGCGGTGAAGGGCATCACTGCGCGGGTAGGAGCAACCAAGGCATAGACGGGAGAAGGCCGAGGGAGACTTTTATGTCCTCCTCGGCCTTCGTTTGATATCGGGGTCTGCGCCGTTTTATTTGCCTTTACGATAATCCATTGGGGGTACGCCGGTAATTTTTTTGAAAGTCCTGGCAAATGATATCGGGCTGCTGTAACCGACCCGTTCCGTAATTTCTTGTACAGACAATGCGCTTTCCGTAAGGAGTCGTTTCGCTTCCTGAATTCGCAAATCGATCAAAAAGTCCACAAATTTCAAGCCATACTCTTCCTTGAATAATCTGCTCAGATATTTGCCGCTGATCCCGAATTTGTCTTGCAAGTAGTCAAGGGATAGTTCCGCTTTCGTATAATGCTTTTCAATATAAGCCTTAACCTCTTGTACGAGGTTTCCCTGGCTTCGCAGATTCCGCTGCTTATCCAGCCGTTGGGCAAATTGCTCCAGAAGCTGGAGCACCATCTGCGTCCAATCTTCCGGCAGGTCGATTTCTTTCTGAACCCGGTCGAGTGCCGGCATCGTTTCCGTTTTCCAGAGCAGGTAGTATTCGTCATTCATACTGGAAGCCGTCTTGTTCAAATGGTACGTCAGGTAATGCAGTACGCTGCTTGCGCCCCGTCGGGATATGCCTTCTTCCAGCATATTCTGAAAGAGCGTCTGCATCTGTGTCTTCCACTTGACTTCTTGCAGTTGGAAGGCGTCAACGATCCGGTCGACCTGTTGAAAATAATGAAAGCTGTGATCCTTCGACAAGGCATCGGACGAATAAGGAATGATCATGGCACTTCGGTTTACGGGCTTCGTTTGCAGCGCATCCAATGCCTCGTGATAGGAATCATGCAGATTATCCGGATGCTCAACCGGCTCCCCGATGCCGACGGATACGGTGAACGATAAGGCATCGGCAAATCGGCGCTGGCATTCTTCGGTGAAGGAGAGTGCCTCGAATCCCTGTTTCTCCGCTTGTGGCGATATAACCAAAATGCAAGCAAGCTGGTGCAAGGACACCCACAGATGCTTTACCTCGCAGGCGTGATCCGACGCCGCTTCCAGGATGATCGTTTCAATGGCTTTTTGCTGGGAGCCATGCTGCTTCTGACCGTAGTTGGCGCTCCACTCTGAACGATGATCAATTTCCAGGACAAAAACCAATGGCTTGCCAAACAGCACAGGCAGGCCGTGCTTGGCTGCTTCCTTCTCCCATTCCTTCAGATCGAAAGAGCGCGTCCCTTCCAGCAGCTCGTACATGAAAAAATTTTGCTGAGCCTTCAAGTCCTCCTCGAACTGAAACTGGAACCTTTTATTCTGATCAATCATATTTTGCAATTTGGAATTGATGAACGTGAATTCGTTTTTATGGATTTCCTCCGGGACGTCCTCCTTGGAGGATAGCTGCTGCAACTGGTTGACCAGGCGCTGAATGGGTCTGTAATTTTGCAGCGTCACGTAGACGATCCAGGCAACCGAAACGGCACATAGAAGCAAACCGGCAATAAACCATATATTTGATAAGCTAATGATGAAATTGAAGGTATCCGCCCCTTGAACACTGCTAACGATGCGCCAGCCCGTATACTCGGAATTCGCTTCTGACTGAAGGGCGCCGTTGTTGGTTACAGGCTTGCTTACGGAAGTCTTCGATTTTGCCATATCAAATAAGCTGTTCCCTTGGGAATCATACAGGCTTAGTATGCGGGATGACGGATCGTGCATTTGAAGAAGCATTCCCTGCAAGGCATCAGCGCTTACATTAACGACGATTAGCCCATGATGCTTCGAGAAGATGGAAACGCTGCGCGTCAATGAAACGACCGGCACCCCTTTGTCGGAGGGCAGCTCCTTGTATGATCTGATATCCGACCAATGGCTGTTGGGTGTTTCCAGCTTGGTGCTAATGAAGACGTTGTCAGCATATTGATCCAAGGGATAGCTGGTGCTTTCATTGAGGACTTGATTATGATCCGCTTGAACCATATAGATGGAATGAATCAGGGGGTTGGTCATTTTTAAATCGCGCAAAAGATTCATCACGTCCACCTGAAGGGGCAGATCCTTTTCCGTGCTTCTGGAGAAAAAGGATATGACCTTTCGATTACGCAGCATCTCGAGCGAAATTTTCTGATCCAGCGAAGACAACGACGTATCAATCATCAGCATCGCTTGTTGGGTTACGAAAGCATTGGAGCGCTCGGCATCCTTTCGGTTGCTCTCGCTCAATGATTGGGAAAAGA
This sequence comes from Paenibacillus sp. ISL-20, assembly GCF_018613005.1. NCBI lineage: Bacteria > Bacillati > Bacillota > Bacilli > Caryophanales > Paenibacillaceae > Paenibacillus > Paenibacillus sp. ISL-20. The sequence goes on from NZ_JAGGRD010000066.1 coordinate 246,302, forward strand.
CAAAAAATAAAAAGGCGGGGACGACCAGAAAGACAGGGATATACAGCATGAGCATCCGCGTAAACCAGTTACGATTCATGTTGGTTCCTCTTTCCTAGGCAAACATAAATGATATTCACACGTTATGGCCTCGAATAGTCATGAATAGATCTTCGGCTGTTATTCTTGTGAAGTGTTTGTGACAAATAGCAATTCTTTATGTTAGTTTATCAGACATCATGTCGATTTGACCACAATATTGTCGGAAATGTGACAAAGAAACATGTAAGATGGTGAATTTTACCAATGAACATGATAAAATTCAAGAAATGTGTTCAATGACTTGCCGGAACACTTGCGTTGTATATCCTACATACAAATTGAAAGAAATGGAGGAAGACGCAGCAGATGGAGCCGAAGACGACATTCAGAGATATTCCCAAGGTCTTCGCGGTATGGCTTTTTAAGCAGAGGCGGAGATATACTTCGAACAAGAAGATTGAATGGATGGTTGAGCGGTTGATTCAAGGCTTTCTGATCATGTGGGCCATCTTGTTCATACGTTGGTGTATATTGATAACCATAGCCACGATGAGGCATTTTGGAATCATTGATTAAAGGCGATGAGAAAGCGGGTACTTGTTCTGATAAGTAGAGTATCACAATACATATGAAGGTAATTTCAAGGCAGCATGTAGCTCGGATACCGCTGCCGCTTACAGAAGCCCGGCATGGCTGTCGCGGCTTTTTTTGCTGTGTAGCGTCCATTTTACACAAACCGTGACCTTTATTGAGGATGCGTTAACACTTCTTCCTTACACTTAACATTAAATAAGGATAGAAGAGGGGATATGGAGTTGAAGCATAAAAGCATGAAAGTAGTCTCGCTGTTGATGGCGGCGGAAATCACGATGGCCTCTCTATTTTCGGCGGGCACCGTGATGGCTAAAGAAGGACAGGAGATACTCCAGACGGCCAGCATGGAGACAGCATCACAAGATACAGCTATCGCTGTTGTTGATTTCGGCATTACCGATAAGATCTTTCCCGATGTACATACAGAAGAAGCATATACGGTAACCGTTGATGTGTATGGTGGACAAGCACCGTATACCTTCTCGGCGACGGGTCTACCGGCAGGTTTGGACATTAAGTCCGATACAGGATTCATTACAGGTACGCCTGCTGCTGGGCATGAGGGCGAATATACGGTTGAGGTAACGGTACAAGATAGTGCAGCCATACCTGCTACGGCTCAATCGATTGTGAAATTGCAAGTATTGGGGAAACGGCCTGATCCGGTGGCTGACAAGCTAGCCATGAAGATGATCGGGCATTATTCCGTAGGGACCTCCAATAAGGATGGCGGCGTTGCGGAAATTGTAAAATACAACAAGGATAACGGGAAGCTCTATCTGGTCAATGGTTCAACTCAGCCGGCTAGTCTCGAAATCGTGTCGCTTGGCGCTGACGGCAGCTTGCAAAAGGACAAGCAGATCAATGTGGAAGACTTGGCAAGCACGGGTGGTTTTCTGTATGGGGACCTGACCAGCGTGGATATCAACACCAAGACGAAGCAGGTGGTGGTCGCTGTTCAGGAGCAGGATCATGCAAAAGCCGGCAAGGTTCTGGTACTCGACTATGACGGCGGTTTGATCGGATCTTATGAAACCGGCATCCAGCCGGACATGGTCAAGTATACTTCCGATGGCCGTTATATCCTGACAGCGGATGAAGGCGAGCCTCGTACAGAGACTGCTTCTGATCCGGAAGGAAGCATTACGATTATCGACACCCTGTCGGGCGAAGTAAGTTATCTGAAGTTTGATGACCCGTCGATCATTGACGATCAGGTACATATTCGCGGACCTGTGGAAGCGGACGGACAAATTCGCAGCACCGGAATTAAGGATGATGCTGTTCATGATCTTGAGCCCGAATACATCTCGTTGTCCGAGGACGAGTTGACGGCTTACGTTGCTTTGCAGGAGAATAATGCAATCGCCGTGGTCGATATCGCCGCGAAGAGTATCCAAGCGGTTAAGGGACTCGGGTATAAGGACTTCAATCAACCAGAGAATCAGCTTGACCTTCTGAAGGATGGACAAATCAAGTTTGAGAACGTTCCTTTTTACGGAATGTATATGCCTGACGGAATCGCGACCTACAGCGTGAATGGACAGCAGTACATTCTGTCCGCGAATGAAGGGGACGCAACAGGCTGGGATGAGCGAAGCAATGAAAGTAACATTGGTAAAATGAAACCTAATTTGGATCCGTTGTCTCCGGCAGCACAATTTCTGGCAGACAAAGGAACCACCTACGATAAGGTTGAAGTTGCCAGCGATATGGGCAATGAGGGACTGTACCTGTACGGAGGTCGTTCATTCTCCATATGGAATGCAGCCGATATGTCCCAGGTGTATGACAGCGGCAGTGATTTTGAGAAGATTACAGCCGAGCGCTTACCGAATCATTTCAATGCCAGCAATGACAAAACCGATCTGGACAGCCGCAGCTCCAAGAAAGGACCAGAGCCCGAATATGTAACGGTGGGTAAGGTAGGACAGAAGACGCTGGCTTTTGTCGGCTTGGAGCGCATTGGCGGGGTAATGACGTATGATGTAACGAACCCATCCGATCCGGCGTTTCTGAACTACATCAATACACGGGATTTTAACGGAGGGATTGCATCGGATTCCGGCCCGGAGGGACTGGACTTTATTCCGGCCGCAGACAGCAAGACAGGACGCCCGCTGCTGCTGGTTGCGAATGAGGTCAGCGGAACGGTGGCACTGCTGGAGCTTCAGGTGACCAAAATTACGTTGGATCACTCTTCGCTCACGCTGAATCCGGGCGGTTCCCCGGTACAATTGCAAGCGAGCGTTGATCCCGCTCAGGGCGGATCCAGCGAGCTGGCCTGGAGTTCCTCTGATGAAACGGTAGTTACCGTAGATCCGAACGGTCTGGTTGCACCGGTATCCGTAGGTGAAGCCGTGATCACCGTTCTGAGCAAGGACGGCTATGGATCAGCGGAAGTACCGGTTAAGGTAACGGATAGTTCGCCGGAAGGAGAGCCATGGAAATTAACGGTTATGCATACGAACGATACGCATGCGCATCTGTCCGAAGTGGCCAGAAGGGCTGCACTGGTTAAGCAGGTCCGCAGCGAGGGCGGAAACAGCCTGCTGCTGGATGCAGGGGATGTATTCTCCGGCGATCTGTATTTTACCAAATGGTTTGGATTGGCCGATCTGGCCTTCATGAACTATATGGGTTATGACGCGATGACGTTCGGTAACCATGAATTCGATCAAGGCACCAAGACGCTCGCAGATTTCGTAAGCAAGGCACAATTCCCGCTCGTCAGCGCGAATGTGGATCTTAGTCAGGATGCTAACATTTCGCACCTGATCCGTAAGCCGGCGGTGATCGATACCGATCAGCCTAAGACGACGGCAAATAGCGGGGTATATCCATATGTGACATTGCTAGTTGACGGCCAGAAGGTCGGGGTATTCGGCTTAACCACTGAAGATACAGCCGAGACGTCCAGCCCGGGCAAAGATGTGGTATTCAACGAGGCGGTAACCTCAGCTCGTGCAACAGTGGAGGCGATGGAGCAGGAAGGACTTAACATCATCATCGGTCTGTCGCATCTGGGCTACGCCAAAGATCAGGCGCTTGCCGAAGCGGTTGAAGGCATCGACCTCATTGTTGGAGGCCATACCCATACGACGCTCAATGCACCGGAAGTGGTGACGGACAATGAACACGGAACACCAACCGTCATCGTGCAAGCGAATGAATGGGGGAAATACCTCGGCCGGGTCGACTTGCAATTTGACAAGGAAGGCAAGGTCCTCGTCGGAGAAGGCGAGCTCGGCGGCAAGCTGATTCCGGTGGATAGCAATGTGGCAGAAGACAAGCAGGCCAAGGATATGCTGGCCCCTTATAATGGCGAATTAGAAGAGCTCATGAAGCAGGTAGTCGGTATAGCAGATGTCCTGCTGGACGGTAAACGCGAGAATGTCCGCTCCAGGGAAACGAATCTCGGCAATCTGATTGCGGATGGCATGCTGGCAAAAGCCAAGGAGCTTAAGAACGCCGATATTGCCCTCACCAATGGAGGAGGTATTCGCGCCGCTATTGATGAAGGTGAAATCACGATGGGCGAGCTGCGCACGGTGATGCCTTTCGGAAACACGCTGTTTGTCATGGACGTCACAGGACAGCAGCTGAAGGACGGATTGGAAAACGGAATTAGCGGTGCGAAATTGGCCGATCTACCGGGGAAATTCCCGCAAATCGCCGGGATGAAATTCAAATGGGATCCTGGCGCTCCGGCAGGAAATAAAGTGTACGATGTACAGATTATGAAGGGCGGAAGCTATAAACCCCTGGTATTGACCGAAACGTACCGGATGGCAACGAACAGTTTTGTGGCCAAAGGCGGGGACGGATATAAATCCTTTGCCGAAGCGATTGCCGAAGGGAAATATAACGAGGATCTGGGTTACCCGGATTATGAAATCTTCATGGAATACGTGACCAAGCTTGGCGGAAAGGTCTCGCCGAAGGTCGAGGGACGAATTACCGAGCAGAAGAAACCGGTGAATCCAGGTGACGGCTCCTCTCCGGGATCAGGTTCAGGATCAGGCGGTTCGGGAGGCGGTTCTGTAACACCGCCGACAATGCAGCCTAACCCTCCTTCCACGGGTGGAAATACATCATTGCCCAACGTAATGACAGGCAAGGATCTGAATATAAGCGCTGCAGGTGGAGCTGTGGGCCACATTACGGTGAAAGAAGAGGCGTGGAAGAAGGCCGTTGCCGGATTGTCTGCGAACGGGCAGCAGGAACTCATTATTCGGGCCCCTGAGTTGAACCGTGCCGCTGAGCTATCCCTTTCGGCAGCAGGTCTGAAGCAGGCGATGGAACGGAATTCGAATACGACCCTGGTGCTGGAGACTGCACTTGGAGCGTTCCGTCTTCCGGTAACGGCTCTGCATTTGGATGAGGCTTTGAAGTCTGTACAAGGCTCCGGCAGCATCCAAGTGAAAATATCCATGACCCCGGTTGGTAGCAGCGTGGTGGATGCTATGACAAGCAAGGCAACTTCCATGGGCGCCGTGATGGCTGCGAATGGAGCACTTCAGTTTGGTGTAGCGGTTGGCGTGCCGGGCGCAGAGCAAGAAGTAAAGGATTTCGGGAAGCGTGTGGTCAGTCGCATCCTGCCGCTGCCGGCAGGAACAGCTCCGAATTCGGTCACTGCTATAATCTATGACGCCGATGCAGGAACCTTCCGATTTGTACCGGCTGCAGCGACGACATGGAACGGTAAACCGGCCATCGCAGTGAAGCATGCCGGAAACGGCATTTATGCACTGCTGCAGTACAAGAAAACCTTTGCGGATCTAAACGGCCACTGGGCGAAAGTGGAAATCGAATCTATGGCTTCCAAGCTGCTCGTGAACGGAGTTAACGCTAACTCGTACGCACCGGGCAAGGTAATCACGCGAGCAGAGTTTACTGCTATGCTGGTCCGTGCGATGGGACTTAGTCCAGTTATCGAGAGCGGAGCATTCAAGGATGTCCAGGATGCCTCCGCGTACGCTGGCGAGATCGGCGCAGCGTTGCGTTACGGCTTGATCGAAGGCGGCACAGATGGTGTTTTCTCACCAAATGCCGGCATGACCCGGGCAGAAATGGCTGTGATGATTACCCGGGCTATGGAAGCGGTAAGTCCGACAAGCCTGCCAAACCAGGGTGCGAATGCTGGTAATGAATTCAAAGATCAGGCATCCATCCCTGTCTGGGCGGCTGCCCAGGTAGCCAGTCTTACTGAGCAAGGTATCGTGCAGGGTGACAATCAGGGTAATTTCGGAGCACTCGATTCGGTTACCCGTGCACAAGCAGCACTTGTTCTGAAGCGGACTTTAACAGCATTGAAGTTCATGAACTAAGCGAAGCGGGAATACATTAGAAATTATAAGACCGTCCTTAAGGTGGATCAGAAACCTTTCGGGCGGTTTTTTATATCCAAGTCATTTGTGAGTGATTAAAGAGAAGTGTCCAGGCATCCGATAATTGAAGTAAGGGTTAAAATAACAATTGGATAAGGATGTGAGTTCATGCGCGTTGAGTCAGCATATACATACTGGAGTCCTGTGACATCGAAGAAAGCCGAACCAGCCCAAGAAGGGTTTGAACAGCTGCTCCGGAAGAACAAGAAGGAAGAAGAGGGCAAGGGAAAGATGGTAACCGTTAGAGAAGGCGGTTATTTGCGTCAGTATATGGTTCGGCCGGATGGGAGCAAAATGCTATTAAGTGAGACGAAGCAGGTCGAGAGTGAATCCGCCGCCAGTTCAACAGATCTATCGATGTCGTTGCCTCGAGCAGGCAGAATGAGCCTCAATACCAAGGAAGCTCTCGATCTGTTATGCCTTCAGGCTGGGGCAGTCGGTACCCGTTCCATCTACAAGGTATTTGATATAACCTAAAAAGGAAAATGGCAAAAAATCATACTGGTAACAAATCGATACTTGCTGTATAATTCTCAGTAAGTCTTGGTTGAACGTGAGATTTTTCATTGTATTTAAGTCTAATTTCATTTATTTTGAAAATAGATGTATTTACATGAAAGGATTCATGTTATAATTCAATTCATCAACTAAGCTTATAGGGATTATCGGTTAATTAGTATGGATGCATGACAAAAATAAAACATGAATATGGATCTTCGGGGTAAGGTGAAATTCCTAACCGGCGGTGATGGTTCGTTCCGGCGTGAACGAAACTCAGCCCGCGACTCGCTGCGTTCTGGCACGAACATGAATGCAGCGACTGACTTGGTGCAATTCCAAGGCCGACGGTAAAGTCCGGATGGGAGAAGATCAAAGATGAGTTTGCCGTAGATGGGAAATTTTCCATTCGACGCAGGCTTATTTGATCAGCCCCCGTATACGTCGACACATGTCGATGGCGGGGGCTTTCTGCTAGTAAGACCTCCGTATTCAAGACAGGAGAGGGCAAGATGAGTAATATTAATACCGGGGTCAAAATGAAACCCTATGATTCCGACGCACAGGCAAGTCGACGTTTTAAGGGAGGGTTCTGGCTTGTCGTTTTGGGAGCCGCTCTGTGGGGCGTAGACCCGTTATTCCGGGTCATTCTGCTCAAGAATCTGACTTCGGCTCAGATCGTTTTGCTTGAACACATCATTATATCCTTGATTGCAATCCCTGTATTGTGGAAGAACCGCGAGGAACTAAAAGGCCTTGGCTGGAATCATGTCGGCGCGCTGCTGTTTATTTCCTGGGGCGGCTCGGCATTGGCTACCGTATTGTTTACGATGGGGCTGTCGAGCGGCAATCTGAATGCCGTCCTGCTGCTTCAGAAGCTTCAGCCGCTGTTTGCCATCATTTTGGCCAGCTTACTTCTGAAAGAGAAGCTTCCGCGCCATTTCGGGATACTGCTCATTATCGCTTTGGCGGGCACGTATTTACTGACCTTTGGCCTAACCCTTCCGATTGGCCATTGGAACGAGTTTATTCAAGTTGGCAGCCTCTTGTCCTTAGGTGCGGCAGCCCTGTGGGGCGGTTCAACGGTCATGGGGCGCCTGATGGTAGGCAAACTGAAATACGAGACGGTAACCTCGCTGCGTTTCGTGCTGGCACTGCCGCTCCTGACCGTCATTACATGGAGTGAGGGGGCAGCATGGAATATGCCGGCCTGGAATACCGGGGCATTTGCCTTGGTATCGCTGAACCTGATCGGTCAGGCATTGCTGCCGGGTCTCCTGAGTTTGCTGGTTTATTATAAAGGGTTAACCACGACCAAAGCCTCCGTGGCAACACTTGCGGAATTGAGTTTTCCTATGGTGGGCGTGCTCATCAACTGGATCGTATTCCAGCAGATCGTGACAGGTCCTCAGCTTCTGGGATTCCTGCTGATCTGGATCGTACTGTTTCTCATTTCCAGACAGCAATCCGAAGCTTCTCCACAATTACAATAATTTCATAAAAGTTTGCAAAAAAGCCGGTCCGAAATAAACTGTACCCTTTGTAAAGGACAAATGTAAAAAAGGCTACGCTGCCCTGAGAAGATGATCCCTGTATTGAATGGGGGTCATCTTCTTTAAGTTCCATTGATATCTGTAGTG